>NZ_JBHWUO010000003.1:0-99065 GCF_042736975.1 Streptomyces sp. NPDC059989
GGGGTACGGGGCGGAGCCCCGAATCCTTGAGCCGCACCTGAGCGGCAGCGCCGGGCACATCCAGCCTCGCCGGCGTTTGAGGCGCGGGGTCTGGGGCGGAGCCCCGGGGCTGTGGGCCGCACCCGCATATCAGGGTGGGCTGGGGTGGGTGAGGGATTGGGCGGCGGTGATTTCCTGGCGGAGGGGGGTGAGGACGCCGGTGTCGGCGGGGGGCGGGGGCGCCGGGGCGTGGGCCGGCGGGTTGGTGGTGCGGACCGCCTCCGCAAGGGCGCGGAGTTGCGCCGTGAGCTCGGCGACCTCCGCCGCCGACGGCGGCTCCGCGCCGTGGTTGACGCGGACCCGCGCCGCCGTGGTCGCGTCCACGATCCGCTCGACGGCGACCACCAGCGGCCACCACGCCGCCGCCCGCGCCCCCGTCGGCGGCGGCTCGGTCAGCGCCCGCTGGAACTCGCTGCGTACGCCCGACAGGTCCCGGTAGATCCGCCGCCGCGCGGCCAGGCGGGCCGTGCGGGCCGCCCGCAGCCCCGCCTCCGTCGGCGGGTGGGTGCCGAACGCCCGCTCCACGTACCGCGCGGCATCGTCCACGGTGTTGGCGAGCCGGTCCCCGATCCGCGTGTGCCAGCTCTCGGGCCACAGCAGGTAGCCCGCGACGAGGGTGATGGCGCAGCCGATCAGGCTGTCCAGCAGCCGGGGGCGGATCAGGTCGAAGCCCTGGTGGTTGAGCAGGTCCGAGAGGAGCAGGATCACCGGGGTGATCGCCGCGGTCTGGAAGGCGTACCCCTTGGCGGAGAAGGCGGGGATCAGGGCGGCCAGGACCATCATCACCGGCACGTCCCACCAGCCGCGCGGCACCTCGGCCAGCACGGCGGCCGCGATGACCAGCCCGGCCGCGGTGCCCAGGGCGCGCAGCACGGCCCGGGAGAACACCGAGCCGAAGTCGGGCTTGAGGACGAAGGTGACGGTGAGCGCGACCCAGTAGGACCGCTCGACCTCGATGAGGGAGACGAGGGACTGCGCGAGGCCGATGCACAGGGCGAGCCGCAGGCCGTACCGCCAGGAGGCGCCGGACAGCATCATGTCGCGCACCGCGCGGCGGGCCCGGACCCCCAGGGCGGCGGGCCTGCCGAGGCGGTCGTCGACGTTGTGCAGGTCCGGTTCGGCGAGGTGGACGACGGTCGCCGCGTGCCGCAGGGCCGAGTCGACGGCCCGTTCGGCCGGGGTGTGCGGCGGGGGCAGGTCCAGGACGGGGATGCCGGTGCGACCCTCCTCGACGGCGGCCGCCAGGTCCCGTACGGCCGCCGGGATCTCCGGCGGCAGCGGGCGGCCGCGCAGGTGCGCGGCGGGCGCGGCCTCCACCAGCGGGATCACCACGTTGAGCTGGGCCAGCATCCGCACCAGGGAGGGGCTGCGGCCGTGTACGCGGGCCCGGCGGCCGAGCACCAGGTCGTAGGCGTGGTTCAGGGCCTGGGTGACCTGGTGGCGGCGTTCCTCGTAGGCGGGGCCGCCCGCGGCCTCCAGGGTGTCGGCCAGGGCCCGGTAGGTGGCGGCGACGGCGGCGCGCTCGGGTTGCCGGCCGCGCAGCGGCCAGCCGAGCAGGGTGAGGACGAGGACGAACAGCCCGCCCGCGGTCAGCAGCAGGGGGGCCGTCCACCAGGGGCGGGGCAGCGGGAGGCCGGCGCCGACGACGGCGTTGAGGAGGAGCAGCAGTCCGGACACGGAGGCGACCGTGCCGATGGAGGAGATCATCCCGGAGATCAGGGCGATGAGGGTGAGGGCGCCGACGGCGAGCCAGCCGTGCCCGAAGACCAGGGTGCCCAGCGCGACGCCGACGGCGCCGAAGAGCTGCGGGACGGCGATGTTCAGGACGCGCATCCGGTAGGCGTCGGCGGTGTCGCCGATGACCCCGGAGAGGGCGCCCATGGAGACGAGTGCGCCGTACTCGGGCTCGTCCAGGGCGAATCCGACGGCGAGGGGCGTGGCCAGCGCCACCGCGGCGCGCAGCGCGGCGGCCCAGGGGATCGGCGCGGTGCTCGGCCGCAGTCCCTTGAGCAGCCAGGCGGGCGGGGACAGCGGATGCTGCCCCGTGCGCCCGGACGGTATCTGTTCGGTGCTCATTCCCAGCTTCCGTGCGGCCGCTTGCGAATCGGTTCTTCTGGGCTCTTCTGCGTCGTTCTGCGTGCGTTGGTACCTTCCGAGCTTATGGGGTGCGGCGCAGTCGGCCCATCAGCCATGCGGCGAGTGCGGCGGCGAGTCCGACGGCCAGCACCACCCAGGCGGTCGTGCGCAGGAACGCGGTGAGGGCGTCGTAGACCGCCCCGGCGGCCGACCGGTCGATGTCGGCGGGCAGATCGTCGAGGGCGAGCCTGCGGCACACGTCCACGGCGATCCACAGCAGTCCGGCCCCGACCGCGAGCCCCAGCCCGGTGGCCATGACGGCGCGTCGCCGGTGGACGGCGACCGCGATGGCCGCCGCGGCCAGGACGAGGGTCAGGACGGGGAGCCAGATGCCGGCGACCTGGAGCATGCGGAACCCCTTCCGGAGCGCGGCGAGGTTGTCGTACTCCATGACCTTCACGGAGAGGTGGGTCACCGGGATGCGGTCGGCGAAGGGCACGCCGTCGGCGACGAGTTCCCCCTTGACGCGGTCGATGACGGGGGCGAGGTCGATGGTGAGGGCGTCGCCGTGGCCGGTGGTGAGCGCGTCGAGGAAGGCGGCGTGGGCGGCGTGGTTGGCCGCGTCCCAGGCGGTGCGGTAGGCGGGGGTGCCGGCGAAGGAGCGCAGGGCCTCGCCGAGCAGGGCGTCCACCCCGCCCTGGAAGGGGCCCGCGTCGATCTGGCCGGAGAGGGCGTGGCCGACCTGGGTGACGACGACCTCCTGGACGGCCGGGTTCCGGGCGAGGGGGGACATGGCGGCGGTGTAGCGGTCGGCGTCGCCCAGCTCGCGGTCGGCCCAGTACGCGACGGCGCTCGCGGGCACCAGCAGGGCCACGAGCGCGATGAGTACCGCCGACAGGATGGTGCGCACGTCACCAGGGAATGTCGGGACGGGCCCCCGCGCCAGCAGTGTTGCTGCGGGTGGGTGGCCTGGTGGCCCGGCCGGGTGCCGGGTGGCGTGTTGCCTTGCGGAAAGGATTCTGGACATTTAATATCCAGGTTATGAAGATGAGCGAAGGCGTCGAGTGGGCGCTGCACAGCTGCGTCAACCTGGCCTGGATCGGTCCGGAGCGGGCCGTGTCCGCGGCCCGGCTGGCCGCGTGGCACGAACTGCCCCCGGCCTACCTCAACAAGCAGCTCCAGGCGCTGGCCCGGGAGGGCATCGTCACCTCCACCCCCGGCCCCCGCGGCGGCTTCCGGCTGGCCCGCCCGCTCGCCGACATCTCGCTCATGGACGTGGTCGCCGCCGTCGAGGGGCCGGAGGAGGCCTTCCGGTGCGCGGAGATCCGGCAGCAGGGCCCGGGCGCCGGGCCGAAGACCGCCGGGGGCCCGGAGTGCGCCATCGCGCACGCCATGGGCCGGGCCGAACTGGCCTGGCGCAAGGCCCTCGCGGAACAGAACCTCGACGAGATCCGGCAGCAGGCCGAACGGCAGGCCCCCGAGGCCCCGGAGCGGCTCCGCGCCTGGCTTGCCACCCGGTAGCCCCCGGTGGCCGCCCGGTGGCCACCCACCCCACGTACGGAAACGGAATCAGGGAGCTCGGCATGACGCGCAGCATCATCAACCCGGCAGGACTCCACACCCCGACCGACTACGGCTACAGCCACATCGTCTCCGCCCCCGGCGAGCAGGTCTTCATAGCCGGCCAGTACGGCTCCGACGAGAGCGGACATGTCGTCTCCGGGGACTTCGCCGCGCAGGTCGAGCAGGCCTTCGCCAACCTCCGCACCGCCCTCGCGGCCGTCGGCCTCGGCCCCTCCGACGTCGTCCGCATCGGCACCTACATCGTCGGCCACGACCAGCAGAAGCTGGAGGTGCTCCTCAAGCAGCTGCACGCCACCTGGGGCACCGAGCTGCCCGCGCAGACCCTGATCGGCGTGGCCGCCCTGGCGCTGCCCGACATGCTCTTCGAGATCGACGCGGTCGCCGTGCGCGGGTGATCCACTTGCCGCCCGGCGGCGGCGGGTGTGCCCTGGAGGATGGGAGAGAGGAGCCCGTCATGGCACATGCGGCACCCACCGCCCCCGGGCGGCAGATGACGGCCACGACCCACCCGAGCAAGAACGCCGTCGCCAGGCGGCTGCTCGCCGGACTCGTCTACGGAGTCTGGGCCGCCTTCATCCAGCGTCAGATGGGCCCGGTCGACGCGGGCAACGTCTTCTACGGGATCCTGTGCGGTGCGATCTTCGCCGGCGGCCTGTTCGCCCTCGCCCAGGTCGGCCCGCGCCTGCCGCGGGAGCTGCACGCCGCGTCGTACGGCGTCTTCCTGGGCATCGCGACCGGGTACCTGCACAGCCTCACCAACTGCTCCGTGCTCCGAGCCACCATGACCGGTCTCTTCGTCGGCATCGGGGTCGGCATGGCGGCCTTCTACCGCTACTACAACCGCGAACCCTGAGCGGACCCCGGATCGCGGGCCCGAAGCGCCCGAAGGGCCTGACGGACCGGGCCCGGCCGTACTGTCGGCCGGGCCCGGTCCGCGGACTGCTCCGGAGCGCTCCGGCTACGCGGCCGAGTCCGCGGGTGCGGGGGCCGCGGTCTGCTGTGGTTCGCGCTCGGGCTCGGCGGCCTCGGCCGGATCGGCCTGGCGGACCGGCGGCGTGAAGCGGGCGACCTCGGCGCGGAGCATGGCGTTCAGGGCGGCGTACGGGTCGATGGGCATGGCGGAACCTCACGGTGCTCAAGGGGGTGTGGGGGTCTGTGCTGCTCGGCCTTCTCAGCAGCGCAGGACCACACTCCGCACCGCCCGCAGGGGCAGCGCAGGTTCGGCCGCCTCCGACGGGCGTGCGCACTTCGCCGGTTCCGCCTGTTTCACGTGAAACACCGGAAGCGGTGTCCGCCGTACGCCGGGCACCCCGCGCAGGACCGCCCGTACGGCGGCCCGTACCTCGGGATCGGCGGGGCCCGGGTCGTTCTGGCCCTCGGTGGGCTCGGCGGGCGCGGTGGAGGCCGGTCGGGACTCGGCGGCCATCGCGGCCGCCGGACCGGCACCGAACACGCACAGCAGCACGACACAGGCCACCGTCAGGGCCCTGGTCAGTACCGTTCGTGCGTGCTGCCTCCCGCTCATGCGAGGGGTGTGCCCCGACACGCCCGGGGACTCCCGGACTGATCACGAGAAGCCCCCGACCGGGGGACGAAGACACCCCCCAAGGCTGACGGTCAGCGCCCGCGCCGCTGTCCCGTCAGCCGGGCGAGCACGGCGGTCTCGCCACCGATCAGCCGCAGTTGGGCCCGGCCGGCCCGGTCCTCGCGGCCGCCGGCCTCGCCGGGTGAGATCCGTACGACGGTGAACACGGCGGTACGCCGGTCCGCGCGCGGGACCTCGATGGTCCGGCCCCGCTGGAGCCCGGTCAGGCGCAGCCCGGACCCGCTGATCACGGCGGTGCCCGCCGCCCCCGGCGTCGGGCTGTCGGCGTCCCAGGAGACCTCCTCGTGCCCGTCGGCCCCCAGCGGTACGTCGATGCCCAGGCTCGGGATGCGCAACCGCAGCGGCGGCGCGGCCCGGAGCGGCTGCGCGACCCCCCGCAGCGGGCCGGCGGCCGTCCTCGGCGAGCGGGCGCCCTGGCCCGGCCGGTGCTCGCCGGACTCCTCCAGCTGCCGCACGAGACGGCGGTGGTCGGACAGTCCCAGGGCCCGGGAGGGCAGCGCGTCGTCCGTGGTCGCGGCCACCGGCTTGGCACCCTCGGTGCGCAGCAACGCACCGGTGCCGATGGCCAGCAGAACGGCCGTCAGCACGGCGGCCACCTTTCCCCAGCCACCGCTGGGCGCTTCCCCCGAGGCGCGAGGCATGGAATTCCCTCCTGTCCGGCTCGTGCGGCCGGGTCATGTGAGCAGTGGACACCTCCTCTGCCCGTCCGCACTCCGTGAAACACGCACGGCTGACGGAGCGTCACTGGCGTGTCGTGCCGCGATCCGGACGTCTTCGCAGCTGGCAGCGGTTCGGCCGGTGCGGACCGGGGACGGGGGAGCCTACGCCCGAACGGGTGAGACGCGGAGGGCCTTCTTCGGGCGTGTCGGGCGTATCGGGCCGGCGGTGCACATGCGGAGGTGGTCACACCCGCGGACGCACCGTCACACCGCGATCAGCGTCGCCGCCGTCGCGCCCATCAGGGCGGCGGCGAGGTGGACGGCCGGATGCCCGTAGTCGCCGAACCAGAGGTGCCGCGCCAGGCCGCCCAATGCGGCGAAGGCCGCGATCACGCCGATCTGACCGAACAGCGTGACCGCGGTGAAGGGGGCCAGGAGCAGCAGGACCGAGCTCAGCCAGAACGGGGCCGCGCCCGTCCAGCCGCGCCACTCCCGTATCGCCGTCGGCATGTACCACCGGCCCCCTCTTCATCAACTGGTCGGCTGCACAGCCTCCTTGGGTGCGGCGGCCGGCACAAGGGCGCGTTCGGCTAGATAACCGAAGGCGAGGCCGAAAGTCGTCCACAGCGCGGCCTGGATGGCCAGGGACGCGAGGCGGAACTGCCAGATGAGCGCGGCCGGGAAGTCCTCCGGCACCTCGTTGATGCCGGGCAGTACCGCGTACGAGATCCCGACGGCCAGGACGAAGGCCGCACCGGCGGCGATCGACGCGTTCCAGTTGCCGAGCTTCGGGGCCAGACGGCGGCCCAGGATCAGCGTGATCGCCGCGAGCAGCGCGCTCAGGGCGATCATCAGGAGGTAGAGGGCGGTCCGTCGGGCGGCGGTCTCGGGGTCTCCGACGGCCGGCGGGTTGGCGGGGTACTTGAGGAACGGGACCAGGGTGACGGTGACGAACAGACCGCCGGTGACCAGGGCCGCCGTGGCCCGCGGGCCGAAGCGGCCGATGCGGCCCAGGGCGTAGCAGAAGACGAGCGCGGCGATTCCGCCGAGCGCGACCCCGTACAGCAGGACGCCGGTGCCGAGGCCGGCCGTGGCCTGGAGGGCCCGGCTGACGGGGGCCGCCTCGCCGTGGTCGTGGACGCCGGCCGCGTGCTGGCCGGCCTCCTCGATGGCGATCGCCGCGTCCACCTTGGACTCACCGAGGAGGTACGCGACGAGGAAGGCGGCCACGCCGGCCAGCAGGCCGGCGAGCATGCCTCTGACGAGCAGGGCGCGGGGGGAGGGATTGTTCACGGTTCGGTTCCCTTGCGGAGGCAGATGCGAGATCAGTGGCAGGGGAAGCCGAGCAGGTGGCGGCCGTCGTGCAGCCACTCGTGGATGGTCTCGCCCTCGAAGACCGCGGTGGCACCCTGTTCGATGCCGATGAAGTACAGCAGGACGAGCGTGAGGACGGCGACGAAGGCCGCCCAGGGGGCGAGCGCGGAGAGCGAAATCGGTGCGACGGCGGGAGCCGAAGCGGGCACGGCGGAGTGGGCCATGGCAGGAACCTCCAGAGGGAACACGCGTCCCGGTCAGTGGTGCTCGCGACGACGGTGGCGGGTCTGACTCGCCTCCCCCTTCCGGGAGGTCTCACAGTGGCGCGACCGTGCCGGATTCTCACCGGTTCTTCCGTCGTACCGTCGTCATGTAGTTATGTCGTCCGAGACCGTACCGCGCTTACGCTCCCCTTATGAAGACCCTCTTGGTACGAGTCCGACTCGTGAGACTCCCGCAGGACGCAGAGGCGCACGCCCGTCGCTTCGGCCACGGTGAGCCCTGCCCGGGATTCGAGGGCTTCCGCGGGCTGGACGCGGGGGAGTGGGCGGGCCGGACCCTGGACGAGGTCGCCGGGGCGGACCCGGCCGCCGTGCACGCGTGGCTGACGGACCCCCGCTACGCGCCGCCGGGCGGCGAGTCGGTGGAGGCGCTGATCGCCCGCGTCGGGGCGGAACTGGACGGGCTGGACGCGGCCACCCACCGGGCCGAGGTCGAGCAGGCCGTCGTACGGGCGGCCGTGGTGCACGCGCTGGAGCTGCCCGCGGCGGCCTTCTGGAGGCTGGACGTCCGGCCGGAGTCGGTCACCACGCTCACCGGGCGCTCGGGCCGCTGGAACCTCCTCGTGGGGCAGCCGGAGTAGGCGGCACGCCAGGGACGGAAGAACGGCCCGGACCCCGCGACGCGGTCCGGGCCGAGCTGAACAGCGGCAGGCGTTACGCGACGATCCAGTCGGAGGTCGCGATCACCGGCTGCACGCCGTCACGGTGGATGGTGCCCTCGATCAGGCCGTACATGCGGTCCGCCGCGAAGTACACCTCGTTGTCGTTCTTGAGGCCGAAGGGCTCCAGGTCGACGAGGAAGTGGTGCTTGTTGGGGAGGTTGAGGCGTACCTCGTTGACCTTGGGGCAGTTGTCGAGCACCCGCTCGGCCATCTGGTTCAGGGTCTGCTGCAGCGAGTACGAGTAGGTCTCCGCGAAGGCTTCCAGCATGTTCTTGCGGACCTTCTTGTACGCCTGGTCCCAGTCGTACGAGGAGTCGTCGGCGGCCAGCGCCGAGTGCGCCCAGCGCGCGGTGACCTTGGTCGCCAGGATGCGGTCGTACGCCTCCTGGAGGGTCGTGTACTTGTCCTTGATGTAGCCGTGGAACTCGGAGTTCGTCGAGTTCATCACCGTCAGGTCCTTCAGACCCGAGATGACCTGCAGGCCGGTCGTCTCGCTGTAGGTGATCTGCGCGGTGCGCACCTCCTGGCCCTTGCGGACGAAGGAGTGCTGCTCCTTGCGCGTCGGGACCGGGATGCGGTCCCACACGTACTCCTCGATGCGGATCTGCGCTTCGCGGATCGGCTGCTGCGAGGAGACGAAGTGCTTGGCGAGCAGGATGCCGAAGGCCTCGGGGGAGTCGATGCCGTGCTCCTTGCCGAAGGCGTACACCGTGTTCTTGGTGGTGTCGGTCGGCAGGCAGTTGGCGTTGTCTCCGGTGAGGTGGACGTCGCGGAACTCACCGCGGAGCGCGACCGAGACGTTGAGGTCGCGGATCTCGTGCCAGGAACCGTCGTTGCCCTTGCGGGTGACCTTGACGATGCGGTTCTCGGCCTTGCCGTACTGGTTCTGCGCCAGGACGTGCTTGCTCATGGCTGTCTTCCTTCGGGTACACGGAGTCCGGCTGACTGGATCCCGTACGCCCGGCGTCCAGCGGTCGGCCCGCTCCCCGCCGTTCGGTCACTGAGGACCGCCCCGGGCCTGACGTGCATCCCGGTCCGTAGGTGCTCTGTGTCGGATTTCAGCACGTTCACGTGCTGTTCGTAATGGCGCGGAACATCCAAGACAGGCACCCACGGATTGGGCAACCGCACATCTCCCCAGGTCAGACCATGTGCGCATCGGCGACCGAGAGGGCCTCGTCGAGGATCTCCAGCCCCTTGGCGACGTCGTCGGCCGCGATGTTGCAGGGCGGCGCGATGTGGATGCGGTTCCCGGCGAGGAGCGGCCAGAGCCCGCCCTTCTTCAGGGCGGCGCCGAAGGCGGCCATCGGCGCGTTGTCCGCCCCGGCCGCGTTGTACGGGACCAGCGGCTCGCGGGTCGCGCGGTCCCGTACGAGTTCCAGGGCCCAGAAGGTGCCCAGACCCCGGACCTCCCCGACCGAGGGGTGCCGCTCGGCGAGTGCGCGCAGCCCGGGGCCGAGCAGCTCGGCGCCGGTGCGGGCGGACTGCTCGACGATGCCCTCCTCCTCCATGACGTTGATCGTGGCGACGGCGGCCGCGCAGGCCAGCACGTGCCCGGAGTACGTCAGACCGCCCGGGTAGGGCCGGCGGGCGAAGGTCTCGGCGATGGCGGCCGAGATGGCGACCCCGCCGAGCGGGACGTATCCGCTGGTCACGCCCTTGGCGAAGCAGAGCAGGTCGGGGGTGACGTCCCAGTGCTCGGAGGCGAACCACTTACCGGTGCGCCCGAAGCCGACCATGATCTCGTCGAGGATGAGGACGATGCCGAAGCGGTCGCAGAGCGCGCGCACGCCGGCGAGGTAGCCGTCCGGGTGCACGAGCACGCCCGGGGCGCCGCCGACGGTCTCCAGGATGATCGCGGCGATGGACTGCGGGCCCTCGAAGACGATCGTGTCTTCCAGGTGCCGCAGCGCGCGCTCGCACTCCTCGGCCTCGGTCGTCGCGTAGAAGGGCGAGCGGTAGGCGAAGGGCCCCCAGAAGTGCACGACGCCGGCGGTCGCCGTGTCGTTGCCGAAGCGGCGGGCGTCGCCGGTCAGGTTGATCGCGGTGGAGGTGGCGCCGTGGTACGAGCGGTACGCGGACAGCACCTTGGGGCGGCCGGTGTGCAGCCGGGCCATCCGTACGGCGTTCTCGACGGCCTCGGCCCCGGCGTTGGTGAAGAAGATCTTGTCCAGGTCGCCGGGGGTGCGCTCGGCGATCAGCCGGGCCGCCTCCGAGCGCACGTCGACGGCGAAGCCGGGCGCGACCGTGCACAGCTTGGCGGCCTGCTCCTGGATGGCCGCGGTGACCTTGGGGTGCTGGTAGCCGATGTTGGTGTAGACGAGGGCGCTGGAGAAGTCGAGGTAGCGGTTGCCCTCGTAGTCCCAGAAGTACGAGCCCTCGGCCCCGGCCACGGCGAGCGGGTCGATGAGCTCCTGCGCCGACCAGGAGTGGAAGACGTGCTTCCGGTCGGCATCTTTCACAGTGGCGAGGGCGTCGGACTCTGCATTCATGAAACGAGGGTAGTAGTCCAGCATGTGGATCAGGGGGCGCCTTCGGGGCACGTCCCGCATGCCGGACTCAGACGATGTGGCGGCCGCCGTCGACGGTCAGCACGTCACCCGTGGTGTATGCGGCGTTGACCAGGTAAAGGGTGGCTTCGGCGACGTCCTCGGGGGTGCCGACGCGGCGCAGCGGGGTGTTCTCGGTGATCCAGTCGCGGGAGCTCTCCCAGACCTGCTCGGCGTCCTCGTACCAGGGGGTGTCGATGAGTCCGGGTGCCACCGCGTTGACGCGGACGGCGGGGCCGAGCTGGGAGGCGAGCAGGCGGGTCATGTGGTTGACCGCGGCCTTGCTGACGGCGTAGGGGATGGAGCTGCCCAGGGCGCGGGTGGCGGACACCGAGGAGATGTTGACGATCGAGGCATCGCCGGACTTCCGCAGGTGGGGCGTGGCGGCGGTGATCATCTGCCAGGCGCCGACGACGTTGACGTCGAAGATCTCGCGCCAGGCGTCGGCGTCCGCGGCCTCCAGGTCGTCCAGCGGGATGAACCGGGTGACGCCCGCGTTGTTGACCAGGATGTCCAGCCGGCCGTGGGTGTCGACGGCGCTCTGCACGATCCGCCGCGCGTCCGCCGCGTCGGCGACGTCGCCCCGGACGTACGCCGCGCCCGGCAGCTCGGCGGCCAGTGCCTTGCCGGCGCTCTCGCTGCGGGCCGAGTTGATCACGACGCGGATGCCCTCGGCGCTCAGTCTGCGGGCGATGGCCGCACCGATTCCGGAAGAGGAACCGGTGATCAGGGCGACGCGGCTCTCGGCCATTGCTTTCCTCCTGGGGTCCGGGGAATGCGGGGAGTGCGGGGGAGTCTGGGCGGATTGGATCTTAACTTGTCGCATGGCGGAATTTGGTTTCCGAGATGTGAAATTTCAGGAAGGGTCGAGGAACGGGTGGCGCCCTAGGATGGGCCTCTTCGGCGGTAGAAGGCGGGAGGCCCTGTGACCGAGCAGACGCGGCGGCTGGTCCTCGGAGGTGCCACGGCGGGGGTCGTGAGCCGGTGCCGGGACTTCACCCGTCTCGCGCTCGCGGACTGGCAGTGGGCGGGACGGGCCGGGTGGCCGGAGGCCGTGGACGACGTGCTGCTGCTGGTCTCCGAGGTGGTGACCAACGCCTGCCTGCACGCGGGCGGCCCCCGCGAACTGGTCCTGCGGCACACCCCCGAGCGGCTGCGCGTCGAGGTCAGCGACTACAGTCCCGAGCCCCCGCGACGACGGCTGCCCGGCGACCGCGCGCTGCCGGGAGGGCACGGGCTGATCGTGCTGGAACGGCTCGCGCGGAGCTGGGGGTCGACGCCTTCCGGGGACGGCCGGCCCGGCAAAACGGTCTGGCTGGAGGTACCGGCCCGGGGCCCGCAGCCGCCTGCGGACCGGCGGCCGCCGGGTTCGTAGGGGCCGTAGGGGCCGTAGGGGCCGCCCCGTCCGTTCCTGCAGACCCCTCCGCCCCGTCGTCGGTGAGCAGCCCGGTGCGCAGCCGCGTCAGGGTCCGGGCCAGCAGCCGGGACACGTGCATCTGGGACAGGCCCAGCCGGTCGCCGATCTCGGTCTGCGTCAGCTCCTGCCCGAACCGCAGCGAGAGCAGCGTGCGCTCCCGCTCGCTGAGCCCGGCCAGCATCGGCTTGAGCGACTCCAGGCACTCGATGCGGTCGTACGCCTCTTCCTCCTCGCCGAGCGAGGGCCGCTCGGCATAGGCGTCCCGCTCGCCGGCGTCCTCCTGCGGCGGTGCGTCCAGGGAGCGCGCTGAGTACGCGGACGCCGCCTTCCGGCCCTCCGACAGCTCCTCGGGAGTGACCTCGAGACGGCAGGAGAGCTCGGCGTCCGTGGGCTCGCGGCCCAGTTCCTGCTCCAGGACGTCGTGCGCCTTCGCCGTGTCGATCCGCAGCTCCTGGAGCCGCCGCGGGACCTTGACGGCCCAGCTGGTGTCCCGGAAGAAGCGCTTGATCTCGCCGGTGATCGTCGGGATCGCGAACGAGGTGAATTCCACCCCGCGCTCCGGATCGAAGCGGTTGATGGCCTTGATCAGGCCGATCGTGCCGACCTGGACGATGTCCTCCATCGGCTCGCTGCGGCCGCGGAACCGGCGGGCGGCGTACTTCACGAGGCTGAGGTTGAGCTCGACGAGGGTGTTGCGGACGTACGAGTACTCCGCACTGCCCTCCTCCACTTCGGCCAGCCTCCGGAACAGGGACACGGACAGGGCCCTGGCTTCGTGGGTTGCGACGTCGGTGAGGTCTGTACGGTGCATGGCCTGCGCTCCTCCGACGGTGTGACCCCGGGCAGCGGGGGCGCTGACCCGGGCGTGCGTCGTAGCGCCGTCCAAGGGGATATACCCGGGCGAACCACCCCGTACCCCCACCCCAGGTCAGACCGCGGCCTCGCGCTGTCACGGCTGCTACTTCGGGTCGCTGTTGAACTTCGAGGCCGACCAGAAGTAGCCGAGCACCGCCAGCCCCAGGCACCAGGCGACCGCGAGCCAGCCGTTGTGGCCGATCTCGCTGCCGAGCAGCAGCCCGCGCAGGGTCTCGATGGCCGGGGTGAAGGGCTGGTACTCGGCGATCGGCTGGAACCAGCCCGGCATCGCGTCGACCGGGACGAAGGCGCTGGAGAGGAGCGGCAGCAGGATCATCGGCATCGCGTTGTTGCTGGCGGCCTCGGCGTTCGGGCTGATCAGCCCCATGCCGACGGCGATCCAGGTGAGCGCCAGGGCGAAGAGCACGAGCAGGCCGAACGCGGCCAGCCACTCCAGGGGCGTGGCGTCCGTGGACCGGAAGCCGATGGCCACGGCGACGGCACCGACGAGGACCACGCTGGCGACGCACTGCAGCACGCTGCCGATGACGTGCCCGATGAGCACCGACCCGCGGTGGATCGCCATGGTGCGGAAGCGGGCGATGATGCCCTCGGTCATGTCGGTGGAGACGGACACCGCGGTGCCGATCGTGGTGCTGCCGATGGTCATCAGCAGGAGGCCCGGCACGAGGTAGGCGATGTACGCGGAGCGGTCGCCGCCGCCGATGCCCGCGCTCATCACGTCTCCGAAGATGTAGACGAAGAGCAGCAGCAGCATGATCGGCGTGAGCAGCAGGTTCAGGGTGAGGGACGGGTAGCGCCGGGCGTGCAGCAGGTTGCGGCGCAGCATCGTGGACGAGTCGCGCAGGGCGAGGGAGAGGGAACTCATCGGAGGGACTCCTTGGTCTGGCTGGGCACGCCGGGCTGGCCGGGCTGCGGGTCGGTGCCGGTCAGGGCGAAGAACACGTCGTCGAGGTCGGGGGTGTGCACGGTCAGCTCGTCGGCCTCGATGCCGGCGGAGTCCAGCCGGTCGAGGATGGAGCGCAGCTCGCGCTGGCTGCCGTCGCTGAGGATCTGCAGTGCCAGCGCCTCGTCGTCCCGGGTGACCTCGCGCAGTGCGGAGGCGGCGCTCTGGTAGGCGGCCGGGTCGGAGAAGCGGAGCCGGACGTGCCCGCCGGGGATCAGCCGCTTGAGTTCTTCGGCGGTGCCCTGGGCGGCGATCTTGCCATCGTTGAGTACGGCGATGCGGTCGGCGAGCTGGTCGGCCTCTTCGAGGTATTGGGTGGTGAGGAAGACGGTGACGCCGTCGGAGACCAGCTCGCGGATGATCTGCCACATGTTGTGGCGGGAGCGCGGGTCCAGGCCGGTGGTGGGCTCGTCGAGGAAGATGATCCGCGGGTTGCCCACCAGGGTCATCGCGATGTCCAGGCGGCGCTTCATGCCGCCGGAGTAGGTGGAGGCGGGCTTCTTCGCGGCGTCGACCAGGTCGAACCGTTCCAGCAGCTCGGCTGCGACCCGCCGCCCCTCGGGCTTGGACAGGTGGTGCAGGTCGGCCATCAGGAGCATGTTCTCCTCGCCGGTGATCAGGCCGTCCACGGCGGAGAACTGCCCGGTGACGCCGATCGCGGCGCGGACCGCCTGCGGGTCGGTGGCGAGGTCGTGGCCGCCGACGCGGATCGCGCCGGAGGCGGGGTCGGGGGAGACGAGGGTGGAGAGGATCTTGACGGCGGTGGTCTTGCCGGCGCCGTTCGGGCCGAGCAGGGAGAAGACCGTTCCTTCGGGGACGGTCAGGTCGACGCCGTCGAGGACGGTCTTGTCGCCGTAGGACTTGCGCAGCCCGTTCGCCGCGATGGCCAGGTTGGTCACGAGGGGTTCTCCTTCGGGGTCTGCGGGTCAGAGGCTGCGGGCGGTGACGTTGCCGTAGGCGGTGGTGGCGTGGATGTTCAGGCCGGCGCCGGCACCGTCGGTGTTGGTGAGCGCGTTGAGGATCCGGCCGTAGGCGGTGCCGGCGTCCAGGGAGGCGGAGACGCCGCGGGCGGCGCCGACCGCGATCTCGCCGTACTCGGTGCGCAGCGTGACCGTGCCGCCCATCGCCTCGGTGACGTTCAGGTCGCCCTTCTGGGTGCTGATCTCCGCCGAGCCGCCCAGGCGGCCGACCGCAACGTCGCCGGCCTGGAGGGTGAGGCGGGCACCCGCCGTCTCGTCGAGCTTGACCGTGCCCTGCGCGGCCTCGAAGGTGACATCGCCGAGGCGCCCGACACCCCGAAGCTCGGCGCTCGCGGCCTTCGCCTCGACGCGGGAGCCGGCCGGCAGCTGGACCGTCACCTCCACGAAGCCGGAGTTGCCCAGGATCCGGTTCTTGGCCGGAGCGGCCGCGATCCGCAGCACCCCGTCGGCGTACTCGACCGTGGTCTGCTCGGCCGCCTTCACGTCACTGCCGCTCGAAGCGTTCGCGGGCCGGACCTCGACCGTGGTGTCGGCCCGGTCGGCGGCGATGAACCGGATGAGTCCGGCGGGGATGTCCAGGACGGCGGAGATCGGGGCGATGGTGTCGAACTTCTGCATGGTCTTTTCCTTCGGCTCACTGTTTCTGATGAGAGAAACGCTACGTTGCATTCGAAGATCTGACAACGGAATCGTTGCGGTAGATCATCATCAATGCAGGTCAGAGCTAGGAAATCATTGCAGTGGTCCTCCAGGTTAATGCAACGGAGGCCATTCGTCCGTTGCAATGCAATGAAAGTGAACGCTATAGGGGAGGGCCTGACACCCCGCTGTCAGCGATCTGTCAGCGGTCTCTCCAGGGGCTGTCAGCGCCCGCGGTCAAGGTGACGTCGTCACAAGGGAGCGACCACGAAACGAGCGATCACCATGACCGAAGTCCCGAACCACCCCACGAGGCCCGCGGCCATCGAGGTCACCGGACTCCGCAAGTCCTACGGGGCCAAGACCGTCCTCGACGGCATCGACCTGCACGTCCCGGCGGGCACGATCTTCTCGCTGCTCGGCCCGAACGGCGCCGGCAAGACCACCACCGTGCAGATCCTGTCCACCCTCATCGGAGCGGACGCGGGCCGGGTGCGGGTCGCCGGGCACGACCTGGCCGCCGCGCCCGACTCCGTACGGTCGGCCATCGGCGTCGGTCGGCCTCTTCCAGGTACCGGGTGGTCAGGAAGACGGTGACCCCGTCGGCGACGAGCTCGCGGATGATCTGCCACATCGCGCGGCGGCTGCGCGGGTCCAGACCGGTGGTCGGCTCGTCGAGGAAGATGACCTGCGGGCCGCCCATCAGGGTCATCGCCAGGTCGAGGCGGCGCAGCATGCCGCCGGAGAAGGTCATGGCCACCTTGCGGGCCACGTCGGCCAGGTCGAAGCCTCCAGCAGCTCGCCGGACCGGCGCCGGCCGGCCGCCTTGGGCAGGTGGCGCAGGTCCGCCATCAGGAGGAGGTTCTCCTCGGCGGTGAGCAGCTTGTCCACCGCAGAGAACTGGCCCTGCCGTAGGCGGTGAGGGCCTCGGCGGGCCGCCCGGCGGCGACGAGCGCCCGCATCAGCGCCCCGACGAGCCTTTCCCGCAAGGGGTGTTCGGCGACGAGGGAGGTCAGCTCGCCGGTCAGCTCCCGGCCGCGCCCCACCCGCAGATCGGCCTCGATCCGGTCTTCGAGGACGGCCATCCGCAGCTCGGACAGCCGGGTCACGGGCGCCCGGAAGAAGTCGGAGGCCGCCACGTCGAGCAGCGCCGGTCCGCGCCACAGCGCCAGGGCCCGGCGCAGTACGCGCGCGGCGTCGCCGGGGTCGGCGGCCAGCACTCCGCGCCCGGCCGAGGCCAGCCGCTCGAACCGGACCACGTCCACGTCGTCCGGTTCGACGACGAGCCGGTACCCGGCGGGATGCGATGCGGCCGCCCGGGGGCTATCGGTCGGAGTAGCTGAAGTCCCCTACGGTCCAGGCGCTGACGTCGTTGATCGCGATCCGGTACATCCCGCCGGTCTCGGGGATGCCCAGGGTGCCCTGGAGGATGCGCGCCACGTGGAAGTGCAGGTGCGAGGGGGCCCCGCCTTCCGGTCCGGGGGCGCGGAAGACCTCCGCGAACGGAGCCAGCTGGTCGGAGTCCTGCAGCACCTCGGCCACGCGCTGACGCCAGACGCTCTCGGGGGCGAGGCGGCCGGTGATGACGGCGCCGTGGACCACGACCGTGAGGGACATCTGATTGGTTTGCTCCGACTCGACCATGGCAGCGAGATCGATGAGCAGGTCATCAGGGATCGACATGGGTCGGGACTCTAGCAAGCGCGTCAGGACCCGGAGGGGCTGCCGAGGAGTGCCGAGGCCGCCTCCACCGGGCTGAGGACGGGCGCGGGGGCGGGCACGGTGAGGTCGCGGCAGGTGAAGCCCAGGCGGGCCAGCGCCCGGGTGACCTCGGCGGCCGTGAAGTCGCGGCGGTCCTGCCGGGTGATGACCTCCCCGACCTGCTTGACGGGGTACGTGCGGCGGCTGATGATCACGGACGCTCCCGTGACGGCCTCGGGCTTGACGCCCTTCATCTTCTCCTCGACCTCGAGCTTCGTGAGGTCGAAGGGGTAGCGGGCGATGACGAAGCGCATGATGCCTCACAGACGGGGGAGGGGTTCGAGGACCAGGAGATCAAGGGGCTGCGTGCCAAGAGGCTACGGGCTGCCGGCCAACGGCGGGCGCCCCGTGCGGGGCGCCCGGCGGTCGGTCAGGCGGCCATGCCCATGGAACGGCGCCGCTCCTGGGCCGGACGGCTGCGCCGGCCGCGCGAGGAGGCGGGGCTGCGCCGGGGCCGGTCCGACTTCGGCGCGGTGATGACGACCGGGATGCCGGAGGGGGTCTGGGCGCCGGTGATCCGGCTCAGCGCCTCCTCGCCCGAGCGGACCTGGGTGGTCTGCGGGACGATGCCCGCGGCGGCCATCAGGCGCACCATGTCGCGGCGCTGGTTCGGGGTGACCAGGGTGACGACGCTGCCGGACTCGCCCGCGCGGGCGGTGCGGCCGCCGCGGTGCAGGTAGTCCTTGGGGTCGGTGGGCGGGTCGACGTTCACGACGAGGTCGAGGTTGTCGACGTGGATCCCGCGCGCCGCGACGTTGGTCGCCACGAGCACGGTGACGTGCCCGGTCTTGAACTGCGTCAGGGTCCGCGTGCGCTGCGGCTGCGACTTCCCGCCGTGCAGCGCCGCGGCCCGTACGCCGCTGTTCAGCAGGTGGGTGGTGAGCTGGTCCACGGCGTGCTTGGTGTCCAGGAACATGATCACCCGGCCCTCGCGGGCGGCGATCTCGGTGGTGGCCGCGTGCTTGTCGGTGCCGTGCACGTGGAGCACGTGGTGCTCCATCGTGGTGACCGCGCCGGCCGAGGGGTCGACGGAGTGCACGACCGGGTCGCTCAGGTAGCGGCGCACGAGCCGGTCGACGTTGCGGTCGAGGGTGGCGGAGAAGAGCATCCGCTGGCCCTCGGGGCGCACCTGGTCGAGCAGGGCGGTGACCTGCGGCATGAAGCCCATGTCCGCCATCTGGTCGGCTTCGTCCAGGACGGTGATGGCGACCTGGTTCAGCCGGCAGTCGCCGCGATCGATGAGGTCCTTGAGCCGTCCGGGCGTCGCGACGACGACCTCGGCGCCGCCGCGCAGCGCGCCGGCCTGCTTGCCGATGGGCATTCCGCCCACGACGGTGGCCGTACGGAGCTTCAGGGCGCGGGCGTAGGGGGTGAGGGCGTCCGTGACCTGCTGGGCCAGCTCGCGGGTGGGTACGAGGACCAGGGCCAGCGGCTGCTTGGGCTCGGCGCGCTGTCCGGCCGTACGGGCCAGCAGGGCGAGGCCGAAGGCGAGGGTCTTGCCGGAGCCGGTGCGCCCGCGGCCGAGCACGTCACGGCCCGCGAGGGAGTTCGGCAGGGTCGCGCCCTGGATCGGGAACGGCACGGTCACGCCCTCGGTGCCGAGCGCGCTCAGCAGCTGCACGGGCATGTCGAGGTCGGCGAAGGACTCGACGGCCGGGAGCGCGGGGGTGACGGTCACGGGAAGGGCGAATTCCCGCTGCGCGACGGGGCGCCGGCTGCCGCCGCCGCCATAGCCGGAACGGCCGGGGGCGGAGCCGCCGGACGTACGGGGCGAGGAGTAGCGGTCGCGGTCGTTGGTACGGGACGTGGAGCGGGTCGTGCGAGTAGTGCGGTTCATGCAGAACCTTCCTCGATGCGGCGCGTATCGAGGAATTCCCGGCATGGGGGATTCGCGAGAACGAGCCGAAGAAAAGACGAGGCAGTGCCGTGCCGGAAAGAAAGGGCCGGACTGCTGTGGAGAGGGTGCCGCGCTGCGCGCCGGAGAGCCGGGGAGACGGCGGTCATCCGCGGGCCGTCGGCAGCGACGGGGCGCGGGCAGGGGAAAAACAGCGAGCTGGGGCCCGCACCCCAAGGTGCGGGCCCCAGCTGCGTGTACGCGTCAGCGATTAGGCGGGAACGATGTTCTCGGCCTGCGGGCCCTTCTGGCCCTGCGTGACGTCGAAGGTAACCTTCTGGCCTTCCTGAAGCTCACGGAAGCCAGAGGAGGCGATGTTCGAGTAGTGGGCGAAGACGTCAGCGCCGCCGCCCTCCTGCTCGATGAAGCCGAAGCCCTTTTCCGCGTTGAACCACTTCACGGTGCCAGATGCCATATGAATTCTCCTTTGGGGCAGTGCCCGGATGCGCACTGTGCGAGTCCGGAGTCGCCGCGATGATTGCCCCGACCGGAAAATGCATCCGGTTTAAATAAAAAGAGCGCCCATCGAAAATCCGATGAGAGCACTTGTAAGTTTTTGGGAACCACAACTGCAACTAACACCACCGTAGCACAGGGGGAGCCGGCAGGCGGGGGAATTTTCCCCGTCTTCCGTAATTCTGCAGCGGCAGTAACAGATATTCGCGCGCGGAAGTCGTATAAACGGTGGCCGCCGCTTCGGGCCGCTCTTCAGGAATTTTCCCGCCCGCGGCGCATCTCCTCGTTCAGCCTGAGGGCTTCTTCGAGCTGGTCCTCGAGTGCGATGATCCGGCAGGCCGCCTCCACGGGCGTGCCGCCGTCGACGAGCTCCCGGGCCCGTGCCGCGATGCGCAGCTGGTAGCGGGAGTAGCGGCGGTGGCCGCCTGACGAGCGGAGCGGGGTGATGAGGCGTGCCTCTCCGATGGCGCGCAGGAAGGCGGGCGTGGTGCCGAGCATTTCTGCGGCCCGGCCCATCGTGTAGGCGGGGTAGTCGTCGTCGTCGAGGCTGTCGGCGAGCGGGGACTTCTCAGAGGTCACGCCTGAGACGCTAACCCTCATGCGAGACCATGTCTACTCTGACCAGGACAGATTTCCTTCAGGATAAGCCGTCGAAGTTCTGCACTGCCCGCGGGAAATTTTCGATCCGGCCCGGGGAAAGCGGTCGCTCACCGGTTGTGGGCCGTCGGTGGTAAAGGCGCCGGCGCCCGTGTGCGCCTGTCCCGGAAACGGCCGCGCCGCGCTGAATAGTCGCCCTTGCCACGACGTGCGCGACGTGCGTACGGACGTGCCGGCAGCGGCATCGAGGGGAACGGCCCATGGGCAGCACAGGATTTCCGCATCGCAGGGCCCTGCTCTCCGGCGGCCTGGGCGCCGCGGTGGTGGCGCTCGCCGGCTGTTCGGCGAGCACCGCCCCGAAGTCGCCGAACCGCGCGCCCGAACCGCGCCCGGCCACCCCGAAGGCGGCCTTCGCACGGCTGATGGAGGGGAACGAGCGCTGGGTGAGCGGGAAGCTCGAACACCCCGACCGGGATCCCGACCGGCGCAAGCTGGTGGCCGAGGCGCAGGACCCGTACGGGGTGGTCCTCTCGTGCATCGACTCCCGGGTGGCCCCGGAGCTCCTCTTCGACACCGGACTCGGCGACCTCTACGTGCTGCGCACGGGCGGCCAGGCGGTCGGCCCGGTCGTCGTCGGTTCCGTGGAGTACGGGCCGGTGACGGGCGGCACCCCGCTGATCCTCGTCCTCGGCCACCAGCGCTGCGGGGCCATCGAGGCGGCGTACGACGCGGCGCGCGCCGGCAAGGCGCTGCCGGGCAACCTGGAGGCGATCGGCAAGGCGCTGCGGCCGGCGTACGAGCAGACGGTCAAGGCCCCCGGTGCCGACCCGGTCGACACGATGATCCGCAACCAGGTCAAGCTGACCGCGGACGACCTGCGGGCGAACGCGGACCTCGCCCCGCTGGTGAAGAAGGGCGGGCTCGGGGTGGTCGGCGCCTACTACTCGCTCGACACCGGCGAGGTGGAGGTCCTGAGCGGGGCGCCGGTGTGACCTGGCTCACGGGAATGTCCGGCCGGTCCCCGCACTCTTCCTCCCCGAGACGTCCTCAAGGAGGAAGCGGGGGGAAGCGATGGGAATCCCGTGGGCCGGTTCGGCCGGTTCGGCCGGTTCGGCCGGGTCGCCCGGTTCGGTCGGGGGCCTGGGCCGCGCGGAAGCGGATCCGCCGGATCCGGCGGCGCCTGCGGACCTCGTGCGCGCCGCCCAGCGCGGCGACCGGATGGCCGCATCCGAGCTCCTCGACCTCCTCACCCCGTACGTGGGGCGGCTGTGCGGTCCGATCGCGCTCCAGGACGGGCCGGACGCCACCCAGGAGGCGCTGATCGCCGTCTTCCGCCGCATCGGCCAACTGCGGGAGCCCGCCGCGCTGTTCGGCTGGGTGCGGGTGATCGCCGTACGGGAGGCCGTGCGGGTCGCCCGTACGGCCTCCAGGACCGTCCCGGATCCGCTCGACGAGGTGCCGGCGCGGGACGATCCCCAACTCGCCGCGGACGTACGGGACGTGCTGGCGCGGCTCTCCCCGGCGCACCGGGCCGTGCTGGTCCTGCGCGACCTCGAAGGGCTCGACGAGCACGCCGTCAGCGCCCTGCTCGGCGTGCCCGAACCCACCGTACGGACCCGGCTCTTCCGGGCCCGCCGCAACTTCCGGAAGGTGTGGGAACGTTGAGCGACTCCTGGCCGATCGCCGAACTCGACGCAGTACGCAGGCTGCGGGTGATCGCCCGCACCACCCCGGGTGCGAGCTTCGCGGACCATCTGCTCGACGCACCCTTCGACCGGGTCTGGGCGCTCGCCTCCGACCTGGAGAGCCAGATGCCGAGACTGATCACCGACATCAGCGCCTTCACCGTGACCTCGGCCGCCGGCGAACGCCTCGAAGCCCGGGCCCGCAGCCCGCTGGGGATGCGGGCGCGCTTCGACATCGTGCTGCGGCCCGGCTGGTGCCTCATGCAGAGCCGGTTCGTACTCGGCGGCATGGCCGCCGTACCGGAGGGCGACGGCACCCGCTTCGCCTTCTTCGGCGCCCTGCGCGTCCCGGGGCTCCGGCTGGTCGACCGGGCCCTGCACCCGCTGGTGGACCCGCTCGGCGCCAAGGCGCTCAAGCGGTTCACCGACCAGCTGGAGTGACGGGGCCGCGGGCCGCCCGGATCAGGCGGCGGCCGGGCGGTAGGTGCACACGTGGACGCCCGTGCCGCTGACGACGGTCGAGACGAGTTCGAGCGTGCGCAGCCCGCCGTCCTCGGGGAAGATCCTCTTCCCGCCGCCGAGGAGCACCGGCATGATCATCAGCCGGAGCTCGTCGACCAGGCCCTCGGTCAGGAGCGTGCGCACGAGGGTGGGGCTGCCCATGACGGCCAGGTCGCCGCCCTCGGTCGCGCGCAGCTCCTTGATCCGGGCGACGGCCTTGTCGCCGGGGAGGAGCGTGGTGTTGTTCCAGGCCAGGTCGGCCTCGCCGAGCGTCCCGGAGACGACGTACTTCGGGATGGCGTTCATCTGATCGGCGAACGGGTCGCCGGCCCGCTCCGGCCAGGCCGCGGCCATCGTCTGCCACGTACGGCGCCCGAACAGCAGCGCCTCGGTGGTGGCCATGGCCTCGCCGATGGCGCCGCCCATCACCTCCGGGTCGAAGAACGGGTGCGACCAACCGCCGTGCGCGAAGCCGCCGTCGGTGTCCTCCTGGGGACCGCCCGGGGCCTGCACGACGCCGTCGAGGCTGATGAACTCACTGATGACGATGCGCATGGGACCGGCTCCTCTTTTTCGCCCACTCGGTGTGTACGCCCATGTAGACCGCCGCGCCGGTCAGAACTCATCGCTCCGGACCGGAACTTCTCGTGTGAGCCGGGTCACACCGGCGAGGGGCTCGGTCGAACGCCCGTCAGGACTGCTCGCGGAGGACGTCGGCGACCTGCGGAGGGCGGTACGACGGGCCCTTGAGCACCTTCCCGTCCTCGCGGTACGAAGGGCGGCCGTCCGGGCCGAGCTTGGACATGTTGGCGCGGTGGACCTCGGCCAGGACCGCGTCGAGGTCGATCCCGTGCACGGCGGCGGTCCCGTACGCGATGTAGACCACGTCGGCCAGCTCGTGCGCGATGTCCGCCAGGCGGCCGGACTCCGTCGCCTCGGCGAGCTCGGCCACCTCCTCCTCCAGGAGGACCTGGCGGTGCCGGGCCAGTTCCGGCGCGACGTTGGCCGGGGCGGATCCGACGCCGAGGCCGAAGGCGCGGTGGAACGCGCGGACCAGGTCCTGGGACGTGGGGGCGGGAGCGGGGGCGGGGGTGCTGTCGGTCATGCGGCTTCGTCTTCCTTCGTGCGGTCCGTGCGGTCCGTGCGGTCCTCGGGGTCGGTGCGGTCACTGCGGCCCGAGCCGTCCCGGCGGAGGGCGAGGACCGCGTTGTGGCCGCCGAAGCCGAAGGAGTTGCTCAGGACGACGTCGCCGGCGGCCGGCAGGGGGCGCGGCACGAACGTGACCACGTCCAGGTCGCAGGCGTCGTCGCGATCGTCGCATCCGATGGTGGGCGGGATGCGCCCGTGGTCGAGGGTGAGGGCGGCGACCACGGCCGCCACCGCGCCCGCGGCTCCCTGGAGATGGCCCAGGTTGCCCTTCACCGCCGTCACGGGGACCACGGGCGCGTGCGCGCCGCGCTCGTCCAGGAGCCGGCGCAGGGCGGTGGCCTCGGCGAGGTCCCCGTCCACGGTGGCGGTGGCGTGCGCGTTGATGTGAACGACGTCGCGCGGTGCGGCTCCGGCGTCGGCGAGCGCGCGGCGCAGGGCGAGGACGATGCCGTCGCCCGAGGGGTCGGGTGCGACGAGGTGGTGGGCGTCCGCGGACAGGCCCCAGCCGGCCGCCTCGCAGTAGATGCGGGCGCCGCGGGCCAGGGCGTGCTCCTCCGCCTCCAGGACGAGCAGCCCGGCGCCCTCCCCGTGGACGAAGCCGTCGCGGTCCTTGGCGAAGGGGCGGGAGGCCCGCTCGGGCTCGTCGTTGCGGGTGGACAGGGCGCGCATGGCGGCGAAGGCGGCCATCACCGACGGGGTGACGGCGGCTTCCGTTCCGCCGGCCAGGACCATGTCGAGGTGCCCGTACCGGATGCGGTCGATGGCCTGCCCGATGGCTTCGGTACCCGAGGCGCAGGCGCTGACGACGGTGCGCGCCTCGCCGGTGATCCGCAGGTCGAGGGATACCTGGGCGGCCGGCTGGGACGGCACGGTCATCGGGGCGGTGAGCGGGGAGACGCCCCGCGGCCCCTTGTCGCGCAGCCGTCGGTCACCGTCGACCAGGACGGGGGCGCCGCCGATGATGGTGCCGATGGACACGCCGACCCGGCTCGGGTCGATGCCGCTCTCGACCGTGCCGGACGCGGCGAAACCCGCGTCGCGCCATGCCTCGCGTGCGGCGATCACCGCGAACTGGGAGGCGCGGCTCATCCGCCGCGCCTGGGGCCTGGGGAGCAGTTCGGCGGGGTCCTGCGGCACGGTTCCGGCGATGCGCACGGGCTGGCCGGCGTACTCCTCGCCCTCCAGGCGCCGTACGCCGCTGCGTCCTTCGAGGAGTCCGTGCCACAGCTCCGGAACACCGGCACCGAGGGGTGTGATCGCACCCAGACCGGTAATAACGACCCGACGCTTTGTTGCTTGGGTCACTTCGACTGGCCGGCCGTGGTGTGGGGTCGGCTGGTGCATAGGGATCTGCTTTCCTGTTCCAGGCTCTCAACCGCCAGTGGGTGATAGGCAGTTGGTTGCATGAAAGCGGCCGCTCGGGTGTTCGCGCAAGGCCCTGAGACGCGCGTCACGCTGTACACTTCTACTCCACACCAGGAGTCGATAACGCACCATCCGGGGGAGATTTAACGATGGGGACAGGTGGCGTTAACAATCACGCTCTCGCGCCCGACTCCACCCTCCAGGCGATGGAGTTGCCGCAGCTCCTCCGTGTCTGGCGATTTGACGCGGGCATAAAGCTGCGACGAGAAAAGGCAATTCCGCAAAAGGAAGTCGCCGAACTCATGGGCGTGAGCGAGCGCTGGTATCGCAGCCTGGAATCGGGGGATTCCGTATCGCTCTCCAGTGACATATTGGGCAGGCTTTCCGAGGCGTTGGTGCTGGGTCCCGACGAGCGCATGGTCCTGTACAGCCGCGCGCTCGACGGCGCCGGCGTTGCCCTCGCGGACGACGAGGGTGCGGCCGAGGACCAGCTCGCGCTGCTCCGGCTGGTCACGGGGCAGACCCAGTTCCCCGCCTATCTCACGGACGGCAGCTGGAACATCCTGGGCTACAACACCCTGATGGCCACCTGGTTTCCGTGGGTGCGCGAACCGGGTGCCAATCTCATGCACTGGGCGCTGACCGGGCAAGAGGCCCGCGAACAGATGCTGGACTGGCGCCGGCACGCGGAGGTCTATCTGGCGATGCTCCGGTTCGCCCTGGCCACGGGCTCGGAGAAGGCGTCGTTCGACCGTCTGCTCCAGCGGATCCTGCGGGATCCCGTGTGCCGTGAGCTCTGGGCGCAGGGGCCGAAGGTCATCGCCTTCCGCCAGGGTCACCGGTACCGGCTGAGCCTTCCGCACGTCTCACCCGAACAGATCACCGTCACCTCGCAGGTGCTCCTCCCCGCCTACCAGCACGGAATGCGCTGCGTCATGCTGCTGCCGCAGACCCCCGTACTGCCCCCGCAGCTCCGCATCCCGGCGCAACAGGACGCCAGTTCTGCGGAATAACGATCACTCTACACACTCCCGTGCGACCGTGAGCGGCAAACTTTTGCCGCTACGCGTTCTCTACGGAAGGCGACCGGCAATCATTTGCCGGTCGTTTTTGGTTTGTCCGATTCGACGTTTTCCCAATGCTGACGAACCGGACAACTCCGTACAGCGGCAAACTTCTGCCGCTTGACGGCCAGTTGTGTCGATGGACATCCTCCAAGCCAACGACACACATGAAGGTCTAAAAGAATGGCACTGCAATTCGCGAGAACGGCGAACCGTACCGTTCTCGCCCGCCGGCACCAGAATCGCCTCGACCAGGCTTTCGTAGAAGCCGACTACCGCAGCCGCTTCCGTACCTGGGAACGCGTCGCCACCGTCCGAAACAGCCCGATGCGGGTCCTGGAAGGCGATGGCGAACTCTTTTTCAGCCCGGAACTCGTCCCCGCCCTCTCACACCCGATCCTGGAGCAGGCCGAGCCCCGCATCCGTGAGACCGTCCTGGTCCACCGCCTCTACGAGTACCTCAAGTTCACGATCGACCTGGAGCAGAGCGCGGTCATCCCGGTCACCGGGCACATCAGCCGCGGCATGTCCGGACTGGACCTGCCCGAGCACATGCTGCTGGACGCCTTCAAGATCGTGACCGACGAGGCCTGGCACGCGCAGTTCACGTACGAGATCCTGCGCGAGGTCCGCGACCGTACGCGGATCGCCCCGGCCCTCCCGGACACACCGACCTTCACCTCCGAGCTCGCGCGCATCCACGAGGAGCTGCCGAGCCAGATCCGCGGCCTGGACGAGCTGCTGTTCGCCATCGTCAGCGAGACGCTCATCTCCTCGATCCTCGACGAACTGCCCCAGGACAAGCGGCTTCCCGAGGGCGTCCGCGAGATGGTGGCCGACCACGCCGTCGACGAGGCCAAGCACCACTCCTACTTCTCGACGCTGCTCCGGTTCCTGTGGCCCGCGATGACGAAGAAGGAGCGCGAGCTGGCGGGCCCGTACATCCCGCGGCTGATCTTCGCCTTCCTGGAGCCGGACTACGCGAGCGCGGCCCTGGGGCTGAGCGCGGCCGGTCTGGCAGGCCACGAGGTGGAACAGATCATGAGCGACTGCTACACGCGCGACAAGGTGGTGGACGACGTGCGCCGCGGCGCCGGGCCCACCCTCCAGTACTTCGTCGAGGCCGGGGCCCTGGAGCACACCGCCACGCTCGAGGCCTTCCAGGAATCGGGGTTGATGGCATGAGGACCGAGACCGTTCGCCCCGCGACCGTCCGGGCCGCGCGCGCCCTGACGCCGAGCGTCACCCAGTACTGGCTCACCGGCGCGCCCGGCGGCGAGCCGCTGCCGGCCGCCGTGCCCGGCCAGCACCTCACCCTGCGCGTGGGACCGCGCTACAAGACCTACACGATCCTGGCGTCCGGCGAAGAGGGCTACGAGCTGGCCGTCCGCAACCGCGACCGGGGCGGCCGGCGCGACCACCTCTCGCCCCGGCTGCACGTCGGAGCACCCGTCAGGGTCTCGGCTCCCGGCGGGAACTTCACCGCCGAGGACGCCACCGCCTTCACCCACTTCGTGGCCGGCGGCGTGGGCGTCAACCCGATCCTCGCGGTCCTGTCCGGCGGCCGGCTGCGTGACTGGCGGCTCGTGTACGTGGACCGGGGCGCCGAGGAGTTCCCCTTCCTCGAACGCGTCCGGGAGCTGGCGCGGGAGCAGAACGGCAGTGTCGTCACCTTCGACACCGGCGCCCAGGGCCGCCCGGACTGGGACGGCGTCGTCGCCGGCATCCCCGTCGGCAGCACCGTCGGCGTGTGCGGGCCGGCCGGGATGGTCGCGGCGGTGCGCGACGCCGTCGAGCGCGCTCCGGGCCCAAGGCAGCTGATCACCGACGGCTCGTCGGCGGGAACCGCGGGCGACATGCCCGCCTCCGTCGAAGTGGAATGCGTCAAGACCGGCATCACCTTCGAGGCCGCCCAGCACCAGCCGCTGCTCGACGCGCTCAACCGGAACGGCGTGGGCGTCCCGTCCTCGTGCCGCCAGGGCATCTGCGGGACCTGCGAGGTCGAGGTCCACACCGGCCGGATCGACCACCGCGACGAGGTGCTCACCGACCAGGAGAAGGCCGAATCCAGCTACATGCTCCCGTGCGTGAGCAAGTCGATCGGCAAGCGGCTCGTGCTCAACGTCTGACGTCGGCGACCGTCCCCCACGACCACGACCACGACCAGACCGGAAAGACCCCTGTGAACCAGCTCATCGCCGACTACGCCGACCGGATCGGACTCCGCGCCCCCCTGGAGCCGACCCTCGACTGTCTTCGGCACATCCACCATGCCCACCTGTACAACGTCCCGTTCGAGAACTTCAGCATGCACGGCAACGCCGAGCGGGGCCTCAGCGAGGAGGTGCTCCACGAGACGATCGTGGACCGCCGCCGCGGCGGCATCTGCTTCGAGACGGGGCGGATGATGCAGTGGCTGCTCGACGAGTGCGGATTCGACTACGAGCTCCGGCTGGGCGGCAGCGTCAGCCCCAAGGGCCCGGCGACCCACCAGATCTTCGTCGTGACGCTCGACGGCGAGCGCTGGCTCTTCGACATCGGCTACGGGGCCCGGGGCCCCAGAGGACCGATCCGGCTGGCGGACGGCGAGCAGCTGATCCACCCCGCCCTCTCCACCCGGGTCGGCCTCGACCCGGCCCCCGGCGCCCTGGTCTGGACGGTGTCGATCCACGAGCACGCCGTCGGCGCCGCCGAGTGGCAGGACATCTACCGCTTCGTCGACGCCCCGGTCGAGGCGGCCGATGTGGACATGGCGCACTTCTACACGACGGCGTCGCCCAACAGCCTGCTGAACCGGCACAAGGTGGCGAGCATCCCCACCCCCGACGGCCGGATCAGCGTCCGGGACGGCAACCTCATCGTCGTCGCGGCCGGCACCAGCACCACCACCCCCGTCGACGACGGCGCACAGCTCCAAGAACTGCTCGGGCTCCATTTCGGCCTCAGCGTTCCCCTCCAGGACCTCGGGCTCGAAAGGTAATTCCATGCACTATCTGACCGTACCGGGGTATACCGGTTCCGGCCCGGACCACTGGCAGACGCACCTGGAGAACACCTACGCGGGGTTCTCCCGCGTCATCCAGGACGACTGGGAGACCGTCGACCGCGACCGCTGGGTCGCCAGGCTCGACGAGACCGTGCGCGGCATCGACGGTGAGGTCTTCCTCATCGGCCACAGCTGCGGAGCGGTGACCGTCGCGCAGTGGGCGGCGACGCACCGGGACAGCCGGGTCGTCGGGGCCCTCCTGGTCGCCCCCGCCGATGTCGACGCGGCCGACACGCTGCCGGCCATCAGCCCGCAGGCGCCGCTGCCCACCGTCGGGCTGCCGTTGAAGACGCACCTCGTGCTCTCCGACAACGACCCCTACCTGTCGCTCGAACGGGGTCTGGCGCTCGCGGAGACCTGGGGAAGCACCGTCGAGATCGTCCCCGGCGGCGGGCACCTGGCCACCGCGGACGGCTACGGCCCGTGGAGCCACGGCGCGGCGCTGATCGAGCGCCACTCAGGACACGTACTTGAACCGACCCAGGGACGTGCTCCCCTTGTTTAGCAAACTGTCTTCGGTCCCGCGGCCCATCTACTTCTACCTGGCCGCGTCCTTCTTCATGGGGCTCGCCAACACCATCTTCGACGTGGTGTTCAACTTCTACCTCGCCGAGCGCGGCATCAGCGAGGGCGACGCGGGCGTGATCTACGCCATCGCCACCGGAGCCATGGCGGTCGCGGTCATCCCGCTCCTCTTCCTCGGCCGGTTCATGTCGCAGCGGACGCTGCTCATCGGGGCCTCGGTGCTCTACACCGTGCCGTTCGCCGGTCTGCCGTTCGTGGCCTCGGTCGCCTCGGCCTCCGTCGTCCTGAGCCTGATCCTCGCCGGCATGCTCGGCCTGCTCTCCGTGGGCAACGCGATTGCAGGCTCGCAGGTCCCGCAGGCCTCCCGCACCCGCCTGTTCAGCGCGTTCTTCATCTCCTACCTGGGCGCCGGCGTCATCGGCTCGGCCCTGGTGTCCGCGGTCAGCGGCATGCTGGACACGAGCGACCTGGAGAAGTACCGCTTCTTCCTGCTGCTGTCCTTCCTGGCGGCCTGCGTGATGCTCGTCCTGCGCCTCCCGTCGGCGGGGACCGTCGCCAAGAAGGCCGCGGCGGCCGCGCAGGAGGAGAGCCAGGCGCCGCTGGAGAAGCGCAACTTCGTCGCGCTCTTCCTGGCAGCCGGCTTCCTCGGCGCGTCCATCGCGCTGTTCTTCCGGTTCGCCAACGTCCTCTTCGCGCAGATCTACGACATCCCGGTGAGCGACATCTCGCTCATCCTGGGCACCGACAAGATCGTCAGCATCTTCGGCGCCATCTTCGCGCCCGTCCTGGTCAAGCGGTTCAAGCTGCGCCCGAGCGCCGCCTTCTTCGGGGTCCTGGCCGTTCTCGGCCTGCTGCTCCAGTCGCTGGCCGTGCCGCTGGCCGTCTTCATCGTGCTGTACCTGCTGCGCCTGCTGTTCAACTACTGCCTGATGCCGCTCCTGGACACCGTCGCCATGTCGGGCTTCGCGCCGGCGCGCCAGATGGTCTCGATCGGCATGCGGCAGTCCTCGTTCTACCTGGGCGGAGCGGTCGCGGCCGCCGTCTACGGTGACCTGCTCGACGGCGGTCGGTGGCAGACGGCCCTGTGGGTCTCGGCGGCCTGCGCCCTCGTCGGGTCGCTCGCGATGACCATGGTCCGGAGCGACGAGCCCGCGCCCCGCGAGGAGAGCGAAGAGAAGGTGCTGGAGAATGCCTGACGCCGATCGCGGATTCCTCGTGGTGGTGGACCCTTACTCCAGCGGTTCGGCCCTCGCCCGCCGCGCGAAGGAGCTGTACGGCCTGGACTCCGTCGCCGTACTGACCTCGGAGACGCTCCCGGCCGCGCTCGTCGCGTCGTACCCGGCCGAGGACTTCGTCGCGGAGCTGCGCTACTCGGACGTCCTCACGACGGCCCGGGCGGTCGAGGCCCTGTGCGGCGGCCGGCCGGACCACCTCATCTGCGGGTCCGAGCCGGGCGTGGAGGCGTACGACCTGCTGGCCGTCCACTGGGGGATGCGCCCGAACACGGGCTCGTCCGAGGCCCGGCGCGACAAGTTCCTGATGCAGGGCCGGCTGCGCGACGCGGGCGTCCCGTACATCCCGCACCACCTGGCGAAGGACACCGAGTCCGCGGTGGCGTGGTGTGCCGGGAGCGGGCCGGCCGAGTACGTCGTCAAGCCGGTGAAGTCCTTCGCCACCGACGGCGTGTTCTTCTGCTCGTCCCCGGACGAGGTGCGGGCCGCCTGCGAGAAGCTGTTCGGCCGGGACGACCTCGCCGGTGAGCTCATCACCGAGGTCTTGGTCCAGGAGCGGCTCGTGGGGCCGGAGTTCGTCGTCGACTCGGTGTCCCTGGACGGCTCGGCCTTCGTCGTCAACATGTTCCGCTACACGAAGGAGACGGTCGACGGGAACCCCGTCTACCGCGCGATGTCGTCGGTGGACGTCGGCGACCACCCCGAGATCGTGGCCTACGTCGAGCAGGTGCTCGCGGCGCTGGGCATCGAGAACGGCCCCGCCCACAGCGAGCTCATCCTCACCGAGGACGGCCCGGTCCTCATCGAGACGGGCGCCCGCATGCACGGCGGCCTGGGCCCGAGGCTGGTCGAGGAGTCCTCCTCGCACTCCGTGATCGACCTGACCCTCGCCTCGCGCGTGGCGCCCGAGGAGTTCGAGCGCCGGACCCGGGTGCGGCCCACCCTGCGGCGGGGCGTCGTCGAATGCTTCCTGTCCGCCCCGGTGGGGGGAGTGGTCGCGGCGAACCGGGTCCGGGAGTCCTGCGGGGAGCTCGACAGCTACCTCTTCGACACCTGTGGGCAGGCGCCGGGGGACCGCATCGAGAAGACGGTCGACCTGATCACCTCGTACGGCCGCGTGGTCCTCGCCCACGAGGACCCCGAGACGCTGGAGCGGGACCTGGAGCACGTCCTCGGCCTGGACCGCCGCGGCGCCCTCATCGAGGTCGTCCCCGGCACCTGATCACCGTAGGGACACCGCGAGCGGGCCCGGGTCACCGACCCGGGCCCGCTTCGGCCTGGAGGGCGCCCGGGTCGCGCTTCGCCCAGAGCACGAGGCCGATGTAGACGAGGTCGAACACGCAGCACAGGATCCCGAGGCCCAGGATGAACGGCGCGTCGTCGAGCACGCCGATCAGGATCGTGGGGGCCAGCGTGCCGAGCCATTTCGCGACGGCGATCGTGGGGCTCTGCCCGCGCAGGCCGCGCCGCGCGACGAGCATCGCGATGAACAGGCCCGACATCAGCAGGTTCTGCAGGAAGGCCGAGTAGCGGGCGGAGTTCTCGCCGAACTCGGCCATGAAGAGGAACTGCACGGCGTACGAGGCCGCGAAGAGCAGGACGCCCCAGGCGGCGAACATCGTCCGGGTCACGAAGCGCGGGAACTCGGCGCGGCCGAAGGCGAAGAACGTGTACACGATCGCGATGTCGGCCAGGGCCCAGACGAGGTTGACCACCCCCTGCAGCGACACCCCGGCCGACAGGCTGTCCACCGCGTAGATCGACTCCCAGGCGAAGTTGAGGCCCAGCGCGGCCATCGGCATCGCGTACGTCTTCTGGCGGAACCCGATCCGGATCGCCTCGACGTAGACGACCGTCCAGGCGAGCCCGCTGAGGGCGGTGAGGAAGGGGTCCATGTGCTTCTCCTGTGGTGAGGACTGCGGGTCGGTCGTCGTGCGAGAGATCGCCAGCCGATCCTGCGCCGCCGGGATCCGGAACGGAAGTCGCCCGCCCCGGTCAATCCCCGGACGCGGCCCCGCCCTTGAGCGTCACCTGCCAGTCCGCGCCGGACCGCACATGGATGAGGGCCGGCCCGTTCAGCCGCCCCTCGCCGTCGCAGGTGCCCTTCCCGGCGACCAGGCGCTGCCCCGGATCGAAGCCGTCCGTCAGCTCTTCCAGCCAGAACGTCCCGCCGTTGCGCTGGCCGACCCGGATCGTGGCCGGTCCGCCCAGGTAGCGGAAGACGTACGGGCCCCTGGAGCTCAGCTTCGACTCCAGCACCGGCACGTGGTCGTCGATCACCTGCAGCCACATGCGCCACGTCCCGCGCGCCTCGACCCTGACCCGGACCGTCCCGGCGCCGTTCGGGGGGAGCGGGACGACCGTCCGCCGCGCACTGCTGCCGCGCCTGAGCAGGTGCCGCTTCCCCGGGTGGTCGAGGAGCTCGGCGGCGCCGCCGTCGTCCAGCCGGACCACCAGGAGCACCGGCCGCCCCGCGTCCGGCCGCGCCAGCTCGACCTCCCCGCTTCCGGACCCCTCCGCGCGCCGGCCCGCCGGCGTGCCCGGGGGCCATGTCCGGTACGGCCGCCAGTGCGCGCCCTTGCCCGGCAAGGGGGCCGCGCCCTGCGCGGGGCGCGGGTCGGCGCGACGGGCCACCGCCGCCGGAGTCCGGCCGGTGGCGAGGGGCGCGTGCCCTTCCCGGAGCCGTACCGCGTCCGCCGCGCACACGTCGACGGGACGCGGCGCTCCCTCGGGCGGCGTCCAGCGGACCTCGGTGGTCGACGGGCCGTGACGCGGGTCGAAGAAGCACAGCGGGCGGCGCGCCGGCAGCGGCCGTCCCGCGGCCCGCGCCTCCGCGCAGGCGAGGGCGTGCCGGCCCTCCTCCAGGGCGCGCATCACGTCCTCGGCGTCCTCGCGGTCGCGATCGCCGACGAAGTCGCGCTTCGCCCGCTCGTAGGCGTCCAGGGCGCGCTCGTAGTCGGCGAACACCAGCGCGTCGGAGTCCTGCCCGGTCGGGACGAGGGCGTGGCGCGCGAGCTCTTCGCCGAACGCCGTGATGTCGGCGTCGATCACCGCCAGTTCATCCGCACGATGCCGCCGGAACCATCCGCGCCAACCGCGCCCGCCCACAGCCCACCCCGTTCGCCCACGCCCCCGCGGGCTCCATCGGCCCGCGCTGCCGAGATCGTAGACGGACCGTGACGGTGCGGATGCGAGATGTGCAGAGGTCTGCATATTTTGGCGTCTGTAACCGAAGATCCGGTACGCCCGGATTGTCTCCTTGAGGAAGGTCTCCCATGAAGCGTTTCCCGGTGATCGGTGTGCTCTGCGTCAGCGCGGTCTTCGGTCTCGCCGCGTGCTCCGACGACAGTTCGCCCTCGGAGGAGGCCACCAAGGCCGCCGCCGACCTCTGCACCGATCTGGGCTCCCTCAAGGCCGACAACGCCAAGCTGAAGGCCTTGAACCCCGCCACCGCGACCAAGGACCAGGTCAAGGACGCCTACGACGCGGTCCAGAAGGACTGGGACGGGGTCAAGGAGAACCTGAGCAAGCTGAAGGACGCGGAGCGGGCCGCGGTGCAGGCGGCCGCCGAGGACCTCAAGAAGGGCTACGAGGACCTCCCCGGCGACACGACAGGCAAGGACGCGCTCACCAAGCTGCAGCCGCAGATCCAGAAGCTGGACGAGACCTCGACGGCCGCTTCCGCCGGGCTGCAGTGCTGACAGGCCGTGCGGGGGACCCCGTCCGGTTCCCCGGGCGGGGTCCTCACCGGTGATCGGCCGTCGCTAGTGCTCGGCGGGTTCCGTGGGCGGCGCCTGTCCCACGGGCAGCAGCTCGGTGACGATGAAGGCCACCACGGCCGCCAGGATCACCACCGGCATCATCGCGGCGCTGCCGAGCAGCAGGATCACCAGCACCACGCTGCTCACCGGCAGCCGCAGCGTGCCGGCGGTGGCCGCCGCCATGCCCGCCGCCATCGCGGGCACGATGCCCAGGCCAGGCAGCGGCGCGAGCAGGACGCCCGCCACGGCGCCGAGGAAGAGCGCGGGGAACACCGGGCCGCCGCGCAGGCTGCCGAGGCACAGCGCGTAGGCGGCGCCCTTGAACAGCAGGACGGCGAGCAGCGCACCGACCCCCCAGGCGTGCGGGTCGGCGGCCAGCGCGGCCAGCGTCGCCTGTCCGGACAAGGCGACCTCGTCGGGCGTGCGGCCGGTGACCAGCGCGTAGAGGGCGGCGCAGACCGCGGCGCCCAGGGCGCACAGGAGGGTCCGTACGAACGGCCGGGCCGTGACGTACGAGGCGACCGCCCGGGCCGCGGCCAGTACGGGGTGCAGCGCGACGGCGAGGGCCACGGCGATGGCCACCGACCAGAGGACATCGGCCGCGTCCAGGCGGGGGAAGGGGACGGACAGCTTCAGCGACAGGTCCCCCGTCGCCAGTCCGGTCCAGCGTCCGAGGCCCGTGAACACGAGGGAGCCGACCCCGCTGGACAGCAGGGCGGGCAGCATGACCGCGAACAGCTGCGGCCCGCCCACGCCCGCCACCTCGATCAGCAGCACCGCGGCGACCAGCGGATTGCCGAAGATGGCGGAGATGGCCGCCGCGGCTCCGGCCGCGCCCACGAGCGCGGTGCTCTGCGGGGTCGCCGGTGCCTGCGCCAGGTCCCGGAACAGCAGGGCCAGTCCGCCGCCCAGGGCGATCAGCGGGGCCTCCGGGCCCAGCACCGCGCCGAACGGCAGACCGGCCACCGCCGCGAGCAGGACCCCGGGCAGCGCGGCCGGGGAGGCGCCACCCGTGTGCAGGCCGGACGCGGGGACGTGACCGCCGGCGCCGCGCAGGTGCGCGACGACCAGGCCGACCACGGTTCCGGCGACCAGCAGCAGGGGAAGCGGCCACCACCAGGGCGGGGCGTCCCAGCCCCACGCGTGCGGGAGGTCCGCCCACAGGGCGTGCTCCAGTTCGTGCAGCGCGACGAGGAACCAGAAGGCGGCGAGGGACACCGGGATGCCGATGAGGGCGCAGAAGCCGAGCAGCTTGAGGTATCCCGCGCTGCGGAGCGTGTGCCGCAGGACGTCCGCCTCCTGCGGCTGCGTCCCGCTGACGGGCGGTTCCTTCATGGCGTGCCTCCGGGCTCGTCCGGCGGGCCGGCGTCCTCCGGGGCGAGGGACCCCGGCCCCCGCCTGCGTATGCCGATCCTGACCGCGCCGAAGAGGACCTTGGCGATCACGCCCACCACGATCAGGTCGGCGACCATCTGCACGGTGGTCAGCACCCGGGCGGCCTCGCTGGTGGGCGCGACGTCCCCGAATCCCACGGTCGCGAAGACCGTGACCGCGAAGTAGACGGCATCCGTCCGGCTCAGCGGCTCGGTGAACGAGGCCGGCACCTCCTGGGAGAGCAGGACGTACGTCGCGGAGAACATCAGCAGGAACAGCGGTACGGCGGTGGCCATCGCCTCGATGGCGCGCAGCCGCGGATACGGCGCACGGGTGATGGCGGTGACCTGCCAGGCGATCAGCAAGCCGAAGAGCGCGAGGCCGAGCAGGAGCGTCACGACGGTGAGCGCGCTGAACCCGCCGTCCAGGGGCGCCACGTAGAACAGCGCGGTGAGCAGGGCGGCAGAGGTCAACGAGCGCAGTACGCAGCCCACCAGGACGCGTCGGCGCTGCCGGGCCGCGGCGCGTTCCACGGCTTCCATGGCTTCACTCCTCGCACGCGACGGGGCGATTCCCGCGCATCCAGGGGCGGGCGGAGCTCCACAGCCATTGCAGCATCCGGCGCGGCGGCCCGCATCTCCGCTTTCGGTGCGTGAATGCGTGGAAGGCCGCGCCGTTCCTCCGTTCCGCTCCGCTCCGCATGCGAACCACCGGTGCCGCCGGTATGAAGGAATGACCGCGTGTGTGAACGGAGTCGAGCATGGATGACTATCCGCTTCTCAACCTCTTCTGGACGATGCTGTGGCTGTTCCTGTGGGTCATGTGGTTCTTCCTGCTCTTCAAGGTCGTCACGGACATCTTCCGTGACCACAGCCTCAGCGGCTGGGGTAAGGCGGGATGGCTCGTATTCGTCCTGGTGCTGCCCTACCTGGGCGTTCTCGTCTACCTCATCGCCCGTGGACGCAGCATGGGCGAACGGGACGCGAAGCAGGTCAAGGAGAGCGAGGAGGCCTTCCGCGCGTACGTCCAGAAGGCGGCCGCATCCGGGGGCAGTAGCGCTTCGGTGGACGAGTTGAGCAAACTCTCCGCGCTCAAGGACAAAGGCGATATCACGCAGGAGGAATTCGACCGGGCCAAAGCCAAGCTGCTGGTCTGAGACTTCCCTAACCGCCCTCGCGGGACGCCCAGATGAGCGGGAAGGCGCCGCTCCCCGTCCGCTCGACCCATTCGAGCCGCTCCCGCAGGACCGCACACCGGTCCTCGGGGGCCCGTTCCTGGAGCCGGCCGAGCAGGTCCCGCATCCTGCGCAGTGCCATCGGGGAGCCCGCGGCGGCGAAGACGAGCTCGTCGACGGCGGTCCTGACGTACTGCTCCCAGTCGGGGACGGGGACCGTCACCCGCAACCGGCCTTCCTCGTCCGGGAAGTTGCCGATGTCCAGCTCCCGGTCGGCGAGGCGGGCCAGCAGGTCCTCCAGGCGGTCCAGGCTCTCCACCGCCGTCGCCGGATCGTTGACGGCGGGCGAGAGGGCGCGCAGTGCGATGTCGACGAGGAGCCTGAACGGCAGCTCGGGATCCTGGTCGAAGGTGCGCTCGACCCCGGTGACCACGGCCTCGCGCAGCACCCGTTCGGGCAGTTCACCGCCCGTCACCCCGGCCAGCTCCATCCCCCGCGACACGGACCGGCCGGGGGCGGCGCGGAAGGCGATCGAGCAGTCGTGCTCCTTCGCGACCCGGACCAGCGCGGGCACGTCGAACTGCTGCAGCACGGTCGCCGGCCCGGACCAGCGAACGGCGGTGGTACGGGCGTTGCCGGCGCCCGAGGCCGCGGGGTGCGCCCGTACGACCCGGCCCGGATCGTACGGGCGCACGTACAGGGCATCGAACAGCCGGTGCGCACGGGTCGCGATCGCGGTCAGCGAGTGTCCGAGCTGGATCGAGCTGAACGCCCTCATCTGCAGCGTCCTCATCAGGGCGAGGGCGATCAGCGTGAGCACCATGGCCGCGACGGCGACGAAGGCCGAGACCTGCCGGTGGGCGCCGGTGCGCAGCCCCGCGACGATGCAGAAGACGAAGACCCCGACGGTGAAGGCGAAGGCGCGCCAGACGATCGGGTCGTCGCGGAAGAGGCCGAGGCGCGGGGTGAAGGTGCTGGCGGAGAACTGCACGACCAGGAACAGCATCGAGTAGATGATGCTCACCAGGCTGACGACGCCGAACCCGATGGTGAACAGCAGGGTCGACACGCGTCCGGCGTCCACCTGCGGTCCCGCCGCGAGCAGGGGGAACAGCAGTCCCAGCACCAGCCCGGCGACGGCGCAGAGGAGCTGGGACAGGTCCCGGCGCATCGCGCGCGTCGGCCGGTGGAACATTCAGCCTCCCTCACGTCCCGGTACCGGTCCCGAGGGACGCGGCCTCCGGGAGTGATGCAATCACGGGAGTGACGGGACCGGGCGGCGAAATGCCGGATATGGGCCTTTTCGTCATCGATGGTGGAAGGGTGGTGACCGATGCACCGGGAACCGCCCTGCCCCTGAGGAGTCCACCGTGCCCGTGCCCGCGCCCGAACCGGAGGCCAGGCGGCGCAGGCTCGCCGTGCCCCGCTGGATGCGCAGGCACACCCCGCTGCTGACACGGCTCCTCGAACAGCTCGCGGCCGTCAGGGTCCTGGACTGCGCGACCAGGCTGGCCGCCCAGGCCTTCCTCGGTGTGCTGCCGGCCGTCTTCGTCTTCGCCGCGCTCGCACCCGACTGGCTCCAGGAGCAGTTGGTCGCGTCCATCCGTACGACGCTGGGGCTCCATGACACCGCGCTGGACCAGGTGCGGGCGGTGTACTCCGCCACCGACGACACGGTCATCGCGAGCACCAGCGGGGTGGGACTCGTGGTGACGCTGCTGTCGGCCACCGCCTGCAGCCGCGCCCTGCAGAAGACGTGCGAGCGCTCCTGGCACCTTCCCAAGGCCAAGGCCCGGGTCGCCGCGTGGCGGTGGCTGGCCTGGCTCGTCGTCTGGCTGGTAGCGGTGTTGTTCCAGGGGCCGGTGCAGAACGCCTTCGGCGCCGGCCGGGTCGCCGGTTTCGCCGTCGCGGTGGTCAGCGGCACGCTGCTGTGGTGGTGGACGCAGCACTTGCTGCTCGGATCCCGGATCCCGTGGCTGCCGCTGCTGCCCGGTGCCGTGCTGGCCGGGGTCGGGGAGCAGCTGCTGTCCGTGGGGTCGAGGATCTACATGCCGCACGCCGTCGCGCGCAGCATGGAGCAGTTCGGCAGTCTCGGCTCGGTCTTCGTCCTGCTGTCCTGGCTCATCATGTTCTTCATCGTCGTCACCCTCGCCATCGCCGTCGGCTACGTGGTGGCGCACGAGTCGCTCCCGGCGCGCCTGCTGGGTACGCCGGCCGTCGAGCCTTCGGCGCCGTGACGTCGGGCGGCTAACGCTGCCCGGGCTGTCCGGCTTGCCCTGCCTGCCCTGGCTGCCCGGCCTGGTCGGAGGTGCGGCCAGTGGCCGCCAGCAGGGCGAGGACGGCGAGTACCGCGAGCAGGATGAGGACCAGCAGCAGGACCGCGAGCACCGTCGGGTGGTTCCACAGCGCGAACACGAGCGCGAGGACCAACAGCACGCCGATGGTGAGCGGGCGCCGGTGGTCCTCCACCCAGGTGCCGACCCGCCCGGTGCGCACTCCGTGGGCCGCTCCCCAGCCCGCTGCGGAGTCGGCCGCGCTCTCCGCCCTGCCGCGCAGGCCACGTGGCAGCCGGCCCGCACCGGACAGATAGGCGCCGATGGCCACGACGACCCCGAGGACCAGCGCGGTCCGGAGGCTGACCCGCAGGAACCGCACCAGCGTGTCGAAGACCGCCGCGGCCGCCGCCGGGGACTGGACCTGCGTCGGAAGGTGGTCGAGGTAGGCGCGGCGTACGAGGACCAGGGCGATCGCGACGATCAGACAGGCGGCGGCCGCGCACAGCATGGTGGTCACCAGGGCCCGCCGGCGGCGCCTGGCGAGCAGCACCCCGGCCGCCCCGAGGACGACGGTGAACACCGGCAACCAGTTGCCGAGGACGTCGAGGAGGTGGACCGCCCTCCTGATCTTCTCCAGTTCGTCGGACTGGAAGAGCACCATCTGCTTGTCGACCTCGGGGATCTTCTCGGCGGGGGACAGGCCGGCCTTCACGAGGTCCTGTTTGACGTTCTCCACGGCGGCGCCGATGTCGAGGGTGACGGTGCCCCCCTCGACCTCGACCGGGCCGCGGCCCTCACCGGTCAGCGCACGCACCACCGCGGAGTGGGCGGCGCGGTTGGCGGTGGTCCACACCTTCTCGAACCTGTCGCTCTCGACGAACCGGGTCGCCACCTTGGAGACGGCCGCGTCGGCGGCCGAATCCAGCTGCGGACCCAGCGCCTTGACGGCCGTTCCGACGCGCGGCGGCAGCCCCTGGGACTCCAGCCACTTCGCCAGGTCCGAGGTGACCTGGGCGCCGTCGACCCGTACGCCCGCCGCGTGCGTGATGCGGTGGACGGCGGCCTCCTCGATCGCCGGGTTCGAGGCGAGCGGGGAGACCGTGGACACGTACCGGCCGGTGTCCAGCACGATGTCGTGGACCCAGACCGTGAGCAGGGAGACCGGCACGAGGATGCACGCGAGCGTGATGAGCACCGCCGAGACCGTGCTCCTCGCGATCCCCCGGGCGCGCGACGCACCGCGCCGGCGTGCCGCGGGCCCGCCGGGCCCTGCGGGCACCTCGGGCTCCTCGTCGAGCGGCTCGGACGGCGGATTCATGGCACTCCCGGTAAGGACTGAGGCCGAAGGCCGCTTCCTGCCATTGGATACGCGTCATGCCGGATGCGCCTGTTCAGTTGGGCTCATCAGGGCTCGGGGATGCGCCAGACGATGCGGACCTGCTGGGGGAGCGAGGGACCGGAGATGTAGATGTGGCGGACGAGGTAGTGGAGGGCCAGCCGAAATGCCTCCGGCTCGATGTCGTCCGCCGACGTCACCGTCGCCCGGCTCAGCCTGGTCACCTGGCGGACGATGCGCGGTTCGGCTTCGAGGGGGCCGAGCTCGGCGAGGATCTCGGGTGCGAGCCCGTCGTCCTCGCGCATGGCCCGGATCGAGCGGTGCAGCAGGTCGGGCTCGGCCTCGATCCGGTCGAGGATGCGGGCGATCACGTAGTCGTGGAGCACGTCCGCCGCGATGTTGGCGTGCTCCACGGGCTCCTCGCCCGTGCAGCTCGGACACCCCTCGCACGCGGCGGGCTCGACGAGGCCTTCAGGCCCTTCGTCGGCCTGCCGGGTGGAGATGAAGCACGCGAGGACCCACATGATCTCGGACCGGCTCAGCTCCAGGTCCTCGGCGGTCGGCAGGTCGAGGTCGTCGTCCCACCGGCCCGGCGGGCCGGGTTCCTCCGGTTCCGGAAGCTCGGAGCGGAGCAGTGACTCCGGGCTGACGAGGGCCGGTTCCCAGCCGTGGGCGCTGAGCAGCAGCGTCGCGAGCGCGTCCCCCGGGCGCTTCCAGAAGATGAGGTCCTCGTCGTAGCCGTTGACGAAGTGCAGGACGTGATCGGCGGGATCGAAGTCGACTCCGGACATCTCGCCGAGGTGGGTGAGGACGGCCTGCCGGCCCCGGTAGCGGCCGACGTAGCGGCGGGCCTGGGCGACGAAGGACACCATGGTCGTGTCGTCCAGGACCGCGCTGGGGCTGACGCCGATGTGGCTCGGCGGATTCAAGGGGCCGGACCTGCGGAGCTGTTGGGTCGCGTTCGCCCAGTGCAGCCTCCGGGTGTCCGCGTCGTACACCACGCAGTAGACGGGGATGTTCCCGTTCGCCCAGGTGTCGCCGTGGTGGTCGACGGGCACCCCGTAGCCGTTGGCGCGGCGCCACCGGTCCCCGCCCTTGACCTGGACCTTGATGACGTCGCTCGTCACGCGCCCGGTGTCGGCGAAGGTGACGTAGAGGTCCTCGCCGAAGTCGTTCTGCCCGGATATCTCTTGAACGATGTGGTCGTGCTCCTCGAGCAGGGCGCGCAGCGCGTTCACGGCGGCCTGTCCCACGCGCCGCCCCTTCGGAATCTGCGGCATGCCACCCTCCCCGGAGGTCTCGCCCGCCCGCGCGGATCCGGGGCGGTGTCGTCCTCCGCCACTCTGCACGACGCCACTGACAACGGGCTCAGCCCAGGGCACGCCCGCGGAGCCGGACCATGGCCCGGCGCGTCAGCCGTGCTCTTCCTCCTCGGCCTCCATGCGCCGGATTCCCGCGTGGGTGAGGGTGACCATCGCGGGGGTGTTGCCCGGCTCCCAGTCGACGGTGATGAGCCCTTCGCCCGCCAGGTAGGTGCAGGCGGCGGCCAGATCCTGTTCCGGCACGTGGAGGTCGCGCCGCAGCTGCGCTCCGGTGATGCCGAGGAGGCGGTTTCCTTCGACGGCTTCGTACAGGACCCGGAGCACCTGCTCGCGGTAGGTCTTGCGTTCGCGCAGTGTGGCCATGACCGCTTCCTCTCGAATGCGGCGGGTGGGCGCGGGGCGCCCACCCGCTGATCCCGGTCAGAAGGAAGACCTCTTCCTCACCGGTCGGCATCCGTGCGGTGGGCTCGACGACTGGTGCCGTCCGGCTGACCGGGAGGTCGCGGCAGCGGGGTCGCTGCTCACCTCCACCCGTTCCCCGGCAGCGGGAGGTTCCGTCGGTCGATCGCGTTGCCGAAGGGGGACATGCAGGCCCCGCCCTCGTCCTCCCAGGTGGCTTCCCGGCGACGGGCGTCGCGGACGCCGCGTCCGATGACGGCTTCGTTGGCCATCAGGACGCCTGCGGTGAGGACGCTGCCCGGGACCGTGGCGGCGGCCATCAGCCGGGCCGCGGCTGCGGGCTCGGTCTCGGGCGGGATGACGAGGAGGTCCCAGCGGCCGACGGTGTAGGAGAGCAGGATCAGCTTGTCGGGGTCCTGTTCGGTGAACCAGCCCACGTGCACCGTGCGCCCGTCCACGTGCACCGTGCGCCCGTCCACGGGGACGGTGTGCGGGATGACCGGCCAGCGGCCGGGGTTCACGCTGACGCGGGTGATGCGCCCCCAGGGCTCGTCCAGAGCGGCGGCGAGAGCCGGGAGCTCGGCTTCGAGGTCACGGGAGTACGGCCACCAGGCACCGTCCAGCTGACCTGCGAGCCTGCTGTTCAGCGTGAGTGACAGGCGCGCCGGGCGTGCTGCTGTGCGAGTGCCTGCGGCTACGCGGTCAAGGGTCGTGTTCATGTCGCGGACCCGTCCCCGGGCCGTTCGACAACGACCCGGCGCAGTGATCGCCGGAAACGACGTCCGCGTGGGAGCGGGTGTGCGAAATACTCCCGGTGTCTCCACCGTACTCCGGTCCGCGGTCCGGGAAGCCCCTTCTGACCAGGTATTTTCCGGCGCCGAAGGGAGACCGGAGCAGCCGGGGTCCCGCCTCACCGCGGGGGCGGGCGGAGTACCGTGAAACGACGGGGGCACCCCCGATCATCAGCCTTCCCGACGCCGCCGCCGGCCGCCGGACGGGGTGCCGCCGCACCGCGAGACAGGCGAACCACCATGGCCGCATCCGACACCCCCGCCCCTCTGAAGCTCCTTCCGGACGCGATCCACGAATCGGTCAAGCCCGGCACCGCCCTGCTCCGGCTGGAGACCACACAGTCGCGCCAAGGGCTTCTCGACGGCGCCTGGTGGCCGCGCTCCAGGAACGTCACGACCGAGCTGCCCGCCCTGATCACGGCACTGACCGCGCACCTCGGGCCCATCACGCGGGTCGGCCTGGACGCCTCCGCCTGGCAGCAGGACATCCCGACCCGTCTGGTCGTCGACGACCGGGTCGTGCACCTCGACTCCGACCCGGTCGGCGACGACACCGTCCTCATCACCCGCGGCCACAACGACCACTTCACGCTGCTGGTGGTTCCCCCGGACACCACCGCCGTTGCCGCCCGAGCAGCGATGGCCCGCGCCGTCCGCGCGGACAACATCACCCAGGCCGCTCAACTCCTCGTCGCGACCGCACCGGACCCCGCAGCCGGCGGCCCCACCGACCCGGCAGCCTGACCTGGAGCCTCGGCGTCCGGCATACCGCCAACGGCCTCGGACTCGCCGGGTGGTGCGGCTGCGCGTCTCAAAGCGACTCGTCGTGCAGGTCCTCTTCGCGCAGCAGGTCGTCCTCGCGGCGGCGCGAGGTCTCCTTCTGGCCCTGCTTCTGCACCCGTTCGCGGGACTGCTTGCCCGGCCGGGGGTGCGCGGGGTCTCCGGGGCGCTGGTGACCCTGTGCCTCGCGGCCCTTGTCCGGCTCCTGACCCTTGTCCTGCGTACCGCCCATGACAGCGACTCCTCTTGATGCGTGGGTAGGGACTCCTCTCGGGTCACGCTCACACGCACGGTGGCGGTCTGCATCACGTCGACTGCGAAGCGAGGCACACGGGTGACGCCCGTCCCCGATGTGGCGGCGCCGGAAGGCGGGCCATCCCGTCATTTGTGCGGCTGTCGTCGTACCGGCCGCCAGTGCTTTCGCCGACACCCCTTCGGGCCGGCGCCCCGCAGGAATCCTCCGGCGCCGTGTGCCGGACATGGGGGATACGTTGCGCGGTGTCCCCGGCGTTCTTGCCGTGCACGGCTCTGACCAGGTACTCAGGGCCGAGCAGGATGAGTAGGCGTACTCAGGTGGCGGTCCTCGGCAGCTTCGAGACTGGGTGCAGGTCGAACGAAGCGGAACGGAACGGGGAACGTCATGGTGCGGCGCTGGTCGAAGCCTGAGATGTGGGTGCCCGGTGCATACCTGGCACTGGTGGTCGCGATGCTGGTCTACGTCGCGGTCGGCAGCCGGACGGGCGACATCGGGTTCTTCGGAGTCTGGCCGATCCTGGCCACGGCGCCTGTCAGCGTCTTGCTGCTGACGTCCTTCGGACCCGCGGCGGACGCCCTGGACTCGGCCCCGCCCATGGATCCCCATCCCCAGTACGGCTCTCATCCGCCCACGAAGCTGCCCACGGACTACCCCTCGGAGTCGGACCCGCTCCCTGCGGACTGGGCACCGGACACGTCCGTCGACTCCAAGCTCGACATCGGGACCGAATTCGGCTTCTACGCCGCGGTCCTGGTCAGCGCCCTGGTCAACGCCGCGGCGATCTGGGCCCTGCTCCGCTACGTGGCGCGGCGGCGCCACGCCAGGAGTGCGCGGGTCTAGCCGTACGGCCAGGCGCCGGCTTCGGCTCGTCGGTTTGGGTCTCGATGGTGAGTTCGATCTTCTTGTAGACGCCACGCCCGACAGCCGGCCGCTCAACGCCGCTCTCCGCAGTCCCGACCGCCTCGACGCGACCTGGTGGCCACTGCACTTCGCTTGTCGGCCCCTCACTCACAGAACCGGTATGACCGGCGGGGGGTCGTTGGGTGTGCCGCGCTGGTTCCCTCGGTCAGGCGGGGGCAGGCTAGGAAGTGCACAGGCCGGGCTGTGATCGCGCGAAGGGACCCGAGGATGATCCAGGCAGCGGACATTCGCGAGTGGCGTACCCACGAGGTGGTCGACTTGGGCGGGCACAGGATCGGCACGCTGGAGGCCGTCTACGTGGACACCAGCACGGACGAGCCGGCCATGGCCACCGTGCTGGTGGGGCTGCCCACCCGGCACCGGCTGGTCTTCGTTCCGCTGGACGGCGCGATCGTCGGGCCGGGGTACGTCAAGGTCGGCTACGACAAGGCGCTGGTGAAGAAGAGCCCTTCGATCGGCACGGACGACGTCCTGCCGGCCGAGGAGGAGGAAGCCGTCTTCCAGCACTACGGCCTCACCTACCGGCCCGGTGCGGGCGGCGAGCGGCAGCTCGCCCGCCGCTGAGCCCTTACTCGCCCAAGGAGGTGTCGGCGTCGTGAAGGTCTTCTTGATCCTGGTCATCGTGGCGATGGTGCTGGGCATCATCGGTGCTGTCGCCGAAGGCATGCTCTATCTGCTGTTCATCGGCATCGTGGTCTTCGTGGCGGCCCTGGTGTACCTGGGCATGCACGGACGTCGCTCGGGACGCCGCCACGTCCGCTGAGAAGGCCGGGCGACTGGTGCCCTGGCACGCGGACACGGTGGTGGGCGGGTCAGTGGGCCGGGCGACGGCGCCGTAGCGCCGATCTCACGGCGAGGTAGAGCACGTCGGCGATGAGGAGCAGTACGCCTGCGGAGACCAGATACAGCAAGCCGTCGACGGTCGCGCCGACGATGATCAGCTCCTGCACCCAGACCAGGTCCGCCCCGTGACGGTGGCTTCCCGGACAGCCCAGTCCTACCGTGGAGAGACAGCGAGCGTACCCATGGAGCGCGCCATGCTCGTCATCCTCGGACTCATCCTCTTGATCGCCGCGCTGGTCGTCGGCGTGACCGGCGTCGTCACCAACGACGGCAGCGCCCACGAGCTGACCGGTGCATTCTCGGTATTCGACTACCACGTCACCGGCTCCACCGGCTCACTCTTCCTCTACGGCATCATCGTCGGGGCCGTGGCCATGCTCGGACTGAGCCTCCTCCTGGCCGGTGCCCGCCGCACCTCTCGCCACGGCCACGACGCCTACCCCAAACGCACGGCGCGCCGCGATACGGCCGTGGTCGGCAACGACCGCGAAGACGTCGTAGACCAGCGCGGCATCTCCCGCCCACAGACGACGACCGCGCGAGAGCCCAACCCGGAGGGCGAGCACCGCAGGGGGCTCAACCCGTTCAAGCACCGATCCGAGCCCCGCTAGGCTCCACGAAGACCGGCGGGAAGATGACGTTGCGTGGCGGGGCGCAGCGGAGCTGCAGGTGCTCGCTGGAGGTGAGGGTGAGGAGCCGTGTGGGCTGCCGCTGGAATCCGCTGATGGTCAACGGTGCCTGCCGCTGCTGGAAGTTCTGCGGGAGGTCGAGCAGCAGGTGCAGTGCGAAGACGTCCATGAACGGCACGCCGACGAGGTCCAGGTGCAAGGGGGCGCCATTGGCTGCCGCGGCGGCGGTGGCCTGGCGCAGGGTCGGGCAGGTGTCCATGTCCAGTTCGCCGGCCACCGTGATGACCGTGCCATGTGGATCGTGGCTCGTGGTGACGCGGATGCCGTCGTTCATGGTTCGCCCCCGTTCAGGGGTCGAGCCCGTCACGGTCGCCCGCCGATGCGGGAAAGAGGGCCGCTGAGCGCGTGGCGTAGGGCCGCGCGCAGCCGAGCGAGACCACCCGTACCGGGCCTTGGCCATTGGTATGGCCGTAGGGGCGGTGTGGGGTCTCCCACCAGACCAGGCTGGTTGTCCCCCTTACAGTCCCAGAAGCCATGGCCGCAGTCCAGACGACGCCCGGCCGTTCTCAGAGCCCGGCCGGGGGGAGGCGAACCGGCTGGGCTCTGCGTGCGTGGGCGACACGCTCGCTACGGTCTGCATCGTTTCCATGACGAAGCGAGGCACACGGGTGACGCCCGTCCCCGATGTGGCGGCGTCGGGAGGCGGGCCATCCGTTCAATGCCGAGGATGGGCGCGACCCCTTCCCGCCCCCTGTCGTCAGGAGCCCGTCTCATGCTGGAGCGCACGCTGCGCAAGGACCGCACCGAGGTCACCTTCATCCTTCCCGCCGACACCCCACCCGGCCCGGTCAGCGTGGTGGGCGACTTCAACGACTGGCAGCCCGGTGCCCACACCCTGCGGCCGCGCAAAGACGGGAAGCGGGCCGTCACGGTCGAGCTGCCGAGCGAGAGCACGCATTCCTTCCGGTACCTGGCCGCCGGGGACTACTGGTTCAACGACGAGAGCGCCGGCGATCAGGACGGCCCCAACAGCCGCCTGCACACCTGATGGACCCAGGGGCGTGACCTTCACACCCCTGGCCGGCTCCCGCGAGCGCTACATGGGCATCGGCCCCCACCAGCCCCACGAGCCCGCCACACAAGCAGCCGCACGCCTCGCACCCGACGCCGAACTGCACGACGGCGGCGACTACGTGGCCTGCTACTTCGGCGCCCGCACCGAACGCTTCCCCCACGACCTGCGCGCCCTCACCAGCCCCGAACTCCTCGCGATCAAGCCCTACCAGTGACCTGAGTCGGAGGTTTGGCGTTAGGTCGGCAGGAGTCGTCCCAGTCCGAAGATTCCGCCATTGTCGGCAGCCGATGCCCGGCGGGCTGTGCTGGAGGGCTGGGTGCGTCGTCGTACAACGGCCCAGGCTCTGGCTACGTTGACCGGAGAGAAGTATGACCATCAAGGACAGCGGGCCGGAACCTCAAAGCTTCGACCTTGAGAAGGCGACGCTCGAGAACACGAACTATCGCGCGGTCGCCTGGTCCGGGAAGTACCTTCAGTTGACCCTCATGTCGATCCCGGTGGGTGAGGACATCGGCTTGGAGGCGCACCCGGAGACCGATCAGTTCCTACGACTCGACGCAGGCCGGGGCCGCGTCCAGATGGGCCGCACGAAGGATCGACTCGACTTCGACCGGGAGGTCGAGGATGGCTGGGCGATCTTCGTGCCCGCCGGCACTTGGCACAACGTCACCAACATCGGTGACGAGACCCTGCAGCTCTACGCCGTATACGCGCCGGTCCACCACGCGTCGGGCAAGATCCATGCGACAGCCGCCGACGCGGAGCGCGACGAGGACTCAGGCAACGACGAGCCGCCAAGCTGGTCGGTCCAGCCTGCCCAGCAGCCATCGGACGAGCACGCCTGACCGGCGAGGGCGCGTCCGCCGTGGCGGAGCCCCCGCGTGCGGCCGTTCAGGTCACCGGGATGATGTCGGGGGCGCCGAGCCGCACCGCGTCGGCGGTCCGGTCGTCCGGCTGCTGCTGGGCCTCGCGCTCGGCGGCCACGCGCTTGAGGTAGTGGTCGACCTCGCGGTCCTGGTGCGCCCGGTCCCATCCCAGGTGGGGCGCCATCAGCTGGGCCACGGTCGGCGCCGCGTCCACCCCGCGGTCCCAGGATTCGATGGAGATCCGGGTGCGCCGGGCGAGGACGTCCTCCAGGTGGCGGGCTCCCTCGTGGGTCACCGCGTACACGGCCTCGACCCTCAGGTAGTCGTCGGAGCTCGGCAGTGCCTCGCCGAGCGCGGGGTCGGCCGCCACCAGGGCGAGCAGTTCGGGCGCCAGGGAGCCGTAGCGGTTCAGGAGGTGCTCGATGCGGGCGACATGGAGCCCGGAGCGCTCGGCGAGCCGGTGCCGCGAGTTCCACAGCGCCGGGTAGCCGTCGGCGCCCAGCAGCGGGACACGGTGCGTGACGCAGTCGGGGACCTTCTCGTCCAGGGCGCGGGCGGCCTCGTCGACCGCGTCCTTGGCCATCACCCGGTAGGTGGTGTACTTGCCGCCCGCCACCACGACGAGTCCGGGTACCGGATGGGCGACCAGGTGCTCTCGGGACAGTTTGCTGGTCTCCGCCGCCTCGCCGGACAGCAGGGGGCGCAGGCCGGCGTAGACGCCCTCGACGTCTTCGGGGACCAGGGGGGTGGTCAGGACGCTGTTGACGTGTTCCAGCAGGTAGGTGACGTCCTTGGAGCTGAGGGCGGGGTGGGCTTTGTCGAGTGTCCAGTCGGTGTCGGTGGTCCCGATGATCCAGTGCCGGCCCCAGGGGATGACGAACAGCACGCTCTTCTCGGTGCGCAGGATCAGTCCGGTGCGGGAGTTGATGCGGTCACGGGGGACGAGCAGGTGGACGCCCTTGGAGGCGCGGACGTGGAACTGGCCGCGGGTGCCGGCCATGGCCTGGGTGTCGTCCGTCCACACCCCGGTCGCGTTGATGACCTGCTTGGCGCGCACCTCCGTCTCGTCGCCGCTCTCCAGGTCCGTGACGACGGCGCCGACCACCCGCTCGCCCTGCCGCAGGAACCGGCTGACGCGGGCCCGGTTGGCGGCCAGTGCCCCGTACGAGGCGGCCGTGCGGGCGAGGAACATGGTGTGCCGGGCGTCGTCGACCTGGGCGTCCCAGTACTGGACGGCGCCCACCAGGGCGTCGGAGCGCAGCGCCGGCGCCTCGCGCAGGGCCCGGCTCCTGCTCAGGTGCCGGTGGTGGGGCAGGCCTCCGGAGGTGCCGGAGGCCCTGGCCATCGCGTCGTACAGCAGCACGCCGCTGCCGACGTACGGGCGCTCCGTGACGCGGTGTTGCAGGGGGTAGAGGAACGGCACCGGACGTACCAGGTGGGGGGCGAGGAACCGGAGCAGGAGGCCCCGTTCCTTGAGTGCTTCGGAGACGAGGCGGAAGTCGAGCATCTCCAGGTAGCGCAGGCCGCCGTGGATGAGTTTGCTGGAGCGGCTGGACGTGCCCGAGGCCCAGTCGCGGGCTTCGACGAGCCCGACGCTCAGGCCCCGGGTGGCGGCGTCCAGGGCGGCGCCGCTGCCGACGACGCCGCCTCCGACGACCAGGACGTCGAGTTCGCCCTGTCCCATGTCGGCGAGGGCCTGTGTGCGGGCCCGCGGTGAGAGTGCGACCGGATCGACCATGGTCTCCTCCTCAGTGCTGCGGGCACTTGCGCGGCCGGACCGCCGGAACCTATTCGACCTTGGCCCAGTCGAGCGTGCGCTCCACCGCCCGCTTCCAGCCGTCGTACCCTTCCGTGCGCCGTTCCTCCGACCACTCGGGGGTCCAGCGCTTGGACTCCTGCCAGTGGGTGCGCAGTTCGTCCGTGTCCCGCCAGAAGCCGGTGGCGAGCCCGGCCGCGTAGGCGGCGCCGAGCGCGGTCGTCTCGGCGACGACGGGACGGCTGACCGGGACGCCGAGGACGTCGGCCTGGGTCTGCATGCAGAGGTCGTTGGCCGTGACTCCGCCGTCGACCTTGAGCACGTCGAGGTGGACGCCGGAGTCCTGCTCCATGGCTTCCACCACGTCGCGGGACTGGTAGCAGATGGCCTCCAGGGTGGCCCGCGCGAGGTGGCCGTTGTCGTGGTAGCGCGCCAGGCCGACGATCGCGCCGCGGGCGTCGGATCGCCAGTACGGGGCGAACAGGCCGGAGAAGGCGGGGACGAAGTAGATTCCTCCGCTGTCCTCGACGGTGCTCGCCAAGCGCTCGCTCTCGGCGGCGTCGCCGATGATCTTCAGCTGGTCGCGCAGCCATTGCACGGCGGAGCCGGTGACCGCGATGGAGCCTTCGAGTGCGTAGATCGCGGGGCTGTCGCCGAACTGGTACGCCACGGTGGTCAGGAGGCCGTGCTGCGAGCGGACCAGTTCCGTCCCGGTGTTGAGCACCAGGAAGTTGCCGGTTCCGTACGTGTTCTTCGCCTCGCCGGGCGCGTAGCAGACCTGCCCGACGGTGGCCGCCTGCTGGTCGCCGAGGACACCGGTGATGGGAATGGCCTCGCGCAGCGGCCGGGAGGTGCGGGTCCGTCCGTACGCCTCCGGGTGGGAGGACGGGTTGATGGTGGGCAGCATGGCCCGGGGTACGCCGAAGAAGCCGAGCAGTTCGTCGTCCCAGTCGAGGGTCTCCAGGTCCATGAGCATGGTGCGGCTGGCGTTGGTGACGTCGGTGGCGTGGATGCCGCCGTCGGGGCCTCCGGTGAGGTTCCACAGCACCCAGCAGTCGGTGTTGCCGAAGAGGGCGTGGCCCTGTTCGGCGGCCTCCCGCACGCCGTCGACGTTCTCCAGGATCCATTGGATCTTGCCGCCGGAGAAGTAGGTGGCCGGTGGCAGCCCCGCCTTGCGGCGGATGACGTCGCCCTGGCCGCCGCGCTCCAGTGCGGCAGCGATGGAGTCGGTACGGGTGTCCTGCCAGACGATGGCGTTGTAGTACGGGCGCCCGGTGCGGGGGTCCCAGACGACGGTGGTCTCCCTCTGGTTGGTGATGCCGACGGCCGCCAGGTCGGAGGCGTCGAGGTTTCCGTGCCGGAGGGCGTTCTGGATCACCGAGTTCGTGCGTTCCCAGATCTCCACCGGGTCGTGTTCGACCCACCCCGAGCGCGGGAGGATCTGGGAGTGCTCCAGCTGGTGCCGCGCCACCTCGCTGCCGGCGTGGTCGAAGATCATGAAACGGGTGCTCGTGGTCCCCTGGTCCACTGCGCCGACGAAGTCAGCCATGAGTGCCGCCTCCTCTTGGGATGCCCGTGGGGGCTGTCGTACGGACGGGACGTGGGGTGTCCGCCCGCCCCGGATCAGGTCAGCTCTCGTCCGGTGTCGGTACGCGTCCGGGGGGCTCCGGTTCGGCGGTCGGCAGGAACCTGCCGATGAGGAACTTGTAGAGGCCGGCTCCCAGCAGACCGCCGATCAGCGGGCCGATGATCGGCACCCAGAAGTAGAAGTGCCCGTACTGATCTCTCCATGCCCCTCCGTACCCGGTGAGGAAGCTGGCCAGCCGGGGGCCGAGGTCACGGGCGGGGTTGATCGCATACCCGGCGTTGGTGCCCCAGGCCATGCCGATCGCCACGACGATCAGCCCGACGATGAACGGGGCGAGGTTGGCACCGGGAGGCGTGCCCAGCAGGTCCGTGACCGCGAGGATCAGCAGGAGCAGGATCGCGGTGCCGATGATCTGGTCGCGCAGTGCGCCCCACTCGGTCACCGGCAGGTTCGTGTTCCCGTTGGCCGGCAGCGTGGAGAAGACGCCCTGCGTCTTGATGGTGTGGCCGGGGTCGGCCTTCGCCAGCGCCTCGGTGTAGTTCCAGCGGACGATCAGGGCGGCAACGAAGGCTCCGGCGAGCTGGGCCAGCGCGTAGGGGGCCACCTTGCTCCACGGGAAGCCCTTGAACGCCGCCAGGGCGACGGTCACCGCGGGATTGAGGTGGGCGCCGCTCAGCCTCGCCGCGACGTAGACGCCCAGGGTCACGCCGAGACCCCAGGCCCAGGCGATGCTGTCGTGGTTTCCGAGGCCGCCCGCAGGGTCAGTCAGGGCTCCGCCGGCGACGACCTGGGCCACGACGCCACAGCCGAAGAGGATGAGGATCATGGTGCCGGCGAATTCGGCCGACAGTTCGCCGACCAGCCCATGTGCTGTGAGGCGCTCCTTCATGGGTGCCCGCTTCCCGCCGGTCCGAAGGCCGGCATTCGACTGCCCCGAGCCCCCCGGTTCAGCGTAAGACGGGTCGCCCGGACCGGAAAGGCGAGGGCGGTCCGGTTGCGCGGAGGCCGGTGCACGCTTCGGGTTCCTCGATCCTCTTCCGAGGCGATCGCCCGAGTTCTCGCGGATGTCCGCGGCGTGGCAGCACACTGTTCGTATGGCGTGCCTCGCTGACGCGCCTGCCCGGCGCGCGGTGATCGGTGCTCCGTGACGGCGTCGGACGCTCACCCGTCGGCTCCGACCGGGAGGCACACGATGAAGATGCTGATCAACAGTCCCCAGACCGTGGTCGCGGACGCCCTGCGGGGGCTGGCCGCGGCCCACCCGGAACTGGACGTGGACGCCGAGGCCCGGGTCGTCGTACGGCGGGACGCGCGGCAGGGCGGGCGGGTCGGTCTCGTTTCCGGTGGCGGCTCCGGACACGAGCCCTTGCACGCCGGCTTCGTCGGATACGGAATGCTGTCCGCCGCCTGTCCGGGCGAGGTGTTCACTTCCCCCGTGCCCGACCAGATGGTGCGGGCGGCCAAGGCCGTGGACTCCGGCCAAGGGGTGCTGTTCGTCGTCAAGAATTACACCGGCGACGTACTGAACTTCGACATGGCCGCCGAGCTCGCAGAGGAGGACGGCATCCGGGTCGAGCGGGTGCTGGTCAACGACGACGTCGCCGTGACCGACAGCCTCTACACCGCCGGACGGCGCGGCACCGGGGCCACGCTCTTCGTCGAGAAGATCGCCGGGGCGGCCGCGGAGGAGGGCGCGCCGCTGGAGCAGGTCGCCGCAGTCGCCCGGCGGGTCAACGAGGCCTCGGGCAGCTTCGGCGTCGCGCTGAGCGCCTGCACCACCCCCGCCAAGGGCAGTCCCACCTTCGACCTGCCGGACGGGGAGCTGGAGCTGGGGATCGGTATCCACGGCGAACCGGGCCGGGAACGGCGCCCGATGATGCCGGCGGGGGAGATCGCCGAGGTCGCGGTGGGTTCTGTGCTGGACGACATGGCGAACGCGGCCCCTGTCGACGGGCCGGTACTGGCCCTGGTGAACGGGATGGGCGCGACGCCGCTGCTGGAGCTGTACGGCTTCCACGCGGAGGTGGCCCGGGTGCTGACGGCTCGGGGCGTCCCGGTGGCCCGGACCCTCGTGGGGAACTACGTCACCTCGCTGGACATGGCGGGGTGCTCGGTGACGTTGTGCCGGGCCGACGAGGAACTGCTGCGCCTGTGGGACGCACCGGTGCAGACGGCAGCGCTGCGTTGGGGCCGCTGACCCCCCAGGCGGTTTCGCCGGGAGCCGGACATGGGCTCTGACCGGCGTGCCGTCCGACTGCACGTAGCCCCTGATCCAGGGGCGGCCTGCCTGGCTGGGTGGTTGTCCGTTCGGTGCCTGACGACGGGCGTGTGGGGAGGGCTTCATGCTTCCCTCGCCCACCGATTCTGAGAGCGGCTGCGTGTGCCGTTCCGCCGGGTCCGAGCGGCCGGGGTCCGGCACACGGCCTCGGGCGCTCCCGCTATGAAACGCCCCGGCCCACGGCACCCTTGCCCAGCAGGCGCAGTCGTCACCCTGCGGCTGGTGGATTGGGCGTTTCGGTGGTGCGGCGGTATTCGGCGTTGATGCGCTGGGCTTCCGCGAGCTGGTCTTCGAGGATGACGATGCGACAAGCGGCCTCGATGGGGGTGCCCTGGTCGACGAGCTCCCGCGCGCGGGCGGCGATGCGCAGCTGGTAACGGGAGTAGCGGCGGTGTCCGCCCTCTGAGCGGAGCGGCGTGATGAGGCGGGCTTCTCCGATGGCGCGGAGGAAGCTCTGGGTGGTGCCGAGCATGGCTGCGGCCCGGCCCATGGTGTACGCGGGGTAGTCGTCGTCGTCGAGACGATCGTCGAACGAGTCGTGTGCTGTCATTTGCACCTCTCTGTGGAACGCGTGGAGGGGCCCTGGTGCCGTACGGCACCAGGGCCCCGAAGGAACTGCTACACCATCTGCCGACCCTAGTACTGCGTCGGCCTTCTGTTTCCGCGGACCTGACCTGTACTCGGCCGGGGGCGCGGGGATCGCGGTTGCTTGACCGGAGACCACCTCACTATCGATGTCCTGCGGTACCCGGGCTCAGCCTTTCGACCCGGGCGATCCTGATGGCGGTCAACTCCTCCGTTCTTCCCTCTGGACCGATCACTTGCCAAACGGGGGACTGCGTACTGCTGGTACTGCGAACTGCACTTGCTGAACTGCCACTGCGTCAACTGCGGTACTGCTCGTGGCAGCCCCTGATCACTGCGGGCCACCCGGTCCGGTCGTCAGTCCCGTCGCCGTCCTGCGACAACCCTGGCTTCGGAACTCCACCACCGCACCGTCCTGCGTACTGCGTGTACTGATGCCCGGCAGATCGTCCCTCCGGGCCTTGCTCGATCTCGGCTACGAGAGAAACCATAACCACGCCGCAATCGGATGTCTACTGCGGCCGTCATAGATTTTCGCGTGTTCGACGAGGAGGTAATCGGGGTCGAACGTGGTCTGCATCCGTGCGCGGGGGCAGCCGACGGGTGTCCCGGCCTCCGGTCGACCCAGCGCCTGGGCGCCTCAGCATGCTGAGCGAGCGGATTGCATACGCCGGGATGCGCCGGTCGGGCCCTCACCCCTGTACGGAGTGCGCCGACAGCCGCGCCCGCCCCTGCGGTCAGGCATTGCGGAAGTCCTGGAACGGGGTGGGTGGGATCAGGCGGCGGGCTGGGGTTGCCGCAGTTCTGCCTGGCCGAAGAGGAGTGCGTAGCCGCCGGGGAGCCGGTGAAGGATTCGGGCGAGGAGGTCGGGGCCTGCGAGGCGGGAGACGACGGCAAGCACGGCGCCGGTGTCCCAGCGTGCGGTGGCCGGGGTGCCCCCGGTGCGGGCGGCCAGGTCTTTGACGAAGCCCCAGCCGGTGAGCTGTTCGGTGTCGGGGATCTGGGCGGTCAGGGTGAGGGCGGCCTCGACGGGCAGGCACTGCGCGAGGTCGACGCGTTCGTCTCCCGTGATCTGCCGGCCGAGGGCGGCGAGGACGGTGCGGACGGCTTCCTCGGCGCGTTCGCGGGTGGGGTAGGCGCCTTCGTAGCGCACGCGTTCCAGCATCTGGTCGAACGTCATGGCCGCGAGGGACGGGTTCGCTCGAGGCTGGTCGTACATGGTGCTGAGGTTGCCTTTCTCTTCGAGGGTTCGGTTTCATGCCGGCCGCGGTCAGGTGGGCTGGGGGTGGCCGAAGAGGAGGTCGTAGCCGGGCGGGAGCTGGAGCAGGACCTCACGCATGAGGACGTCTCCCGCCGCGGCGGCCACGGTGGAGAGGACCGCGCCGATGTCCCAGAGGGCCGTCTTCTCGGTGGCGCCTTCGATCCAGGCCGCGGTCGCGCGGACGAAGCGTTCAGGTGAGAGCGGTTCGGCGGCCTGCAGGGGGTTGAGGAGGATCAGGGCGTACGTCTCGGGGAGCCGGGCGGCGAGCTCGGCCCGCACGGTGCCGACCAGGTGCGCGCCCAGCAGGGCCAGGACGACGCGGGCCGCCCGTTCGGCTTCCTCCCGAGTCGGATACTCGCCGCGTTCCTGGACGTGGTCCAGGAACGCCTCCCGGCGCATCGTCATCACGTCACCTCCGGAGAGGGGTGAAGGGGCGAGGGGTGCGGAGGACGGGGTGCCGGAGGGGGAATCGGTTCCCCGTCCTCCGCCGCTGGAGCCGGCCTGTTCAGCCGGAGATCTGCTTGCGGCCGGACTCGCCGCCAATGCTGATCTTCCGCGGCTTGGCGCGCTCGGCGATCGGGATCCGCAGGGTCAGGACACCCGCGTCGTAGTCGGCTTCGATGTGGTCGGTGTCGAGGGTGTCGGCGAGCATGATCTGGCGGGAGAAGACGCCCAGGGGTCGCTCGGAGAGCTCCATCTGCACGCCGTCGGACTTCTCCGCGGGCCGGCGCTCGGCCTTCACGGTCAGCATGTTCCGCTCGACGTCGATGTCGATCGCCTCGGTGCTCACGCCGGGGAGGTCGAAGGCGATCACGTACACGTCGCCCTGGCGGTAGGCGTCCATCGGCATCACGGACGGCTTGGACCACGTGCCCGACGCACCCGAGAGCTGCTGAACGATCCGGTCCATCTCGCGGAACGGGTCAGTGCGCATCAACATCGCGAAACACCTCCAGTTGGTTCAGGCAGGAACTGCCAATGCGCTTCAACGTGCTCCCGTTGTAACATGTCATCGAAACGATGACAAGCAAGGTGTCATCTGGAGGCTGACAGAGTCACGGAGAACGCAATGAACGAGGCCGCCGAGCCGACCACACCAGTCCCCTTCCTGGCTGCCGCCGCGGCACTGGAGGCCATCAACCAGGCCGTCAAGGACGCGCAGCAACCCTCCGCGAGAACAGCCGCTTCGCCGCCCGCGCCGGACTCGGGCCCGCACCCGGCTCTGGCTGCACTGCTGACGCTGCGCGAGGTCCGTGAGCAGCTCGCCGGCTGGGAGAGCGGCCTGATCGAAACCGCCCGCGGGCACGGGGCGAGCTGGGCCGATCTCGCGGGACCGCTCGGGGTCGCCAGTCGGCAGGCCGCCGAACGCCGCTACCTGCGCCTGCGCCCCGGCACCGCCGGAACCACAGGGGAACAGCGCGTCCAGGCCATGCGCGACACGCGCGCCGCCGACCGGACCGTTACCGCCTGGGCCCGCGACAACGCGGCCGACCTGCGCCGACTCGCCGGGCAGGTCACCGCCCTCACCGGCCTCCCCGCCAACGCCCAGGGCGCCATCGGCGACCTCAACCTGGCCCTCGCCGACAACGACGCTGCCCGTCTCGTTCGCCCCCTGACCGCCACCCGGGTCCATCTGCGGCCCGAGGACGCCGAGCTCGCCGAGCGCATCGACGCCCTGGCCCGGCACACCGACCGACTCCGCCAGGACACCCACGACCAGCGCAGCACGTGACCCGTAACTGCCGAACCATCGACCGGCCAACGGCCGGCGGGAGGGGCCGCGTCCGTAGATTCGAGGAGTGATCGCCGTGGTCGAACACCTTCCCGTGGAGGCCGTCTGTGAGCCGGAGCGGACGTACCTCTACTCTCTCGGCAGCCGGCAGGGCAACGCGCATCTGCACTGGCACATCGCCGCTCTGCCCTCCGGCGTCCCCTACCCCCAGCAGCAGTTCCACGCTCTGATGACGGAGAACGGTGTGCTGTCGCCGTCGCCGGACCAGGCGGCCGAGATGGCCGCACGCCTGCGCGGGGCGCTCATCGCCCGAGGCGTCGTCAAAGAGGGGTGACCGGCGGCGATGGCTGCGTCGTCGCCGTCACGGACCGCCTGCACGGTGTTCCCGATCGTCTCCCCGGCCCGGCGCCCAACGCAGTGCAAGCGGCCGGGCAACCGCCGCTTCGGGAAAGCGAATTCACCCCCCCCGCAGGGTTGAGCATGTCGCAGCTCACCGAAAATGCGTCTCGCGATGTGGGTCGGCTGAGGGCTCACGTGGTGCACGAGAGGGCCTCCGGCCAGGGCATTTCTGCGAGTTGGGGCACGCGTAGGGCACGGCGAGGGTCGAGAGGTCTAGACAACGAAGAAGGCCCAGGTCGCTGACCTGGGCCTTCTTGGAAGAGCGGATGACGGGAATCGAACCCGCGCTATAAGCTTGGGAAGCTCATGTTCTACCATTAAACTACATCCGCACGGCGGTCCAGATGCCTGGATCCGTATCGTTGCTCACTCTACCTCATGATCGACCCCCGGTGAATTTGCCGTGGGGTCGTTGTTGTGTGCTGCGTGCACCGGGGCGCGTGGGGGCGGGAGTTGGGGCGTACCGTGTGGGTGCGGAGCGGCGGCTGGAGTGGGTACCGATCATCCCCTAATGTGGCGATTCGTCGCAGTATCGCTCGTTGGGGAAAGGGACTCGATGGAGCACACCGTCGTCCGTTGTGCCGAAGGGCACGTATTCAGTACCGCCTCCTTCCCGCTGCAGCACCTCGGTGCCGGCCGGATCGGGCCGGGGCGGCTGCTGCGGTGTCCGCGGTGCGCGCGGCTGAGGCAGGCCGTGCCCGTGGGGGCATCGGTCAAGCGGTAGCGGAGACAGCGGACGGGCGCGCGGGCGCCGCTCTCGATTGGGGGTGGCCCGCGCGCTCTGCGTATCCTCGGGACGTGCTTCTCTCTGACAAAGACATCCGGGCCGAGATCGACAGCGGACGGGTTCGCATCGACCCGTTCGAGGAGTCGATGGTGCAGCCCTCCAGCATCGATGTACGTCTCGACCGGTTCTTCCGGGTCTTCGAGAATCACCGGTACGCGCACATCGACCCCGCGGTCGAGCAGTCCGACCTGACCCGCATGGTCGAGCCGGAGGGGGATGAGGCCTTCATCCTGCACCCCGGTGAATTCGTGCTCGCCTCCACGTACGAGGTCATCTCGCTGCCCGACGACATCGCCTCCAGACTGGAGGGGAAGTCCAGTCTCGGCCGGCTGGGGCTGGTGACGCATTCGACCGCCGGGTTCATCGACCCCGGGTTCTCGGGTCACGTGACCCTGGAGCTGTCGAACCTCGCCACACTGCCGATCAAGCTCTGGCCGGGCATGAAGATCGGGCAGCTGTGCATGTTCCGCCTCAGCACGCCCGCGGAGTTCCCGTACGGCAGCGAGCGGTACGGGTCCCGGTACCAGGGGCAGCGCGGCCCGACCGCCTCGCGCTCCTTCCAGAACTTCCACCGCACCCAGGTGAGGCACGAGGCATGAGCGACGACGCAGTGCGCGAGAATCTTGACTACGAGGGGTTCGGGCGGGCTGTGCGCGAGCTCGCGCAGACCATCGCCGACGACGGGTACGAGCCCGACATCATCCTGAGCATCGCCCGGGGCGGAGTGTTCGTCGCGGGCGGGCTGGCGTACGCGCTCGACTGCAAGAACATCCACCTGGTGAACGTGGAGTTCTACACGGGTGTCGGGACCACCTTGGAGATGCCGGTCATGCTGGCACCCGTGCCCGAGGCGATCGACTTCACCGACAAGAAGGTCCTCATCGCCGATGACGTGGCCGACACCGGGAAGACGCTGAAGCTCGTCCACGACTTCTGCCTGGGCCATGTCGCCGAGGTGCGGTCCGCCGTCATCTACGAGAAGTCCCACTCGCTCGTGAAGTGCGAGTACGTGTGGAAGAAGACCGACGACTGGATCAACTTCCCGTGGTCCGTCGAGCCGCCCGTCGTGAAGCGCGAGGGCCAGGTGCTCGACGCCTGAGGTGTGGGTGACGGGCGAAGAGTGAAGGGCGAAGGCCCGCCGGGCTGTGCTCGGCGGGCCTTCTGTCGTTCGTTTTGTCGTCCGGGCGGTTTTAGATCGTGCCCAGCTTGATGATCGACAGGAGTGCGATCAGCTGGATCGCGGAGGCGCCCAGCGCCTTCGGCCACGGCAGGTCGTGGGACTTCGCGATCAGCGAGGTGAAGAGGAAGCCCGCCGCCACCCAGGTGGCCCAGCCCAGGACCTGGACCAGTCCGTTGTCGCCGCCCAGGAACACGGCGAAGATCAGGCGCGGGGCGTCCGTCAGCGACATGACCAGCATCGACAGGCCCACGGTCGGCTGCCAGGCCCCGTCGCCGCCCAGCTGGCGGGCCAGGGTGTGCGTGACGGCGCCCAGGAGCAGGCCGCAGATCAGGAAGGCCACGCCGGCCGACAGGACGATCGGGACGGCCTTCGAGAGGGTCGCGTTGATCACGTCCTTGCGGGCGTCGTCGAGCCCGAAGACCGCGAGCAGCCCGTAGAGGAAGGTCACGGTCAGCGCCGGACCCCAGACGGCGTAGTCGCGCATCTGGAGGAAGGTCTGCCCCGGCCGCGTCACGATCCCGCGGAGCAGTTCCTTCCACGGCAGCCGCGGGCCGGTCGGGGCGGCCGCCGCCGCGCCCGCGTGGTACGTCGCGCCCTGGCTGTACGGGTCCTCGCCGACGGCGAAGACCTGCGTGTGCCCCGGGTTGTTGTCGTTCGTGTAGCCCCCGTGGCCGCCGTGACCTCCGTGGCCGTACGGGGGCTGCGGCGCCTGTGGGTGCTGCTGACCGTACGGGTCGAAGTACTCGGGCTCACCGTGGCCCCCGGCGCCCTGCTGCGGCCACTGCTGCTGCGGGGGCGGGCCTGCGGGAGGGTAGGGCTGCTGTCCGTACGGCGCCTGCGGCGGTTGCTGCTGTCCGTACGGCTGCTGCCGCGGGGGTTGTTGCGGGGTGCGGTTGTTGTCCCGGCCCCGTCCGATCCTGAATCCAGCCACGTGATCGAAAGTACCTGGTCCGGCGGGGCCCGGTGGCCCGGCGGCCGGATTCGTGGCCTTTGCGGCTGACCTGTGACATCCCCTAGGGGAACCCTGGGGGGCTGGCCCCACCCCGGTGTGGGGGCCGGGTAGCTGCCGGCGTGTGTCCGGTTTACGTAGCTGTGCTTGAGTCTGGGGCTCTTCGTTACATTGCCTACGTATTACGCACATATCGGGTCCGTAGCTTCGTGTCTGTAGCCGCCCCCACCGCAGAGCACGAGGAAGAGCCCCACCATGCGCAGCACTCGTCGTACCACCCTCCGTACCGCAGCCGTCGTCGCCGGTGCCGCCGCCGTCCTGGCCGTTCCGGTCGGGTCCGCCTTCGCGGACTCCCCGACCGTGCCGGAGCCGCAGGTGCTGCCCGGCATCGAGCAGCCGTCGGTGGACCCGTCGGTCGAGCCGTCCGTTGAGCCGTCCGTCGATCCGTCCGTGCAGCCCTCGGTCGACCCGTCCGTGCCGCCGACGACCCCGCCCGTCAAGCCGCAGGTCAAGCCGGGCCAGGGTGTCCGCGCGTACGTCACCACGGTGAAGCTGGCGGACGGCTCCGTCGCCAAGGTCTACAAGATCGGCGCCGACCACTTCGAGGCCGACATCTACGCGGGTTCCACGAAGCTGGACACGCTGGTCAGCAAGGGCGGAGCGGCGGCGTACGGGCAGAACAACGGCCTGCACGTGGTGCTCCAGCCGAACGGCACCGTGACCTCGTGGATGGAGGGCGGGGACAAGCCGAAGCCGGTGGAGAAGCCCGTGCAGAAGCCGAAGCCGCAGGTCAAGCCGGAGGTCATCAAGGAGAGCTCGGTCCGGGTCACCATGCCCGACGGGCGGATCGCCAAGCTGGTCGACGGGCCGAAGGGCAAGCGCGTCGAGATCTCGATGCCGAACGGGAACGCCCTCGGCACGATCGACCTGAAGCGTCCGAGCACGCAGAACGACGGCTGGACGTACAAGCTCGTCCAGGACGGCCACCGCGTGAAGTTCGTCGTCATCGACGGCAAGGGCGGCGGGAACAGCTGGGTGTACGACTTCAACGGCAAGCTGATCGAGAAGTACACCGTTGCCGCCGCCCCGGCGAAGAAGCCGGTCGCCGACCGGGTCGTCCCGAAGGGCGGCGTGAAGGCCGGTGCGGAGGGGGTCACCCCGCCGAAGGGCGACACCCCGCTGCTGCTCGCCTCCGGCGGCGGCATGGCCGCGGTGGGTGCGGCGGGGCTGGGCTTCGCCATGCTGCGGCGCAACCGGTCGTCCGACCAGGCCTGACGGTCCTGACGGTCCTGAGGGGTCTGAACGCGGAACGGCCGGTCCCCCGAGCGGGGGACCGGCCGTTCCGGCGTACTGCCGGGACTGCTACGGACTACTTGGCGTTCTCGGCCCCGGCGTCGCCGGCCTTGGCCTCCGGCTCCGACTTCGGCTCGGCTGCCGACTCCGACTCCGGCGCCGTTTCGGCCTCGGTCTCGGCGGCCGGTTCAGCCTCCGCCTCCGGCTCGGACTCCGGCTCGGCCTCAGCGGCGGCCTTGGCCTCCGCCTCCGCCTTGGCCTCGGCTTCGGCCTTCGCGGCAGCCTCGGCGGCATCCGCCTCAGCCTTCGCCTTCGCCTCGGCTTCGGCCTTCGCCTTGGCCTCGGCCTCAGCGGCCGCAGCCGCAGCCGCGGCCTCCGCCTCCGCGACGGCAGCCGCCTCGGCGGCCGCCAGCTCCGCCTCCGTCGGCTCGGGTGCCTTCACCGACTCCAGCAGCAGCTGCGCCACGTCCACGACCTGCACGGACTCCTTGGCCTGGCCCTCGTTCTTCTTGCCGTTCACCGAGTCGGTCAGCATGACGAGGCAGAACGGGCAGGCGGTGGAGACGATGTCCGGGTTCAGGGACAGGGCCTCGTCGACGCGCTCGTTGTTGATGCGCTTGCCGATCCGCTCCTCCATCCACATCCGCGCGCCACCGGCGCCACAGCAGAAGCCCCGCTCCTTGTGGCGGTGCATCTCCTGCTGCCGCAGCCCCGGCACGGCCGACATGATCTCGCGCGGCGGCGTGTAGACCTTGTTGTGCCGGCCCAGGTAGCACGGGTCGTGGTAGGTGATCAGACCGTCGACCGGCGTGACCGGCGTCAGCCGGCCCTCGTCGATCAGGTGCTGGAGCAGCTGCGTGTGGTGGATGACCTCGTACTCGCCGCCCAGCTGCGGGTACTCGTTCGCGATGGTGTTGAAGCAGTGCGGGCAGGTCGAGACGATCCGCTTCGCCGACTTCGGCTTCTTCGTCGACGGGTCGTCGTCGTCCTCGCCGAAGGCCATGTTCAGCATGGCCACGTTCTCCTGGCCGAGCTGCTGGAACAGCGGCTCGTTGCCCAGGCGGCGCGGCGAGTCACCGGTGCACTTCTCGTCGCCGCCCATGATCGCGAACTTGACGCCCGCGATGTTCAGCAGCTCCGCGAAGGCCTTCGTGGTCTTCTTGGCCCGGTCCTCCAGGGCGCCGGCGCAGCCGACCCAGTAGAGGTAGTCGAACTCGGAGAGGTCCTCCGCGTCCTTCCCGATGATCGGGACCTCGAAGTCCACCTCCTTGGTCCACTCGACGCGCTGCTTCTTCGCCAGGCCCCAGGGGTTGCCCTTCTTCTCCAGGTTCTTGAGCATCGTGCCCGCCTCCGACGGGAACGCGCTCTCGATCATCACCTGGTAGCGGCGCATGTCGACGATGTGGTCGATGTGCTCGATGTCGACCGGGCACTGCTCCACGCACGCACCGCAGGTGGTGCAGGACCACAGCACGTCCGGGTCGATGACGCCGTTCTCCTCGGCGGTGCCGATCAGCGGGCGCTCGGCCTCGGCGATGGCCGCGGCCGGGACGTCCTTCAGCTGCTCCGCCGTGGCCTTCTCGTTGCCCTCCATGTCCTTGCCGCCGCCTGCGAGCAGGTACGGGGCCTTGGCGTGCGCGTGGTCGCGCAGCGACATGATCAGGAGCTTGGGGGAGAGGGGCTTGCCGGTGTTCCAGGCCGGGCACTGCGACTGGCAGCGACCGCACTCCGTACACGTGGAGAAGTCGAGGATGCCCTTCCAGGAGAACTGCTCGACCTGGGAGACGCCGAAGACGTCGTCCTCGCCCGGGTCCTCGAAGTCGATCTCCTTGCCGCCGCTGGTCATCGGCTGCAGGGCGCCGAGGGCGGTGGAGCCGTCCGCGTTGCGCTTGAACCAGATGTTCGGGAAGCCGAGGAAGCGGTGCCAGGCGACACCCATGTTGGTGTTGAGCGAGACCGTGATCATCCAGGTGAAGGACGTGACGATCTTGAGCGCCGCGAAGAAGTAGGTGAGGTGCTGCAGCGTGCTCAGGCTCAGCCCGTCGAAGGCGGCGATCAGCGGGTACGAGGCGAAGAAGCCGGGCTCCCAGCCGTCGACGCCGTGCTGGGCGCCCTCCAGCGCGCGCAGCGTCATGATGCAGACGCCGACGATCAGGATGACGGCCTCGACGAAGTACGCCTGGCCGGTCTTGGAGCCCGTGAAGCGGGACTTGCGGCCCGCCCCGCCCGGCCGGTTCAGCTGCCGGATCACGATCAGGGTGACGATGCCGAGCACGGTCATCAGGCCGAGGAACTCGGTGAAGAGCTCGTACGGCAGCCAGTCACCGATGATCGGGATCAGCCAGTCGGCCTGGAAGAGCTGGCCGAAGGCGTTGACGATGGTCAGCAGCAGCGAGAAGAAGCCCACCGCCACGAACCAGTGCGCGAACCCGACGATGCCCCAGCGGTTCATGCGGGTGTGGCCGAGGAACTCCTTGGCCAGCGTGATGGTGCGCTGCGTGGGGTCGCCGGTGCGCGTGCCCGCGGGCACTGGCTGGCCGAGGCGCACGAAGTGGTAGATCTGCGCGACGGCACGGCCGAACAGCGCGACGGCTACCACCGTGATGACCAGCGACACGATGATCGCGGCGAGTTGCATGGGAGGGCTCCTCGGGCGGCACTTACTAAGCGGTAACTTATTGAGTCAAGGCATGAGGTTACCCACTCCCGACGCCGCAATGTAGCTGAGCGCGCGGTGATCTGTGTCGCTCAGGCATGCCTTTGCCGGTAGGCGGCCCGCGGGGTCTGCGCGAGGATCGCCAGGTCCATCCCCAGCCAGTGGTTCTCCACATAGTGTCGGTCCAGCAGCGCCATTTCCTCCCAGGGGAGGTCGGAGCGCGCGCTCACCTGCCAGAGACCGGTCATTCCGGGGCGCACGAGGAGCCGGTCGGGGCGGTCGGTACGGGGCTCCGGGCGCGGGCCGACCAGGGACATCTCCCCGCGGAGCACGTTGAACAGCTGGGGGGCCGCGTCGAGGGCGCAGCGCTCCAGGACGGCTCCGGTCCGCCCTGCCGGGTCCGTACGGAACCGCCAGGTCCGGAAGGGCCGGCCGGCCAGGCCCGCCGCGGGCTCCCGTACGAAGACCCGGCCGCCCCGGGTCGCGCAGAGCGCTGCGGCCGCCGCGGCCAGGACGGGCGCGAGCAGGGTCAGCAGGATCGTCGCTCCGACGAGGTCGACCACCCTTTTCGCAGGCGGGGGGCTGGGTACCCGTACCCGTAGCCGGGGGGCGGTGAGTGTGAGCGGCATGCCAGCACCGTGCCGTACGCCTCCGGCGAGGGTGGTGTGGCGCGCGGCCCGGCCGCCCGGCCCGAACCCGTTCGGGTGCGGCACCGCCGCCGGGGGCTCCGCCCCCGGACCCCCGCGCCTCAAACGCCGGCGAGGCTGAAGATCGGGGCTCCGCCCCAGACCCCGCGCCTCAAACGCCGGCGAGGCTGAATTGCAGGGTTGCGCGTAAGGGTGGGCTAAAGGTTGAGCCGACCACGCTCAGCTCTGTTGACGCCCGCGCGGCGGTGGGGCATCCTTGAGTCTGTTCCACTCAAGTCAGCTGGAGGAATCGAAATGGCACGTGCGGTCGGCATCGACCTGGGCACCACTAACTCCGTCGTCAGCGTTCTGGAAGGCGGCGAGCCCACCGTCATCACCAACGCCGAGGGCGCCAGGACCACGCCGTCCGTCGTCGCCTTCGCCAAGAACGGCGAGGTCCTCGTCGGCGAGGTGGCCAAGCGCCAGGCGGTCACGAACGTGGACCGGACCATCCGCTCCGTCAAGCGCCACATGGGCACTGACTGGAAGATCAACCTGGATGGCAAGGACTTCAACCCGCAGCAGATGAGCGCCTTCATCCTGCAGAAGCTGAAGCGCGACGCCGAGGCGTACCTGGGCGAGAAGGTCACGGACGCGGTCATCACCGTCCCGGCCTACTTCAACGACTCCGAGCGTCAGGCGACGAAGGAGGCCGGTGAGATCGCGGGCCTCAACGTCCTGCGCATCGTCAACGAGCCCACCGCCGCCGCCCTGGCCTACGGTCTCGACAAGGACGACCAGACCATTCTCGTCTTCGACCTCGGTGGCGGCACCTTCGACGTGTCGCTCCTGGAGATCGGCGACGGCGTCGTCGAGGTCAAGGCCACCAACGGTGACAACCACCTCGGTGGCGACGACTGGGACCAGCGCGTCGTCGACTACCTGGTGAAGCAGTTCGCCAACGGCCACGGCGTCGACCTGTCCAAGGACAAGATGGCGCTCCAGCGTCTGCGCGAGGCCGCCGAGAAGGCGAAGATCGAGCTGTCCTCCTCCACGGAGACCTCGATCAACCTGCCCTACATCACGGCTTCCGCCGAGGGCCCGCTGCACCTGGACGAGAAGCTCACCCGCGCCCAGTTCCAGCAGCTGACCGCGGACCTGCTCGACCGCTGCAAGACCCCGTTCCACAACGTCATCAAGGACGCCGGCATCCAGCTGTCCGAGATCGACCACGTGGTCCTGGTCGGCGGCTCCACCCGCATGCCGGCCGTCGCCGAGCTCGTCAAGGAGCTCACCGGCGGTCAGGACGCCAACAAGGGCGTCAACCCGGACGAGGTCGTCGCCATCGGCGCCACCCTCCAGGCCGGTGTGCTCAAGGGTGAGGTCAAGGACGTCCTGCTCCTCGACGTGACCCCGCTGTCCCTCGGCATCGAGACCAAGGGCGGCATCATGACCAAGCTCATCGAGCGCAACACCACGATCCCGACCAAGCGGTCCGAGATCTTCACCACGGCCGAGGACAACCAGCCGTCCGTGCAGATCCAGGTCTACCAGGGCGAGCGCGAGATCGCGGCGTACAACAAGAAGCTCGGCATGTTCGAGCTGACCGGCCTGCCGCCGGCCCCGCGTGGCGTCCCGCAGATCGAGGTCTCCTTCGACATCGACGCGAACGGCATCATGCACGTCACGGCCAAGGACCTTGGCACGGGCAAGGAGCAGAAGATGACCGTCACCGGCGGCTCTTCGCTCGGCAAGGACGAGGTCGACCGCATGCGCCAGGAGGCGGAGCAGTACGCGGACGAGGACCTCCGTCGCAAGGAGGCGGCCGAGTCCCGCAACCAGGGCGAGCAGCTCGTCTACCAGACGGAGAAGTTCGTCAAGGACAACGAGGACAAGGTCCCGGCCGACGTCAAGACCGAGGTCGAGGCCGCCGTCTCCGAGCTGAAGGAGACCCTCAAGGGCGAGGACACGGCCGAGATCCGCACCGCGACCGAGAAGCTCGCCGCGGTCAGCCAGAAGCTCGGCCAGGCCATCTACGCCGATGCCCAGGCCGCTCAGGGCGCCGCCGGTGCCGCGGGCGCCGAGGGTGCCCAGGCCAAGGCCGACGACGACGTCGTCGACGCCGAGATCGTCGACGACGAGAAGCCGAAGGGCGGCGCTGCCTGATGTCGGAGGAGACCCCGGGGTTCGAGGAGAAGCCCGAAGTCCCCGTCGACGGCACGCCCGACGAGCCGCAGGCCGCCGACTCCGCCACGGAGGAGGCGGCGGCCCCGGCCGGGGACGCAGTACAGGACGTTGCGCTGCTGGCGCAGCTGGACCAGGCCCGTACGGCGCTCGGTGAGCGCACCGCGGACCTCCAGCGGCTCCAGGCGGAGTACCAGAACTACCGCCGCCGGGTGGAGCGGGACCGGATCACCGTCAAGGAGATCGCGGTCGCGTCCCTCCTGACGGAGCTGCTCCCGACCCTGGACGACATCGGCCGGGCGCGGGAGCATGGCGAGCTGGTCGGCGGCTTCAAGTCGGTGGCCGAATCGCTGGAGACGGTCGCCGCCAAGATGGGTCTGCAGCAGTTCGGCAAGGAGGGCGAGCCCTTCGACCCGACGATCCACGAAGCGCTGATGCACTCGTACGCGCCGGACGTCACCGAGACGACCTGCGTGGCGATCCTTCAGCCGGGGTACCGGATCGGCGAGCGTACGATCCGTCCCGCACGGGTCGCGGTGGCCGAGCCCCAGCCGGGCGCGGCCCCCAAGTCCGAGTCCTCGGACGGCGAGTCATCGTCGGACAAGGACGCGGATGCCCCCGAAAAGGGCTGAATCGATTAGCACGTCACGAGAGGAGGGACACCGGGGATGAGCACGAAGGACTTCGTCGAGAAGGACTACTACAAGGTCCTCGGTGTCCCGAAGGACGCCACCGAGGCCGAGATCAAGAAGGCGTACCGGAAGCTCGCACGCGAGTTCCACCCGGACGCCAACAAGGGCGACGCCTCCGCCGAGGAGCGCTTCAAGGAGATCTCCGAGGCGAACGACATCCTCGGCGACGCCAAGAAGCGCAAGGAGTACGACGAGGCGCGCGCCCTGTTCGGCAACGGAGGCTTCCGCCCCGGGCCGGGCGGGGCCGGCGGCTCCTTCAACTTCGACCTGGGCGACCTCTTCGGGGGTCAGCAGCCGGGCGGTGCGGGCGGCGGCTTCGGCGGCGGCCTGGGCGACGTCTTCGGCGGCCTGTTCAACCGCGGCGCCGGCGCCGGTGCGGGGACCCGCACCCAGCCGCGCCGCGGCCAGGACATCGAGTCGGAGGTCACCCTCTCCTTCACGGAGGCGGTGGACGGGGCCACGGTCCCGCTCCGGATGTCCTCCCAGGCCCCCTGCAAGGCCTGCTCGGGCACCGGCGACAAGAACGGCACGCCCCGCGTGTGCCCGACCTGCGTCGGCACCGGCCAGGTCTCGCGGGGCAGCGGCGGCGGTTTCTCGCTGACCGACCCCTGCGCGGACTGCAAGGGCCGCGGCCTGATCGCGGAGACCCCCTGTGACGTCTGCAAGGGCAGCGGGCGCGCCCGCAGCTCCCGCACCATGCAGGTCCGGATCCCGGCGGGCGTCTCCGACGGCCAGCGGATCCGGCTGCGCGGCAAGGGCGCGCCGGGCGAGCGCGGAGGTCCCGGCGGTGACCTCTACGTCGTCGTGCACGTCGATTCCCACCCGGTCTTCGGCCGCAAGGACGACAACCTGACGGTGACCGTCCCGGTGACCTTCGCCGAGGCGGCGCTGGGTGCCGACATCAAGGTCCCGACCCTGAACGGCCCCTCGGTGACGCTGAAGCTGCCGCCGGGCACCCCCAACGGCCGCACCATGCGGGCCCGCGGCAAGGGAGCGGTCCGCAAGGACGGCACCCGCGGCGACCTGCTGGTGACGGTGGAGGTCTCGGTCCCGACCGAGCTGTCGGACAAGGCCCGCGAGGCGCTGGAGATGTACCGCGAGGCGACGGAGTCCCAGGACCCGCGCTCCGCGCTGTTCGAGTCCGCGAAGGGAGCATGAGATGGACGGCCGCCGACGACAGTCCTCCCGTTTGGGTGGGGGCTACCAGCTCACCGACGAGACCCCGGTCTACGTGATCTCGGTGGCCGCCCAGCTCTCGGGCCTGCATCCGCAGACCCTCCGCCAGTACGACCGCCTCGGCCTGGTCTCCCCGGACCGTACGGCCGGCCGCGGCCGGCGCTACTCGGCCCGTGACATCGAACTGCTCCGCACGGTCCAGGCGCTGTCCCAGGACGAGGGCATCAACCTGGCGGGCATCAAGCGGATCATCGAGCTGGAGAACCAGGTCGCCGCGCTCCAGCAGCGCGTGGCCGAGCTCTCCGCCGCCGTCGACGGCGCCGCGGCCGCGCTCCAGGCCCGCGAGGCCCAGGTGCACGCCTCCTACCGGCGCGACCTGGTCCCGTACCAGCCGCCGCAGCCGGGCAGCGCCCTGGTCGTCTGGCGGCCCAGCCCCAAGCGTCCGATGGACTGACCGGGGCGGGCCCGGCCCAGGAGCTCAGAACGCGTACGAAGGCCCCGTCCGGGGCCCCTTCCGGCAGCAGCCGGGGGAGGCACCCGGGCGGGGCCTTTCGCGTACCACGGGCTCAGCGGCCAGTGGCTCAGAGGCGCGGCTCGCGGTCCGGTCCCGAGACCTGGCCCAGGATGCCCGACTGGGCGATGAGGAAGCCGAGTTGGGCGCGGCTGCCGCTGCCGAGGGCGGTGGCCAGCTTGGCGATGTGCGCGCGGCACGTCCGTACGTTCATGCCCAGCCGGCGTGCGATGGCCTCGTCCACGTGCCCCTCCACGAGGAGCTGGGCGATGGACCGCTGCACGCCGGAGATGCCCGACGGCGTCGGGTCGTACGGGATCTGCTCGTTGAGCGGGGTGGCCCGCCGCCACAGCTGTTCGAAGACCCGGACGAGGTAGCGCACGAGGGCCGGGTGGCGCAGCTCCAGGGCGATCTGCTGGTCGTCGCTGGCCGGGATGAAGGCGACCGACTCGTCGCAGATGATGAGCCGTTCGACGAGCTCCTCCAGGGTCCGGATCTCGACCTTTCCGCTGGCCATGCGGTCGACGTAGGCCATCGTGCCGCGGCTGTGGCGCACCGTGTGCTGGTAGAGGGTGCGCATGCTGACGCCGCGCCGGATGAGCGGCTGGTCCCGCTCTATCGCCTGGTTGAGAATGTTTTCCGAACGCCCGCCGCCGGGCTGAATGGTCAGCATTTCGGCCTGGCACTCCGCGGTGGCCACATTGAGTGCCGCGTTGATCCTGTTGAATCCTTCCAGCACCGTGATGGCGTGCGTGGGCGCGGGAGTCAGCGCGCTGATGGCCATGAATGGCTCAAACGCTTCGGTGAGCTCAATGGAGGAGCGCCGGCGTTGCAGGATCTCCCGTTCCAGCGGGTGCAGTCGCTGGGCAAGTGCCACCGAAGGTGGAACCGGACGGAGCCAGTTGTCGTCGTCTGGATCAGGGTGCAGCAGCGCGAATTCCAGCAGGCAGGGAGTCTGCTCCACTTCCTCGCGGGCGATTCGACCTGAGCTGAGCGCACTTGCGTACAGCTCGGTCCCGAGGTCGCACAGATCCGTCACCGCATGGGGATGTGTCTGGTTCGTGCGCATAATCGGCAAATCTCCCACCCCCAGGGTCCTGCATGTACAGGAACATGATGCATCGCCACGGTGGCAATGGCGTGGCTCGATAAGTCATCGTCTGAGATGCGGGGGAGAGGAATCCATCAAGTGAGGACAACGTCGACCATGTACAAGAAATTGGCTCGCTCGGTGGCTGCCATTGCTCTCTCTACGGCTGCTGCTGTCGGTGGAATCTCGCTCGCGGACAGCGGCTGGGGCAGCGCTCCCGCCGACAGCGGCTGGGGGGCCGGTCCGACCGGCAATGACAGCGGATGGGGAACTCCCGGCTCGGACGACAGCGGCTGGGGCAGCGCGCCGGCAGGCACGCCGTCCGACAGTGGCTGGGGTGTGGGTGGGAAGACTTCGAACGCATGACCCCCGACGACCGCGGTTTCCGCCGCGAAATGGCCTCCGCTTACCGGTCGGGATGGCAGTTCATCGACCTGGCCACGGCGATCCCGTACCCCGGGGATTCGCTGATGGTGACCCTGTTCGGCCAACCGATCGTCGTCGTGCGCGAGGAGGACGAGGACGTACGTGCGTACCGGTGCCTGCGCCGCCCGCGGGGCGCGCCGCAGCCCGTCCGCTGCGAGGTGCGCTACGGAATGGTCTTCGTCAATCTTGATCAGCGCGACCACCAGCTCTTCGAACCCGATATCACCACCGCCACCCCCCGCAGTGCCTGAAGCGATTCCCCCGTCGTTGCAGATCGCTCAGGCGCTACCCCCACACAACGGCGCCATCGTGGACCTGACCACGATGGCGCCGTTGTGCTGTCCGCGTCCAGATGCGGACCGGACAAGATGAAGAAGTCAGCCGCCGGCTAGGGCGCGCAGCACGCCGGTTGCGTCACGCGCGGCCCATGGCCCGGTCCAGCGTGATCTCCATGACCACCCGGTCGGGATTGGGCGAGGGCGTCCGCCCGTAGCGCTCCGCGTAGCGCGCCACCGCGTCGGCGACCGACGCCTCGTCCGTACGGATCACCGCGCGCCCCTCCAGAGTGGCCCAGCGGCGCCCCTCCATCTGGCAGACCGCCACCCGGGCCCCGCCCGGCTGGGCGGCCTGGGCCGCCAGGATGTTGCGGACCTTCTTGCTGTGCTTGTTGCTGATCACCCGGGCCAGCCCCGCCTCCGGGTCGTAGGTCACGCCCACCGGCACCACGTGGGGCGTGCCGTCGGGGCGCGGGGTGGTCAGCGTGCAGACGTGCCGCTCCCGCCAGAAGGCGAGGTACTCGGGCGTCGGGTTGAGTACGTCATGGGACATGGCCGAAGGGTACGGCCGCAGGGTGCCGAATCCTGCCTTGAGTGGAATAGACTCAACTTTGCATAGGTTGTCTTTGTCATAGTTCTGCCATTGCCTCCGGAGAGGAGAAGTCACCCGTGGACGCCGAGCTGACCAACAAGAGCCGGGACGCGCTGAACGCAGCCACCAGCAGGGCCGTCAAGGACGGCCACGCCGATCTCACCCCCGCGCACCTGCTGCTGGCCCTGCTCGCCGGCGAGGACAACGAGAACATCACCGACCTCCTCGCGGCCACCGACGCCGACCAGGCCGCCGTGCGGGCCGGAGCGGAGCGGCTGCTCGCCGCCCTGCCCAGCGTCACCGGCTCCACGGTCGCGCCGCCGCAGCCCACCCGCGAGCTGCTCGCCGTACTCGCCGAGGCGGACGCCGAAGCCGGCCGGCTGGGCGACGACTACCTCTCCACCGAGCACCTGCTCATCGCCGTCGCCGCCAAGGGCGGCGCGGCCGGTGAGGCCCTTTCCACCCAGGGCGCGACAGCGAAGAAGCTGCTGGACGCCTTCCAGAACGCACGAGGAGCACGGCGGGTGACCACCCCCGACCCCGAGGGTCAGTACAAGGCGCTGGAGAAGTTCGGCACCGACTTCACGGCGGCCGCCCGCGAGGGCAAGCTCGACCCGGTCATCGGCCGCGACCAGGAGATCCGGCGCGTCGTCCAGGTGCTGTCGCGCCGTACGAAGAACAACCCTGTGCTCATCGGCGAGCCCGGCGTCGGCAAGACGGCCGTCGTCGAGGGTCTGGCCCAGCGCATCATCAAGGGCGACGTCCCCGAGTCCCTGAAGAACAAGCGCCTCGTCGCCCTCGACCTCGGCGCCATGGTCGCCGGCGCCAAGTACCGCGGCGAGTTCGAGGAACGGCTCAAGACCGTCCTCGCCGAGATCAAGTCCAGCGACGGCCAGATCATCACCTTCATCGACGAGCTGCACACCGTCGTCGGCGCGGGCGCCGGCGGCGACTCGTCCATGGACGCGGGCAACATGCTCAAGCCCATGCTGGCCCGCGGCGAGCTGCGCATGGTCGGCGCGACCACCCTCGACGAGTACCGCGAGCGCATCGAGAAGGACCCTGCGCTGGAGCGGCGCTTCCAGCAGGTGCTGGTCGCCGAGCCGTCCGTCGAGGACACCATCGCGATCCTGCGCGGGCTCAAGGGCCGCTACGAGGCCCACCACAAGGTCGTCATCAACGACAGCGCACTGGTGGCCGCCGCGACCCTCTCCGACCGGTACATCACCTCCCGCTTCCTCCCCGACAAGGCCATCGACCTCGTCGACGAGTCCATGTCCCGGCTCCGCATGGAGATCGACTCCTCCCCGCTGGAGATCGACGAGCTCCAGCGCTCCGTCGACCGCCTGCGGATGGAGGAGCTGGCGCTGAAGAACGAGTCCGACCCGGCCTCCCTGGAGCGCCTGGAGAAGATCCGCAAGGACCTGGCCGACAAGGAGGAGGACCTGCGGGGCCTGACCGCCCGCTGGGAGAAGGAGAAGCAGTCCCTCAACCGGGTCGGCGAGCTCAAGGAGCGCCTGGACGACCTGCGCGGGCAGGCCGAGCGCGCCCAGCGCGACGGGGACTTCGACGCCGCCTCCAAGCTGCTCTACGGGGAGATCCCGGCCCTGGAGCACGAGCTGGCGGAGGCCACCGAGGCCGAGGCCGAAGTCTCGAAGGACACGATGGTCAAGGACGAGGTCGGCCCGGACGACATCGCGGACGTGGTCGCCGCCTGGACCGGCATCCCGGCGGGCCGGCTCCTCGAAGGCGAGACCCGCAAGCTGCTCCGCATGGAGGACGAGCTGGGCCGCCGCCTGATCGGCCAGGGCGAGGCCGTACGGGCCGTCTCGGACGCCGTACGCCGCACCCGCGCCGGCATCGCCGACCCGGACCGTCCGACCGGCTCCTTTCTCTTCCTGGGCCCGACGGGCGTGGGCAAGACCGAGCTGGCCAAGGCACTGGCCGACTTCCTCTTCGACGACGAGCGGGCCATGGTCCGGATCGACATGTCGGAGTACGGCGAGAAGCACAGCGTGGCCCGCCTCGTCGGCGCCCCGCCCGGCTACGTCGGCTACGAGGAGGGCGGCCAGCTCACCGAGGCCGTGCGCCGCCGCCCGTACAGCGTGGTGCTCCTGGACGAGGTCGAGAAGGCCCACCCCGAGGTCTTCGACATCCTGCTCCAGGTCCTGGACGACGGCCGCCTCACGGACGGCCAGGGCCGCACCGTGGACTTCCGCAACGCCATCCTGGTCCTCACCTCGAACCTGGGCAGCCAGTTCCTGGTGGACCCGGTGACCCCGCCGGACCAGAAGAAGCAGCAGGTCCTGGACGTGGTGCGGGCGAGCTTCAAGCCGGAGTTCCTCAACCGCCTGGACGACCTGGTGGTCTTCTCCGCGCTGACCGGCGACGAGCTCGCGCACATCGCCCGGCTCCAGATCGACCGCCTCGCCCAGCGCCTCGCCGACCGGCGCCTGACCCTGGAGGTCACCCCCGAGGCGCTGGCCTGGCTGGCGGACAAGGGCAACGACCCCGCCTACGGCGCCCGCCCGCTGCGCCGGCTGATCCAGACGGCCATCGGCGACCGCCTGGCGAAGGAGATCCTGTCGGGCGAGGTCCGGGACGGCGACACCGTACGGGTCGACGTGGCCGGCGAAGACCTGCTGGTCGGCAAGGCGCTCTGACCCGGACGGGGCCCCGCGGCCGGGGGATCTCCGGCCGCGGGGTTCCGCCGGGAGCGGATCGCACGTGCGGGGGTGGACACGGGGTAGGCGGGATGGGGGAGGATGCAGTTATCCGCACGAAGGGAAGTACACGGTGAGCATCGACCCGGCCTCGATTCCGAACTTCGGAGGGCAGCAGCCCGAGCCGCAGGCCACAGGACCGGCGGGCCCCGTCGTCCCCGACCAGGATCTGGTCAAGCAGCTGCTGGAGCAGATGGAGCTCAAGTACGTCGTCGACGACGAGGGTGACCTCGCGGCGCCGTGGGAGGAGTTCCGTACGTACTTCATGTTCCGCGGCGAGGACGAGCAGCAGGTCTTCTCGGTGCGGACCTTCTACGACCGTCCGCACAAGATCGACGAGAAGCCGCAGCTGCTCGAGTCGATCGACGACTGGAACCGCCGCACCCTGTGGCCCAAGGTCTACAGCCACACCCATGACGACGGCTCGGTCCGTCTGATCGGTGAGGCGCAGATGCTGATCGGCACCGGCGTCAACCTGGAGCACTTCGTGTCCTCCACGGTGAGCTGGGTCCGCGCCTCCATCGAGTTCGACAAGTGGCTCGTCGAGCAGTTCGGCCTGGAGAAGGAGATCGACTCCACCGACGGCGACGACGAGAAGAACGGCGACGACAACTAGTCGCCCGCTGCTAGAGCGGTACGCGCGCCACCAGCATCAGGTAGAGCCCGTAGCCGTACGAGAGCCCGGCCAGCCCCGCGGTCACCAGGACCGCGGTGCGCGGCCGGGCTCTCGCCATGACGGCGGCCACCGGCAGCAGCAGCGGGAAGGCGGGCAGCAGGAACCGCGGCTTCGACTCGAAGAAGCCGGCCCCGCCGTAGGTGATCACCAGCAGTATCGCCGTGTACGCGAGCAGCGGCAGCGGCGTCCGGTCCAGGAACAGCAGCAGGGCGAGGAGCCCGGCCGCGGCCAGCAGGACCACGGTCACGGTGGTGGCGAGCGGTACGTGCCCGCCGGTCAGCACCCGCTCCGCCGAGCGCAGCGCCCCGACGCCGAAGTCGAAGCGGGAGCCCCAGCGCCGCTGCACGGTGAAGTACCCGCCCAGGGGATCGCGCACGTGGATCCCGACGGCCAGGACGTACGCCGCCCAGCCCGCCGGGGCCAGCAGCCCGGCCGCCCACACCTCGGGCGCGCGGGATCTGCGGACGAGGATCGTGTACAGGGCCATGGCCGAGACGGCCGCCGCGACGGCGAGCCCGGTGGGCCGGGTCAGCCCGGCGAGCACGGCGAGGCCGGCCGCCCACATCCAGCGGCCCCGCAGCAGGGCGTAGAGGGCCCAGGCGGCGAGCGCGGCGAGCAGCGGTTCGGTGTAGGCCAGGGACAGCACCACGGAGTGCGGCAGCGCCGCCCACAGCCCCACCAGGAGCAGCCCGGCGCGCGGCCCTATGACCCGCTCCCCGATCCGGTAGACGCCGAGGGCGGCCACGGCGGCGCAGACCCAGGCGATCAGGATCCCGGCGGGGATGAGCCCGCCGGGGAGCACGGCGGAGACCGCCCGCATCAGGGCGGGGAAGAGCGGGAAGAAGGCGTAGTCGCTCTGGATGTAGCCCGTGCCGGTGACGGCGTCGGGCCACATCTGGGTCCGGCCGTAGCCGTTCGCGGCGATCCCGAGGTACCAGACGGAGTCCCAGGAGCTGCCGAGCACCCGCATCGGGTCCCGGCCGGCCCACAGGGAGCCGAGGGCGAGCACCAGTACGCCGAGCCCGCGGACGGCGGCGAAGACGCCGAGTGCCAGGACGGTCGTCGGCGCGGCCGAGCGTACGGCCCTGACCGCGCGGATCTCCAGGGGCGACGCGGTCACCGTCGCTCTGCCCGTTGCCATGTATCCCGACTTTCCAGCTCTTGTGACGACGCTCACCGGATGGTGAGGGCTTCGGGCACGTGCACGAACGTCAGCTTCACACCGGCCTCAGTCACCCCGCAACCACCGGCCGGAACCGACTCCGCCGCCTACAGCCGGCCCAGCCGGGAGGCGGCCTCCTGGAGGACCTCGGTCCGCTTGCAGAAGGCCCAGCGGACCTGGCTGGCTCCGGCGGACTTGTCGTCGTAGAAGACCTGGTTCGGGATGGCGACCACACCGCAGCGCTCGGGCAGGGCGCGGCAGAAGGCGAGGCCGTCCTTCTCGCCGAGGGGGGTGATGTCCGTGGTGATGAAGTACGTGCCCTGCGGGCGGTAGACCTCGAAGCCGGCCGCCGTGAGGCCGTCGGCGAGGATGTCGCGCTTGGCGGCCAGGTCCGCGCGGAAGGCGTCGTAGTAGGAGTCGGGCAGGGCGAGGGCCTCGGCGATCGCGTACTGGAAGGGGCCCGAGGAGACGTAGGTCAGGAACTGCTTCGCCGAGCGGACCGCCGTCACCAGCTCCGGGGGCGCGGTGACCCAGCCGACCTTCCAGCCCGTGAAGGAGAAGGTCTTCCCGGCGGAGGAGATGGTGACCGTGCGCTCGCGCATGCCGGGGAAGCCCGCCAGGGGGGTGTGGGCGCCCTCGAAGACCAGGTGCTCGTACACCTCGTCCGTGATGACGAGGAGGTCCCGCTCGACGGCGAGCTCCGCGATCGCGGCGAGCTCCGGCGGGGTCAGGACGGTGCCCGTGGGGTTGTGCGGGGTGTTCAGCAGGAGCAGGCGGGTGCGCGGGGTGACGGCGGCGCGCAGCTCGTCCAGGTCGAGGGCGAAGGCTCCGGCGTGGGGGCGCAGGGTGACGGGGACCCGTACGGCGCCGGCCATCGCGATGCAGGCCGCGTACGAGTCGTAGAAGGGTTCGAGGGCGATGACCTCGTCACCCGGTTCGAGGAGGGCCAGGAGGGCGGCGGCGATGGCCTCCGTGGCGCCGGCGGTGACCAGGACCTCGGTGTCGGGGTCGTAGGGCAGTCCGTAGAAGCGCTTCTGGTGGGCGGCGACGGCCGCGCGGAGCTCGGGGATGCCGGGGCCCGGCGGGTACTGGTTGCCGAGGCCGGTCAGGATCGCGCGGGAGGCCGCCTCGGCGATCTCGGCGGGGCCGTCGGTGTCGGGGAAGCCCTGGCCGAGGTTGATCGACCCGGTGCGGGCGGCCAGCGCGGACATCTCCGCGAAGATCGTCGTGCCGAAGGCCGCCAGCCGGCGGTTCAGGAAGGGGCGGTCGCTGCTCACGGGTGCGCTCATGGGCGCCATCCTGCGGGGAACCTCTGGACTTGCTCAAGTGTGCTTTGGGCCGCGTGGCCTGCGGGCATCCCCCTGTCACGCGGGACGCGGGGATCCCGTCCCCCGGGAGGACCGGGGTGTGAGAAAGGGGGCGGACATGGAGTTCGTCTTCATCGGGATCGGTGTTTTCTTCGTCTTCATCCTCGCGTTCATCGTGCTGGTGGCGGTGCGCGCGTTCAGGAGCGGCTACAGCGGGTCGTCGTCCGGCTCCGGCAGCAGCAGCAGCAGTAGCAGCAGCTGGTGGGGAGGCGATGGCGGGTCGTCCTCCTGCGGGTCGTCCTCCTGCGGGTCGTCCTCCTCGTGCGGGTCGTCTTCCTCCTGCGGTGGCGGGGGGTGCGGTTCCAGCTGACACGGGGCAGCGGGCACCGCGTGGACGGGGGCGCTCGACGGTCGTTTTTCCGTCGGGCGCCCTCCCGTTCGCCCATGCATCACGACGCGCGGGACGCAAGTTGTTGAACACGTGAACTGCGAAGCCCCCGGGGGGATGTAAACCCCGTCAAGTTGGGTAAAAACGCTGTGAGTGCCGTGCCTTTCATGATTCCCTCGGTTGAGTAGACCAGTCCCCGGACCTCCCGGGACTTCCTGTGGACCCGTGCCGGTGTCCCCCCACCCGTTGACTACCGCTGGCGGGCCCCGGCCCATCTCCCTCGCGCGTTTGCGGAGCCGACTCATGCTCACGACCCTCCAGACCACCTATACCGACACGCGTGCCGCCGATCTCGCCTGGGCCCTGGGTCGGGACCGGCTGCCCGCCCTGGCCGTACTGAAGCTCGAACTGTCGTGCGCGAAGGTCGAGTTGCGCCTGCTCGGAGCCTCCCATCAGGTGCTTCTCGAGGAAGGTGAGGTGCTCTGCTCGGAGACGGTCGCCTGCATGCCCGGCAGCAGTACGCCGCTGCCGCTCGGCGTGGCCAAGCGGGTGGGCGACTGGGAGTACGAGTTCGCCGCGCGGGTCGAGACCCTGTCCCGCGGATCCTTCGCGGGGCGGGCGCAGGAGCTGCTCGCACTGGTCGCCGACCACCCGAACGGACTAGCGGGCACCTTCCCCGGCAGTCCGCACGCCTTCACCGCCATGCTGGCGCAGCGCTACGAGGGCCAGGTGCGCTGGCGGACCTGGCACGCGTACCCGCAGGAGGGCCAGCTGGTGGCCACCCGCACCCGGGTGGGCGTACGGATGGGCGCGGCCGCGGCGGCCGCCGCCGCGTTGGAGTCGCCCGTGTTGCGTTAGGGGGGTGCCCCGGGCGGGCCCGGGCCCTGCCGTGGGGGCCCGGGCCCTGCCGTGCGGGGGACGGGGCGCTGCCGTGCGGGGCCGGGGCGCCCGGAGGTCCACCGGGGCGCGGGCGTTCTGGCGCGGTTACGCCAACTGGCTGGATCGGTACGCCACTTGCACCCATGTGGGTGACCGGATGTGGGTGGGCGGTGACGTACGGTTCGCTTCATGATCGACCGTTCCGTCCCGCGCCGGGTGCTCCCGGCTCCGGAGCCTCGGCGCGCCGCGACCGTCCCGGCCGCCCTGCCCGTACGGCCCCGGACCGGCCGACTCCTCGTCCTGGCCACCGTGTTCGTCTGCGCCGCCTGCGGGCTCGTATACGAACTGGAGCTGCTCGCCCTCGGCTCCTACCTCATCGGCGACTCCGTCACCCAGGCGTCGGTCGTGCTGTCCGTCATGGTCTTCGCCATGGGCGTCGGCTCCCTGCTCGCCAAACGGCTGCGGAACCGGCCCGCCTTCGGCTTCGGCGCCATCGAGGCCGGGCTGGCCCTGCTCGGCGGGCTCTCGGCCATAGCGCTGTACGCGAGCTTCGCCTGGCTGGGGGAGTCCCGGCCCGCCCTCGTCGCCTTCTCCTTCGCCATCGGGGTGCTCATCGGCGCGGAGATCCCGCTGCTGATGGTCCTCATCCAGCGCATCCGCAGACAGGACGCGGGCGGGGCCGTCGCCGACCTGTTCGCCGCCGACTACGTGGGCGCCCTCGTCGGCGGCCTGGCCTTCCCCTTCCTGCTGCTCCCCGTGCTCGGGCAGCTCACCGGAGCCATGCTCACCGGCACCGTCAACGTGGTCGTCGGCGGCGGGCTGGTGCTGTGGCTCTTCCGCCGCGACCTCGGCCGGCGCGAGCGCTGGACGCTGATCGCCGCCAACGCCACCGTGCTGGCCGTCCTCGGCTGCGCGACCGTCCTCGCCGACGACTTCGAGCGGTCCGCCCGCCGCGCCGTCTACGGCGCGGAGGTCCGGGTCGCCCTCCAGACCGGGGTGCAGGAGCTGGTGCTCACCGGGCCCACGACCGGCTCCCCGCGCTCCCTCGACCTGTACCTGGACGGGCGGCTGCGGGTCAGCGGCTACGACGAGTACCGCTACCACGAGGCCCTCGTCCACCCCGCCATGACCGGCCCGCACGCCCGCGTCCTGGTCCTCGGCGGCGGCGACGGGCTCGCCGCCCGCGAAGTGCTGCGCTACCGGGACGTCGCCTCCGTCACCATCGTCGAGCTCGACCCCGGCGTGGTCCGGCTCGCCCGCACCGACCCGATGCTCTCCGCGCTCAACGCCGGGGTCTACGGGGACCCGCGCCTCGGGGTCGTCACGCAGGACGCCTTCCGCTGGCTGCGCGGGCCGGCCGCCCGGGACCGGTTCGACGTCATCGTCTCCGACCTCCCGGATCCCGCCATCACCCCCAGCACGAAGCTGTACTCGCAGGAGTTCTACGGACTGGCCGCGCGGGCCCTGCGCCCCGGCGGCCGGCTCGCCGTACACGCCGGGCCGATGGCCACGCGGCCCCGTACGTACTGGACCGTCGAGTCCACCCTCCGCGCGGCCGGGCTGCAGACCGCCCCCTACAGCGCCGGCGGCCGCCTCTCCGGCTTCGCCGCAGGACCCGACCGCACCCCGCTCGGCGTCACCGGCACACCGCCGCAGGACTGGGGCTTCGTCCTGGCCGCCCGCGAACAGGTGCCGGCGCTGCGCGTGGACCGCGACACGCCGGGGCTGCGCTCGCTGTCGACCGGCTCCCTCCAGGACGCCGCACGCGACACGGAGCGCACCCGGATGACCGGACTCCCCCCGTCGACCCTGCCGCACCCGCGGTATTCGTGACCCGGTGCGGTTCTCGTCGGTAGGCTCGACCACATGGAGCATCAGGTGTTCGTTCCGGTACCGGCAGACAGTCTCCGCGCCGTGCTGCGCGACCCCGTCCGGGTGGCCCGGTGCGTTCCGGGACTCCAGCAGGACGCCGACACCGACTCCGGACCCGTCTCGGGCCGGCTGAAGGTCCGGGTCGGCGGGAGCACCGTGACCTACCGGGGGGCGCTGACCGTCACCGAGCGGGACCCCGGCCGCTTCGACCTCGACGGCGAGGGCACGGAGGTCCGGGGCAGCGGGACCGTCACCCTCTCGCTCGTGCTGCGGCTGCTCCCCCGGGAGGACGGGACCCGGCTGGACTTCACCGCCGGGGCCACCGCCGAGGGCCGGGCCGCCGCCTTCACCGCCGAGGCCACCGCGACCGCCGTGCGGCGGCTGCTGGAGCGGTCCGCCGAACTGCTGGCCGTGGCCGCCGCGCCGGGCTCGGCGGGTACGGAGCCGGGGCCCGACAAGGTCGCCGATCCCGTGGCCGAGGCCGAGGAGGCGGAGGAAGCCGAGGGCGCCGGGGACGCCGAGGACACGGGGTTCGTCGAGGACGACGTCACCGAGGTCACCGCGTCCGTGTTCGACACCGACGTGCCGCCGCCCTCCCTGGACCCCTTCCTGGCGAGTGAGTTCGACGAGATCGACGGATCCCCGCGGCCCCCGGCCGAAGCCGCGCACGCCCGCCGCACGATGATCGGCCGCAGCGCCGAGGAGGTGGACCACGCGCCCCCGCGCGGCCGCTACGCCCCGGTCCCCGCGCCCACCGCCACCACGGCCGGCGACAACCTGCGCTGGATCGCCCCCGCCGCCGCCCTCGCCCTCGCCTCGGCGGTGGTCATCGGCCGCGCCCTGCGCCGCCGCCGCTGACCGGCCACAGCACTAGGGTCGGCGGTATGAGTACGCAACTGAGCGCCGGCGGCGCCGAGGTGATCGTCGACCAGGAGAACGGCTGCCGGATCAGCAGCCTGCGCATCGACGGGACCGAGCTGCTGCGCCAGGGCCCGCATTACGGGTCCTTCCCGATGGTCCCGTGGTGCGGCCGGACCGAGAACGGCCGCTTCAGGGACGGCGCCACCGTCCACCAGATGCCGGTCAACCACCCGCCGCACGCCCTGCACGGCTTCGGCCGCGACGCGGCCTGGCGCCCGGCCCGCGTCACCGACACCGCGGCGGTCTTCACCTACGACCTCGCCGACCCGTGGCCGTACCCCGGCCGGGTCACGCAGATCTTCGAGCTGTCCGAGGACGCGCTCACCCTCACCCTGGGCATCGAGACGTACGAGAACTCCTTCCCCGCCCAGGCCGGCTGGCACCCCTGGTTCCGCCGGAACCTCGGAGCCGGCGGCGAGGACGTGCGCCTCGACTTCCACCCCGCCTGGCAGGAGGAGCGCGGCGACGACCACCTCCCCACCGGCCGCCGCATCGACCCGAAGCCCGGCCCCTGGGACGACTGCTTCGGCATGCCGGAGGGGGTCGACGCCACCCTGACCTGGCCCGGCGCGCTGGAGCTGAAGGTCACCAGCCGGGCCGAATGGGTGGTCGTCTACGACGAGGAGGCCGAGGCCGTGTGCGTCGAGCCCCAGTCGGGCCCGCCGAACGGGCTGAACACCCTGCCGCGCCTGGTCACCCCCGTCGACCCGCTGGAGATTTCCAGCACCTGGACGTGGCGGCGCCTCTCCTAGAGCGCAATTAAGCTCAGGGGCATGAGTGACGTACGCGATGCGCTTCTGCAGCAGATCAAGGACAAGGCCGTCGTGCACGGCAAGGTGATCCTCTCCTCCGGCCGGGAGGCCGACTACTACATCGACCTCCGCCGGGTCACCCTCGACGGCGAGGCGGCCCCGCTGGTCGGTCAGGTCATGCTCGACCTGACCGCCGAGCTCGACTTCGACTGCGTCGGCGGCCTGACCCTGGGCGCCGACCCGGTCGCCACCTCGATGCTGCACGCCTCGGCCGCACGCGGGCAGCGCCTCGACGCCTTCGTCGTCCGCAAGGCGCAGAAGGCGCACGGCATGCAGCGCCGCATCGAGGGCACCGAGGTGAAGGGCAAGCGCTGCCTGGTCGTCGAGGACACCTCCACCACCGGCGGGTCCCCGCTGACGGCCGTCGAGGCGGTCCGCGAGGCCGGCGGCGAGGTCGTCGCCGTCGCCACGATCGTCGACCGCGGCGCGTCCGGCGCCATCGCCGAGGCGGGCCTCCCGTACCTCACCGGCTACCGCCTCGAAGACCTCGGCCTGTCCTAGGAGCGGCCGGATCCCGGCCAGGCACAACTGGTGACGAAGGTCCTCCGCAGTGCCCGAGCAGGTCCTGACCTGCTCTTTTTCGGGCGGCCGGGATGTTTCACGTGAAACGTCCCGGCCCGTTCGGCTCGCACTCTGGACAGCTGGGGTGGAGTGTCGCGCAGAGTCTGGAAAGATGGGCGCGACGGTGACGTCGCCCCCAGGTCAGGGCCCGCAATAAGCACACTCCCCGCACATCCAAGGAGCGGACAGATGCCCATCGCAACCCCCGAGGTCTACAACGAGATGCTCGACCGGGCGAAGGCAGGCAAGTTCGCCTACCCGGCCATCAACGTGACCTCGTCCCAGACCCTGCACGCTGCCCTGCGCGGCTTCGCGGAGGCCGAGAGCGACGGCATCATCCAGATCTCCACCGGTGGTGCGGAGTTCCTGGGTGGCCAGCACAAGAAGGACATGGTCACCGGCGCGGTCGCCCTGGCCGAGTTCGCGCACATCGTCGCCGCCAAGTACGACATCACGGTCGCGCTGCACACGGACCACTGCCCCAAGGACAAGCTGGACGGCTACGTCCGCCCGCTGCTCGACATCTCCGCCGAGCGCGTGGCCAAGGGTCTGAACCCGCTCTTCCAGTCGCACATGTGGGACGGTTCCGCCGAGACCCTGGCCGACAACCTGGCCATCGGCCAGGAGCTGCTCGCCAAGGCCGCCGCCGCGAAGATCATCCTTGAGGTCGAGATCACCCCGACCGGCGGCGAGGAGGACGGCGTCAGCCACGAGATCAACGACGAGCTGTACACCACCGTCGAGGACGCGATCCGCACCGCCGAGGCCCTGGGCCTGGGCGAGAAGGGCCGCTACCTGCTGGCCGCCTCCTTCGGCAACGTGCACGGCGTCTACAAGCCGGGCAACGTCGTCCTGCGCCCCGAGCTCCTCAAGGACCTCCAGGCCGGCGTCGGCGAGAAGTACGGCAAGGCTTCGCCGTTCGACTTCGTCTTCCACGGCGGCTCGGGCTCCACGGCCGAGGAGATCGCCACCGCGCTGGAGAACGGCGTCGTGAAGATGAACCTCGACACCGACACCCAGTACGCCTTCACCCGCCCGGTCGTGGACCACATGTTCACCAACTACGCCGGTGTCCTGAAGGTCGACGGCGAGGTCGGCACGAAGTCCAAGTACGACCCCCGCACCTGGGGCAAGGCCGCCGAGGCGGGCATGGCCGCGCGTGTCACCGAGGCGTGCGCGAACCTGCGCTCGACCGGCACCAAGCTGAAGTAGTCCTTCCCGCGTACTGCGCGACAAAGGGCCCGGCCCCGTCTCACGACGGTGGCCGGGCCCTTTGGTTTCCCCCTGCATCCCCCGCTCCCCGCGGCGCCCCCCGACGCCCGGGAACTCGTTATGCCGTTAGGCAGTCATGCAGTCATGCAGTCATGCCGTACGGCAGGGCATCGATCACTCCGGTGCCGACGAGGGCCTCGAAGACCTCCTCGCCGTTCTGCGTGCCGGTGACCTTGACCAGGGCGGGGCCGGTGCGCTCCGCGCGGATCCAGATCGGCGAGCCGAACTCCGCGTACCGCTGGTAGGTACTGGTCACGGAGGCCGGCAGGACGGCGGGGGCCGGGGTCAGCGCCACCGCGGCCTGGCGGGCGGCCTCCAGCAGGACCATGCCCGGGAGGTGGTCGCCCGGGTGGTCGAAGAGGACCGGGTGCCGGGTGTCGTACCGCAGCTGCCAGACGGCGCCGGTGCACTGCTGAGGCGCGGCGGCGAGCACCACGTCGAAGGGCGAGTAGCGGCCGACCTGGGCCGGCTGGAGCGGGTTGGCGGGCAGCGAGGGCTCGGGCCGCTGGTCCACCTGTCCGCCGCGCAGCCGCCGGTACACGGCGGGCGAGGCGACGTTGTAGCCGACGTCCCCGGTGGCCACCACGACGTTCTCGTGACGCACCGTCACCTGGTAGCGCAGTGCCTGGAGTTGGGTGCCGCGGCGGCGGACCTCGGTGCATATGACGTCGAGGTCGAGGGAGGCGGGCGCATCGCCGATGACCAGGTTCTCGGGGATGGTCGTGTAGTCGAGGCCCCACAGCAGGAACTGGTGGCCGAGCGGGACGTCGAAGGCCTCGTGGGCGACGTAGGAGCCGACCTGGCGGATGGTCTCGCAGATCAGCATCGGGTCGTAGTGGGTTCCGGCGATCGGCGCGAAGAAGCTGTGTCCGCGCGGCAGCTGCGCGGTGACGTGGAACCGGTCCTCGGCGGGACGGCACATGCCCGTCAGGAAGACCTCGGCGATCGCCGCGCGGTGCACGAGCTCGCGGGGGACGGTGGTGGTGAGCCCCCCGTCCTGCCGGTCCGAGCAGCGGCAATCGCCGGCGGGGGAGGCCAGGTTGGCGAGGACGTCCGTCGGTTCCAAGGTCGTGATCATGAAGTCCCTCGAGATCATGGCCGAAAGCCGAGCCGCACTGCTTGCCTTACGCAAAGTACGTACTTTCGGGTTTGCTGTCAGGTAGAGGATTACCCGAAGATCACTGGTCAGCGGGACCGAAGGTGACGCAAACCACAGCACTGGGAGTAGTGGAATGAATGCTTCCAGTGGATATTTCCGCAGGTCAGTGACTCAAAGATGAGACCGCGCTCACGCTGTGTCTATTTTCGGCCGCCGGACCGTTTCGGGGTTGGCGTCCGGTATCTTTTGCTCAGCGGCAGCCGCGTACCCGGGAGTATTTTTTGGGGGTCCCCCGGGCGCTCCGTGGCTGCCGCATCTCCTCAGCGGCGCACCGCGTCCAGCCACCGCCGGGCCCCCGCCGATTGGAGACCGATGAACGTCCGGCACGTCCGCCCGCTGGGACACCTGCGGCTCGCCGCGGTGAACATCGACGGGGTCCTGCTCAACGACACCTTCAGCCCGGTGATCCACCACTTCGTCACCAGCCGCGGCGGAACCTACGACGCGGGCGTGGAGCGCGCGGTCTTCTCGCAGTCCCGGACCACGGCCGCCCGGGCGCTCGGCGCCGCGGCCGGGGTGGACTGGACCCCGGAGAAGGTCCTGGAGGTCTACTTCGAGGAGCGCGCCGCCTACCTGGCCGCGCACCCCCTCCAGGTACTGCCGGGCGCGGAGGCCCTGCTGCACCGGCTGCGCGCCCTCGGCCTGCGCACCATCTGCTACGGCGGCCTCGACAAGAGCCACTTCGACGCCTACCTGGGCCACTACGCGCACCTCTTCGACGAGCCGGGCTACATCTGCACCAACGACTTCCGCCCCGGCCTCCGCGAGATCACCGTGGACGCCTTCGGCCTCGACTACGACGAGGTGGTCTTCATCGACGACGTCGCCCGGGTCTCCGAGGCCGCGCGCGACCTGCGGGTCCCCTTCATCGGGCACCCCAGTACCTTCGAGCACGGTTTCCAGGGGCACCTGATGCGCGACGCGGGCGTGCGGCACATCGTCCGCTCGCTCGACGAGATCGACGAGGACCTGCTGCGGGTGCTCGACGGGGAGGCCGCCGCCGGTCTCGCCTGGGCCGCCTGATACCCGTAGGCCGGGAACCGTCACCGCATCGTCGTACGAAGGAGAGCCATGGCAGGGGAGCGCACGCTCGAGGGCAAGGTCGCGCTGATCACCGGCGCGAGCAGCGGCATAGGCGCCGCCGCGGGCCGGGTGTTCGCCCGTGAGGGAGCCCGGATCGTCCTGGTGGCGCGCCGCGAGGACCGGCTCGCGGAGCTCGCCGAGGAGCTGCGCGCCGGGGGAGCGGAGGTCGAGTACGCCGTGGCGGACGTGACCCGCCGCGCGGACACGGCGCGCGCCGTGGACCTGGCCGTGAGCCGGTTCGGGCGGCTGGACTGCGCCTTCAACAACGCGGGTTGGGGGACCGGCCGGACGCCGCTGCACGAGATGGACGACGAGCTGTACGACCGGATCATGGACGTCAACGTGCGCGGGGTGTGGAACTGCCTGCGCGACGAGATCGCCGCGATGCTGAAGACCGGCGGCGGCACGATCGTCAACAACAGCAGCGTCGCCGGCCTGCTGGCCACCCCGGTGGCGGCGCCCTACGTGGTCGCCAAGCACGCGGTGATCGGGCTGACCAAGGCCGCCGCCGCCGAGTACGCGGCCCAGGGCGTCCGGGTCAACGCGGTGGCCCCGGGCACCACCCGTACCGAGGTGGTCGAGGAGTGGTTCGCGGCCGTGCCGGGGATGGAGAAGCGGCTGCACGAGGCCACCCCGCAGCCGCGCACCGCGGAGCCGGCGGAGATCGCCGAGGCGGCGGCCTGGCTGTGCAGTTCCCGGTCATCCTTCGTGACCGGGGTGGCGATGCCGGTGGACGGGGGCTTCACGATGGTGTGAAACTGTACTCAAAGGTACGTACCCGGGGGCATGTATTGCCGATCGATCGGGGGGCATGGAGAGGGACGGACACACACATGAGGACCGAACGACCGCAGGTGAAGCAGGACCGCGCCGTGCGCACACGGCAGGCGATCCTGGAGGCCGCCGCCGTGGTGTTCGAGGACCGCGGCTACGACGCGGCGAAACTGACGGACATCGTCAGGCTCGCCAACGTCACCAAGGGCGCGCTCTACTTCCACTTCGACTCGAAGGAAGACCTGGCGCAGGCGGTCATAGACGCCCAGGTGGGCATTGAACCGACGTACACCCCACAGGAGTTCAAGGCGCAGGAGTTCGTCGACATCGGCATGATCTTCTCGCACCGCCTCCAGCACGACGTGCTGATGCGCGGCAGCGCGCGGCTCACCCTGGAGCAGAACGGCCGGGCGCTGGACCGCGCAGCGCCCTACCAGGGGTGGATCGACCTGCACACCGCCCTGATGGTCGAGGCGAAGGAACGCGGCGAGCTGCTCTCGCACGTGGATCCGGGGGGTCCTTCGCGGCTGGTGGTCGGGGCCTTCGCGGGGCTCAACGTCATGTCCCAGACCTTGGGGCTGGAGCTGGACCAGGAGGTCTCGGCGCTCTACACGAGCGTGATGCCGAGCCTGGTGGTCTCGGCCGTGGCGATCCGGCTCGACACAGCGCCCGGCCGGGGGGCCCGGGCGCTGCACGGCCCGAACGGCGCCCACCTGTGCGACTGTTCGGGCCCGCTGGTCGCCCTCGCGGCCGAGGCGGCCGTCGCCGGCTGATCCCGGCTCCGTCCCGCCTCTCCTCCTTCGCGATCCCCCGCCCTTCCGGGCGGGGGATCGCGTGTTTTCGGGGGTGTGCCGGGAGTCACCGGCTGGGGCCACCGTGATCGGTAGCCAAAAACAAAATCCCGGGTATTCTTTTTTCAGCGGAGCCGCGCGCCGACCGGGCTCCCGCCTTGCCCTGGGAGAAGACTGTGGACATAGACGTGCTCGGAGGGCTGGAGGTCCTCGAGAACGGTGTTCCCATCGCGCCCGCCACGCCGCCCGCGCGACAGGTTCTGGCCATGCTGGCCGCGCACGCCGACCAGGTGGTTCCGGTCGCCGTCCTCGCCGAGGAGCTCGCGGTGCTCGTACCGCCGGAGCACGCGCGCGCGGCGCTGGACTCATGCGTGCGCCTGGTGCGCCAGCGGGTCGCCGCGGCCGCCGCCCCGGGTGGGGGCCGCACCGCGGAGTCGGTTCTGCTCCAGACTCCTGGCGGCTACCTCCTGGACACCGGCAACGGCCGCTCTGACCTGCATGAATTTGCCCGCGAGGCGGGAGCGGGGTATCGCGCGATGGCCCGCGGGGACCATGAGTCGGCGGCGCGCCGGCTGCGCGGCGCGCTCCGGCTCTGGAAGGGTCCGGCCTTCGACGGGGTGACCCCCGGGCCCCGACTCGGCGAGCGGATCGCGGAGCTGGAAGCCACCCGCAAGGCGGTCGCGGAGCAGTGGGTGGAGGCCGAACTGGCCCTCGGCCGGCACCGCGAAATCCGCTCAGAACTGGCTGAATTGACCCCTATACCCGGCATATCCGGCCTCCGGGAAACGGACTCCGGCTGGGGCCGCCGCCGAGGGACGGTACCGCCGTGGGAGGCCGCCCGTACGGCCGTACGCACCGCTCCGTACCCCTCGCGCCCCACCCGGACCCCCTCCCGCGGGGCTGCCGGAAGGGACGAAACATACCGGGAGCTGGCCGCCGTGGTCCGCGCGGACTTCGGTCGCGGTTCCGCGGTCGCCGACGGCCCCCTGCGGCGCTCCCCGCGGCGCGGGGCCCCGGCTCCTTCCCTGGCGTGATCCGGCGGCCCGCCCAGCGGACCGCCCCCTGATCGGCCCCCCGGGCACCCCCGCCTCGGGGGGCTTCGCCATGCCCTGAACTCTCTTGAACCGCAACCGACTTGGACGCCGGCCGGGTGGCGGGGAGGGCAATCTGACGCACTGCCCGCGGTACTTGACGGATCGCACCGTCAGGCGTTGGCGAGGCCCCCGGCCCTGCCACACGATCGACTTGACCACCCCACCGGACGCACATCATTCCGGCGGGTCTTTTTCCACCGATCTGTCGAGGTGCCCCGGACATGACCACCGTCGTCGTCAACCACCACTCGGCCACCAGAACGACCCTGAGCCGCCGCGTCCTGTGCCCGGCGGGAGCGGGAGACGAGAGGGACCAGGGCTGGGGCTTCGCGCCGGCCCCGTGACCGCGGCCGGCGGAAACCGTGGCGGCCCCGATGTCCCCGCCCCCGTACACCCCCTGTGACCTGCGGCCGCTTGACCGTAGCCGAACGGGAACCTAGGTTCGGATGGCCTGATTCCGATCCTTTCGGGTCTTCGGAACGGCACCGCACATCGGGGGATGAGGGGCTATGACGGGGGATCAAGGGACAGGTGCGCTCGCCGTGCTGGAACTCCTCGCCCAGGAGGCCCCGGCCGCCCGCATCGAGGCCCTGCTGCACGAGGCCCGCCGCGCCGGCGCCGCGGACGCCGAACTCGCCGAGCTCGCCAGGGCCGTGGAACTGGCCCGCACCGTCCAGGCCAGCGCGTACCGCGGCCGCGACCGCGAGGCGGCCCTCGCCGCGCTCGTGGACACCGCGCACGACCTCACCTCCCCCTACGACCTCGACAGCCTGCTCCGCGTGATCGCCCGCCGAGCCCGCCGCCTGCTGACCTTCGACATGGCGTACGTGAGCCTGCGCCGCACCGACGGAACCTCGTACGTCCGCACCTCCGAGGGCGACACCACGGCCCTCAACGCCGGCCGCGAACTCGGCGAGGGCCCCAGCCTGGGCAGCCTCGCGGAGGAGCGCAGGGCACCGGTGTGGAGCGCCGACTACCTCGACGACGACTCCGTGCCCCACCGGCCCGGCATCGACGCCGTGGTCCGCGCCGAGGGCCTGCGCGCGATCATCGCGGTCCCGCTGCGGTCCGGGGACACCACCCTGGGCGCCCTGTACGGCGCCGACCGCAAGGTGCGCCACTTCACCCCCGACGAGATCGGGGTGCTGCTCTCCCTCGCCGACCTCGCGGCGCTGGCCATCCAGCAGGCGGCCCTGCTGGAGCGCACCCGCGAGGAGGTCACCGAGCTGGAGCGGTTCGGCTCCGTCACCAACACCACCCTCACGCGCGTACGGCACCTGTGGGACTGCCACACCCGGCTGGCGCGGATGGTGCTGGACGGGGCCCGGCTGTCCACGCTCGCGCGGGCGGCCGCCGACGCGCTGGACGGCGTACTGCAGGTGCGGGACCCGGGCGGGCGGCCGCTGACCGCCGCCGACGAACTCCCGGACCTGGACGAGGAGGCCGTCACCCGGGCCGCCCTGCAGGCACACACCGGCCGGAGCCCGGTCCCCCTTCCGGGGGACGTGTGGGTGGCGCCGGTGACGGCCGGGGCCGAGGACCTGGGGGTGCTGGTGCTGCGCGCCTCGGCGGCGCTCACGGACGAGGACGTACGGCTGCTGGAGCTGGCGGCCCAGTCGGTGGCCGCGCTGCTGCTGATCCAGCGCGGCACGGCGGCCGCCGAGGGCCCGGTCCGCGACGAGCTGCTCCAGGACCTGCTGGACCGGCCGCACCACGCCGACCTGCACGTGCGGGAGCGGACCCGGCGGCTCGGCATCGACCTCGACGTGCCGCACGTGGTGGTGGTGGCCCGGCCCGAGGGCGGGGAGTTGGGCAAGGCGGTGGCGTGGTCGAGCTCGTACGCCTACCGGTGCGGTGGGCTGAAGGCGGTGCGGCGGGGCTGCATCGTGCTCCTGCTGCCCGGGTCGGACGCGTCGGCGGTGGCCCGCAAGGTCTCGGCGGAACTCTCGCCGCTGCTCGGCCACCCGGTGTCCACGGGCGCGGCGGGCCCGGCGCGCGGGGCGGCGGGGGTGGCGGGCGTGTACGAGGAGGCCGGGCGCTGCCTGGACGCGCTGACGGCGCTGGACGGGGCCGGGGGGACGGCGTCGCTGCGCGAGCTGGGCTTCCTGGGCCTGCTCCTGTCCACGGACCATGACGTGGACGCGTTCATCGCGTCGACGATCGGCCCGGTGCTGGAGTACGACGAGACGCGCATGACGGACCTGACCCGCACCCTGGACGCGTACTACGAGTCCGGCGGCAGCCCCACGCACGCCGCCGAGGCGCTGCACGTCCACCCGAACACGGTGTCGCGGCGCCTGGAGCGGATCGCGGAACTCCTGGGCGAGGCCTGGCAGAAGCCCGCCCAGGCCCTGGAGATCCAGATGGCCCTGCGCCTGCGCAAGGCCCGAGCGGCCCTCCGCGCCCACCGCACCCCCTGACCGCCTCGGGCCGGGCAGCGGGGCAATTCCAGCCCCGCCGGCGTTTGAGGCGTGGGGGTCCCCCCGGACGGAGTCTGGGGGAGGGTCTGGGGCGGAGCCCCAGGAGGTTGGGCGGAGCCCAGGGCCCGGGCTCAGCGGGCCGCCGCGTACGGGCGCAGGGCGGGAGCCGTTCGGCGGACCGGCCGTGCCGACGGGAGGTACTGCGCGGGCACGGCCGACAGCGCGTGCCCGCCGACCCCGACGGAGTCGCCGAGGCAGCGGGCCGCATGCGCCACCGACGCCATCGTCACGTGCCGGTGCCACCCCGACAGCGACCGCCCGGCGAAATCCCGCAGCCCGACGTCCTGCACGCTCGCCGACGCGGCCGCCGACACCCGCCGCGCCTGCTTCGTCAGCCGCAGCAGCGCGGCCGGCGTCAGCCGCGTCATGTCCGTCACCCACAGCTGCGACGGCAGCCGCCGAGGATCCGTCCACTCGCCCACCAGCAGCACCTGGCGCCGCCGCGCCGACGACGGGTCCGGCATCATCACGCGGACCGCCGCCACCAGCGACGTGCGCCGCGCGCCCGGGTGCGAGGGGTCCGGCCATTCCACCGGGACCCGCAGCCCCTTGACGTTCTGCAGGATGTCCCGCGCGGTCAGCGTCCCGGCCCCGTACCCCGGCAGCGCCGGGTCGGTGACCAGCAGCCGCGCCGTGGAGCCGATCCGTGCCAGCACCGGCAGCTGCGCCTCGGCGAAGCGGTTCATGGTCGACCGGGTCCCGATGTCGCGGATGTCGAGGACCACCGGCCGCGACGGCATCCGGCACTCCCGCATGCTGTCCAGCACCCCGGTGACCGCGCACTCCTCGTACGGCTCGTACTTCTCCCGGGCCGCTTCGAGCGAGGGCGACGGTGACGGCGACGGCGGCGCCGGAAGCGAACCCGCCTCCTCCGGCGGCAGGAACAGCCGCCACCCCACCGGAGTGATCACCTCCGTCGACGTGAACCAGATCCCGAAGGCCTGCTGCCCGCGGAACATCTGCCCCTGGTGCGGATCGAAGCGGTGTCCGACGCCCACCGAGTGGTCGCCGCCCTTGGGGATCGCCATGGGCTGCACGACCCACGCCGTGAGCGGGGCGGACCGCTCCAGGTAGTGCGACAGGGCGGTGCGGATGGGCTGCCAGTCCCACGTCGAGCCGGCGATGAAGTGGTGCAGGCTCTGCTCGGCGGCGGGACCGCCGAAGTGCTGGGCGATGTTGCGGATCGACTTGCGGCCCTCGGTGGCGAGCAGCCCGCGTACGTACTGGCGCCCCCGCTCCCGCTGATCCCTGCGCCGCAGCGAGCCGAACACCGCCTTGCACAGCTCCTCGGCCGCTTCGTCGACCGGATCGCGCCGGACCCGTACCGGTCCCCTCGCCGGCTGCCGACCCGTGCCGCGGACGTCATGGTCGATGGTGGTGGTCACGACATACCCCCTTCGTCGATTACCCCCCAACCGTCCGCCCGGCACCCCCACCACCGGGAGGTGCGCCGGCCACACGGCTGGGCCGCCGAGTGGTGGGGCGCCCACCACCACCCCCTCCAGCGGTCAGCCGGCGTCGGCGACCAGGAAGTCCCGCACCACCTTGGTGAATTCCTCGGCGCGCTCACCGATCACGGCGTGGCCGCTCTCGATCTCGGCATAGGTGCCGTCCACCAGCAGGCCGTGCACCTCGCGGGCGTTCTGCACCGGGCGAGTCATGGTGGAGACGCCGGGGCGCGGCGTCAGCCGCTCCCGCGACAGTCCGTCAACTGGCCCCCGCCCGCCGGTCCGGACCTGACGGACTCGGCGCCGACCCGTGGCGCGTTCCCCGTTCCGCTCCGCAATCTGCCGATGTCCAGGGCCCGGCGCCCTCGGCATCGGCAGCGCTCCGGCGGTCTGCTTCGCCGCAAGAACCCCCGGCCCGGGCGGGCCACCGTCGATGCCCATCGAAACGGCCCGCCCGGAACCGGGTCCGCAGAGGCACCCTGACCCCGCGGGAGGCGCCCGGTCGGCCAGACTAGGGACATGTCCATTCACCAGAACCTCCTCGGGGGCCCCGCCCCCACCCACCTCCCCGACGAGCCCGGCCGCGAGGCCCTGGCCGCCGGCACCCCCGCCGTCGAGGTGGCGGCCGCGCACCCCACCTCCTCCCTCGCCTGGGCGATCCTCGCCGACGAGGCCTTCGCCGCCGGCCGCACGGTCGAGTCGTACGCGTACGCCCGTACGGGCTACCACCGCGGCCTCGACGCCCTGCGCCGCGCCGGCTGGAAGGGCCACGGCCCGGTCCCGTGGGAGCACGAGCCGAATCGCGGCTTCCTCCGCGCCCTGCACGCCCTGGCCCGCGCCGCCGAGGCGATCGGCGAGAAGGAGGAGTACGAGCGCTGCTCGACCTTCCTCCGGGACTCCTCCCCGACGGCGGCGGATACCCTCACCGCCTGAGGTCACACCCCCCGGGAAGTGACGTACGTCACTCCCCGCTGGAGCCCCGCCCCGACCGGGTCCTATGATGCGGGCAGGGGACCGGGGCTCCACTCACCTCACGGAAGGAGCGGACCGCTACCCGGAAGCACGTGTCGAGGAGACAGCGATGTCGAACACCCTTGATGCCTCCGGAGTCGGCGGGTCGGACACCCCGAACCTCGACTTCGCCGGCACGACCCCGTACGAGGACTACGTCCAGGCGGACGTCCTGACCCACCTCCAGCACCTCCGCTCGGACGACCCGGGCGAGATGGTCTTCCTGGTCACCACCCAGGTCATGGAGCTGTGGTTCACGGTCATCGTCCACGAGTGGGACACCGCGGCGGAGGCCCTGCGCAAGGACGACCTCCCGGTCGCGATGGATGCGCTGAAACGTTCCCTCCGCGAACTGGAGGCCCTGAACTCCTCCTGGCGCCCCCTCGCCCAGCTCACCCCGGGCCAGTTCAACGCCTACCGCGCGGCCCTCGGCGAGGGCTCCGGCTTCCAGTCGGCGATGTACCGCCGGATGGAGTTCCTGCTCGGCGAGAAGTCCGCCTCCATGCTGGTCCCGCACCGCGGCGCGCCGCGCGTCCACGCGGAGCTGGAGAAGGCCCTGCACGAGCCGAGCCTCTACGACGAGGTCCTGAGCCTGCTCTCCCGCCGCGGCCTGCCGGTCCCGGCCGCCGTCCTGAACCGCGACCTCTCCCAGCGCTACGAGCCTTCGCCCGAGGTGGAGGCCGTCTGGACGGCCCTGTACGCCGCCCCGGACGACCACCTCGACCTCCACCGCCTCGGCGAGGTCCTCACGGACGTGGCCGAACTGGTCTGGCGCTGGCGCAACGACCACCTGGTCGCCACGCGCCGCGCGATGGGCGCGAAGACGGGCACGGGCGGCTCGGCCGGCGTGACCTGGCTGGAGAAGCGCGCCACGAAGAACGTCTTCCCGGAGCTCTGGACGGCGCGCAGCCATGTCTGAGCCGATGCAGCCGACCCAGGCAGATCCAGCCCCGCCTGGGGGTACCCCCGGACGGAGTCTGGGGGGGGAGTTTGAGGCGCGGGGCGCGGGGCAGAGCCCCGATCCTGTACCCGCACCCACCCCCTCAGGCGAGCCGATTCCAGCCCCGCCGGCGTTTGAGGCGCGGGGCCTGGGGCAGAGCCCCAGCAGCCCCCGCGAGGCGGAGCTGGCGGCACGGGCCGAAGCCCTCGACACGGCCGACGACCTCGCCAAACTCCGCACCCGCTTCACGCTCCCCGACGGAGTCGTCTACCTGGACGGCAACTCCCTGGGCGCCCTCCCGGCCGGCGTGACCGACCGCCTCGCCGACGTCGCGTCCCGCGAATGGGGCGAGCTCCTCATCCGCTCCTGGGACGAGAGCAACTGGTGGACCGCCCCCGAGCGGATCGGCGACAAGCTCGCCCCCCTCATCGGCGCGGCCCCCGGCCAGGTGGTCGTCGGCGACTCCACCAGCGTCAACCTCTTCAAGGCCCTGGTCGGCGCCGCCCGCCTGGCGGCGGCCGCAGCCCCGGGCCGTACCCGGATGCTGGTCGACGCCACCACCTTCCCCACCGACGGCTACATCGCCACGTCGGCAGCCCGCATGACGGGGCTGACCGTCACCCCGGTGGACCCGGCCCACGCGGCCGAGGCCATGGGCCCGGACACGGCCGTCGTCCTCCTCAACCACGTCGACTACCGCACCGGCCGCCTCCACGACCTCCCCGCCCTCACCACCGCGGCCCACGCCGCCGGGGCGATCACCGTCTGGGACCTCTGCCACTCGGCCGGCGCCCTCCCCGTCGGCCTCGACGCCCACTCCGTCGACCTGGCCGTCGGCTGCACGTACAAGTACCTCAACGGCGGCCCCGGCGCCCCCGCCTACCTCTACATAGCCGACCGCCACCAAGCCGCGTTCGACTCGCCCCTCCCCGGCTGGAACGGGCACGCGGACCCCTTCGCGATGACCCCGGACTACGTCCCCACCCAGGGCGTGGCCCGGGCACGCGTCGGCACTCCGGACATCCTGTCCATGCTGGCCCTGGAGTCGGCGCTCGACGCCTGGGACGGGGTCTCCGTCGAAGCCGTCCGCGCCAAATCCCTCGCGCTGACCGACTTCTTCCTCGAATGCGTGGCGGCGTACGTGCCCCCGGGCACGGTCGAATCGGTCACGCCGACCCCGCACGCCCACCGCGGCAGCCAGGTCTCGCTGCGCACCGAGAACGCCCGTGAGGTCATGGCGGAACTCATCTCCCGCGGCGTCATCGGCGACTTCCGGGCGCCCGACGTCCTGCGCTTCGGCTTCACCCCGCTGTACGTCGGTTTCGCCGACGCCGAGCGCGCCGCGCGCACACTGGGTCACATTTTCGGGTGACCCGGTAGCGAAACGTCACATCACCGGGCGGGCGGGGCTACGGCTCCGCCCGCCTTCCCGCATCCCGGACCCCGCACGGAACGCCCCGTTCCAGCCTGATACGGTCCCGCTCTGCCGGACCACCGGAACATCTGTCCCCGCTGTCCCACGCGTTACCGAGAGGTTGAGCCGATGACGGACCCCGCCGCAGTGGAACGGGACGCCGCCGAGGCCGCCTCGGCCTTCTCCCATCCGGCGGTCGCGCCGGACGCGACCGCCGCGTACGGGGAACACCCCGACCAGGTCGTCGACTTCTACGCCCCGCGCGGCGAGAGCCGGGACTCCGCCTCCGCCCCCCTCGTCGTCCTCCTGCACGGCGGCGCGTGGCGGGCGCCGTACGACCGGCAGCACATCACCCCCCTCGCGGACTTCCTGGCCCGCCAGGGTTTCGCCGTCGCCAACGTCGAGTACCGGCGCGGCAGCTCCCTCCCGCACCAGAACGCCGACGCCCCGATCGCCGGACGCTGGCCGGAGACCTTCGACGACGTCGCCGCCGCGATGGACGCCCTCCCGGACCTGACCGCGGCGACGCTCCCGGCAGCCGACGTCCGCCGCACCGTGGTCACCGGCCACTCCGCCGGCGGCCACCTCGCCCTGTGGGCGGCGGCCCGCCACCGGCTCCCGCAGGAGTCGGCGTGGAGGCTGCCCTCCCCGCCGCCGTTGCGCGGCGTCGTGGCGCTGGCCCCGATCGCGGACTTCGCGGTGGCGGAGGAACTCGGCGTGTGCGGCGGCGCCTCGGCCCAGCTGCTGGGCGGCCCGGAACACTTCACCGACCGGCTCCCGTACGCGGACCCGGCGTCCCTGCTCCCGACGGGCATCGCCACCGCGGTGGTCCACGGCCGCGACGACATCGTGGTGCCGGCCCGGGTGGCGGAGTCGTACGTGGCCGCGGCCGCGAAGGCGGGGGAGATGGTCGGCCTGACCCTCCTCGACGGGGTCGGCCACTTCCCGCTGATCGACCCGGCGGCGGACGCCTGCGCGGTGGTCTCGGAGGAGATCTCGCAGCTGGCCTGGTAGGGCCGCGCGCCACGGTGACGTCGGCCGCGCCACGGTGACGTCGGGCCCACCGCTTCGTTGAGCAGGGCATGAAGATCAAGAACATGCTGGCCGCCGGCGCCCTCGCCCTGGCCGCCGTCTCCGCAGCCGCCCCCATGGCCTCCGCCGCCGCGGCGGACGACACCCCCGCCATCGCCGACGCCGCCGCCCTCGCGGGCGCGCCCGACGACCTCGACTTCCACCACGTCGGCGACCTCACGAACGCCGACGCCCTCGGCGACTCCCCCCTCGTCGGCAAGGAGAGCTGGGGCGCCGAGGAGTCCCCCAGCGCCCTGTCGGACCTCGCGAACTTCACGGACGGCCTGGACGAAGCCGCCCGGCAGGCCCTCGAAGACGGTCAGTAGGCCCTGGCGGACGAAGACCCGGTACGACGGAGGGGGGGGGGGGCGCGAAGCGCCCCCCCCCCCCCCGCGGGGAAGGAACGGAACCATAGAGGTAACACATTATGTAAAAAAGGTCGGGGGGGCCCCCCCCGCCGCCCCACGCCGAGGACAGGGCGCCCC
>NZ_JBHWUO010000003.1:99075-304629 GCF_042736975.1 Streptomyces sp. NPDC059989
TCCACCACGCCCCCCGCCAGCCCGCACCCCCCTGGCCTCTGCCCCGGGCGGACAACCTCTCGGTGCCTCGGTGGGGGGGTGCCGAGACATCCCCCCCGCCCCCTCCGTCGGTCATGCACGTTCCGCTTAGAGGAACGAGTTGATCTCGATCGTCTCGGTGCGGCCCGGGCCGACGCCGATCGCGGAGATCGGGGCGCCCGACATCTCCTCAAGGGCCTTGACGTACGCGCGGGCGTTCGCCGGGAGGTCCTCGAAGGTCTTCGCCTTGGTGATGTCCTCGGACCAGCCGGGGAGGTATTCGTAGATCGGCTTCGCGTGGTGGAAGTCCGTCTGCGAGTACGGGAGCTCCTCGACGCGCTTGCCGTCGATCTCGTACGCGACGCAGACCGGGATCTGCTCCCAGCCGGTCAGCACGTCCAGCTTGGTGAGGAAGAAGTCCGTCAGGCCGTTCACACGGGTGGCGTAGCGCGCGATCGGCGCGTCGAACCAGCCGCAGCGGCGGTCACGGCCGGTGGTCACACCGCGCTCGCCACCGATGCGGCGCAGGTCCTCGCCGTCCTTGTCGAACAGCTCGGTCGGGAACGGACCGGCACCCACGCGCGTGGTGTAGGCCTTCAGGATGCCGATGACGCGGCTGATCTTCGTCGGGCCGACACCCGTACCGGTGCAGGCGCCGCCCGCGGTCGGGTTCGAGGAGGTGACGAAGGGGTACGTGCCGTGGTCGACGTCGAGCAGGGTGCCCTGGCCGCCCTCGAAGAGCACGACCTTGTCCTCGTCCAGCGCGTTGTTGAGGATCAGGGTGGTGTCGGCGACGTAGCCCTTGATCTGGTCCGCGTACTGGAGCATCTCCTCCACGATCGCGGCGGCGTCGATCGCGCGGCGGTTGTAGAGCTTCGCGAGGAGCTGGTTCTTGCCCTCCAGCGCCGCTTCGACCTTCTGGGTGAGGATCGACTCGTCGTAGAGGTCCTGGACGCGGATGCCGATGCGGTTGATCTTGTCCGCGTAGGTCGGACCGATGCCGCGGCCGGTCGTACCGATCTTGCGCTTGCCGAGGAAGCGCTCGCCGACCTTGTCGAGGGTGACGTTGTACGGCGTGATCAGGTGCGCGTTACCGCTGATGAGCAGCTTGGAGGTGTCGATCCCGCGCTCGTTGAGGCCGCGCAGCTCGGAGAGCAGGACGGCCGGGTCGACGACGACACCGTTGCCGATGACCGGGGTGCATCCGGGGGAGAGGATGCCGGAAGGGAGAAGGTGCAGCGCGTACTTCTGGTCGCCTACGACGACCGTGTGGCCGGCGTTGTTGCCACCCTGATAGCGCACTACATAGTCAACGGATCCACCGAGCAGGTCGGTGGCCTTTCCCTTGCCCTCGTCACCCCACTGAGCTCCGAGCAGCACAAGAGCGGGCACAGGCGTACACCTCTTCCGGATGGGGCATGTCCAAGGTCAGGGGGCGTACGACGATGTACACCGCAGGCTGAGCCGTCGGACCGGTACCCCGGAATAGACGAAGGCCCTGGCGCAATAGCGCAAGGGCCTCTTGCACAAAGATGCTACCCGAGGAAGGACCGAGGTGTCGGCTCCAGAGCCCACCATGAGCCATGCGGGCGCGCCGGTAGGCGGCCTGCTCGTGCTCGTCGACCCGGTCGCCCGCCGTCTTGACGGCGAGTCCGTGCGAATTGCGAAGGATGTGTTGTCAGCGGGAGCTGCGGCGAAAATCTGCCTCCCGGATTCGCAGGAGGAATTTGCGCGGGCACTCGCCCGCCGGGGTCATCGGCGGCCGGTGATCGTGGGCGACGACCGGGCCCTGGTGCGGGCCGTGGGGCTCCTGCACCGGGAGCGGGGGCTGGCGGAGGCCACCTTGGCGCTGGTGCCGGTGGGTCCTGCGGGGTCCCTGGGGCTGGCCGGATCGCTGGGGGTCCCCCTGTCGCCCGTCTCGGCGGCACGGGCGGTCCTGGACGGCTGCGTCCGGGTGTGCGACCTGCTGGTGGACGACAGCGACGGGGTGGTCCTGGGCGGGTTGCGGATCGCCCCGGCCCGCACGGCGTCGCGGCCGGCCGTTCCCTCGGTCTGGAGCGCGTACCGCTCGCTGGTCCGCACCCTGGTCCGCCCGGCGGCCGCGGCCGCCGGCGGCCACCGCTTGCGGGTGGAGGCGGACGGGGAGCTGCTGGCGGACCTGGACCGGCCGGTCCAGGACGTGCTGGTGGCCACCCGCGAGGACGGGGGCCTGGCGGAGGTGATGGTCCGTACGGGTGCGGGCTCGGTCCGGACCCGGGCAAAAACGATCACGGTCTCGGGAGCGGACTTCCGCTACCGCGCCGACGCCGCCATGACGGGCCCGGTCCGCCGCCGCACCTGGACCCTCCACCCGTCCGCGTGGACCCTGACCCTCCCCCACCAACCGGGCCCGGCCGACCCCTGATGCGGGGCCCTGTACGTGCGCTCAAACGCCGGGCGGGCTGAAATCAGCCTCGCCGGCGTTTGAGGCGCGGGGTGCGGGGCGGAGCCCCGGTCTTGTAGCCGCACGTGGGAACTCGGGCGGGCAAATCCAGCCCCGCCGGCGTTTGAGGCGCGGGGTCTGGGGCGGAGCCCCAGGGGCCAGGGCGAAGCCCGGTGCCCTACGGCCGGTCAGCCGAGGTCCAGCGTCGCCCGGTGGACCCGCCACCGGTCAAGAAGCCCCAGCAGCTCACCCTGCATGAACTCGAAGAACGCCGCCGTCTCGGCGATCCGAGCCCCGGCAGGGGAACCGGCGCCCAGCCCCGCCGCACCCTCCCGCAAGGTCTTCTCCCACAGGCTCAGCACCTGGTCCCGCCGAGTGAAGGTCTCGTACCAGAGCTCGTTGTGCAGCACGTACCGGTCCCGCCGCGACCCCGGCTCCCGCTCGCGGCTGACCATATTGACCTGCGTCAGGTACGACACGGCCCCCGACACCGCCGCCGGGCTGATCTGCAGGGCCTCGCCCAGCTCCGCAGAGGTCATCGCCCCCTCGTCGCTCGCCAGCAGCTGTGCGAAGACCCGCGCGGCCATCCGCTGCATGCCCGCCTCGGTCAGCTGCGCGGCGAACCGCTCCACGAAGCGGGAGACCGCTTCCTCGTTCCGTACCGCCGGTACCGCCATTTCGTCCGCCACCCCCCAAACTTTACGCGATTCCCTAGCTTCACAAATTTGTGAAGCTAGCGTACGTTCGGAAACATGACGAAGGCAATCAGCGTCGCCGGACTCCACAAGTCGTTCGGCCGCACCCACGCACTGGACGGACTCGACCTCTCGGTCGCCACCGGCGAGGTGCACGGATTTCTCGGCCCCAACGGCGCCGGCAAGTCCACCACCATCCGCGTCCTGCTGGGCCTGCTGCGCGCCGACTCCGGCACCGCCGAACTCCTCGGCGGCGACCCCTGGGCCGACGCCGTGTCCCTCCACCGCCGGGTCGCCTACGTACCCGGCGACGTCACCCTGTGGCGCAACCTCTCCGGCGGCGAGGTCATCGACCTCTACGGGCGGCTGCGCGGAGGACGCGGGGGCCTCGACCGGGCCCGGCGCGCCGAGCTGATCGAGCGGTTCGAACTGGACCCGACCAAGAAGGGGCGTACGTACTCCAAGGGCAACCGGCAGAAGGTCGCCCTCGTCGCCGCCTTCGCCTCCGATGCCGAACTGCTCATCCTCGACGAGCCCACCTCCGGCCTCGACCCGCTGATGGAGGAGGTCTTCCAGTCCTGCGTGGCCGAGGCCCGCGCCGCCGGGCGCACCATCCTGCTCAGCTCGCACATCCTCAGCGAGGTCGAGACCCTCTGCGACCGGGTCAGCATCATCCGCAAGGGCCGCACGGTGGAGACCGGCAGCCTCGCCGACCTGCGCCACCTCACCCGTACGTCGATCACCGCCGAGCTCGTCGGCCCGCCCAACGGCCTCGCGCACCTGCCCGGCGTCCACGACGTGGACGTGCGGGGGCTGAAGGTCCGCCTCCAGGCCGACACCGACAAGCTCGACGCCGTCCTGTGCTCCCTCGCCGCCTCCGGCGTGCGGTCGCTGACCTCGACCCCGCCCACCCTCGAGGAGCTCTTCCTCCGCCACTACACGGAAGAGGCATCGCGATGAAGAACCGACCGGTGAAGAACCGACCGGCGGGGAAGCGGCCGGCGGGGAACCGGCTGGCGGGGACGGGCGCCCTGCTGCGCCTCGCGCTGCGCCGCGACCGCGTGATGATGCCGGTCTGGATCCTGGTCGTGGCGATGCTGGTCCTGAGCCTGCCGGGCGCGCTCGAATCGGTGTACGGGACGGCCGCCGAACGGGCCGATCTGGCCCGGACGATGGGCACCAACGGCTCGCTGCGCGCCCTGTACGGCCCCCTCTTCGGGGACTCGGTCGGTGCCCTGACCGCCTGGCGCGGCGGGGTCTTCGCCGGGGTGCTCGCCGGAATCATGAGCCTGGTCGTTGTGGTGCGGCACACCCGCGAGGAAGAGGAGACGGGGCGTCAGGAGCTGCTCTCCGCCGCCATGGTCGGGCGGCAGGCCCCGCTGACGGCCGCGCTGCTCGCGGCCCTCGTGGCCAACGCGGCGGTCGTCCTGCTGGTGACGGCCGGGCTGGCCGGGCGGGGCGCCGGCGGCGCACTGGCGCTCGGGCTCGCCATCGGGGCGACCGGGATGCTGTTCGCCGCTCTGGCCGCCATAGCGGCGCAGCTCACGGAGGGCGCGCGGCTCGCCAAGGGGCTCACGGGCGCACTGCTCGGCGCGGCTTTCGTCCTGCGCGCCGCGGGCGACGCGGGCACGCGGGACGGCGCCTCGGCGCTGACCTGGATCTCGCCGCTGGGCTGGCTGGAGCACGTACGGGCCTTCGCGGCCGAACGCTGGTGGGTGCTTGCCCTGTTCGCGGCGGCCACGGCCGGACAGGTGGCGGCGGCGTACGTGCTGGCCGGCCGCCGCGACCTGGGCATGAGCTTCCTGCCGGCCCGCCCGGGCCCGGCGCGGGGGCGGCTCTGCTCGGCCGGGGCGCTGGCGTGGCGGCTGCAGCGGCCGGGCCTGATCGGCTGGAGCCTCGGATTCCTCGCGGCCGGTGTGGTCTTCGGCGGGATGACGGACGGCGCCGCCGAGCTGGTCGGCGACAACGAGAAGACGCGCGAGATCATCGAGCGGATGGGCGGGCAGAGCGGGATCACCGATGCCTTCCTCGCCACGATGGCCGGGATGTTCGGGATGGTCGCCGCCCTGTACATCGTCTCGGCGGTACTGCGGCTGAGCGGCGAGGAGTCGGGGCAGCGCGCCGAACCGCTCCTCGCGAACGCCGTCGGCCGGCTCCGCTGGGCCGGCGGCCACCTGGCCGTGGCCTTCGGCGGCTCGGCGCTGATCCTGCTGCTGGCGGGGCTCGGCCTGGGCCTCGGGCACGGCCGGGATGTGGGCACCGCGGCCGGGGCCACGCTCGCCCAGCTCCCCGCGGTATGGCTGATCGGGGCGCTCGCCGCCCTCCTGCACGGCGCGGCACCCCGGTTCGCGGCGGCCGCCTGGGCGGTGGCGGGGGGCGCGCTGGTCCTGGGCTGGATCGGCCCGGCGCTGAACCTCCCGCAGGCGGTCCTGGACCTCTCGCCCTTCGCCCACCTGCCCAAGCTCCCGGGCGCGGACTCCCTGGCCTGGGCCCCGCTGCTCACCCTGACCGCCCTGGCGGCGGCCTTCACGGCAAGCGGCCTGGCGGCCCTGCGCCGCCGGGACATGGTCGCCTAGAACTCCACGATCAACTCCCGCAATCCCCGGATGACATACCCGTCCCGCCACTGCGGCTCCTCGACGAGCCGCAGGGGCGGGACCCAGTCTGCCAGCAGGGCCCCGAAGGAAGCCTCCAGCTCCCGCCGCGCCAGCGGCGCCCCCAGGCAGTAGTGGATCCCGGCCCCGAAGCTCAGGTGCGGATTGTCGGCCCGTACGAGGTCCAGCGCGTCGGGCTCGGCGAACCGAGCCGGATCCCGGTTCGCCGACCCGAACAACAGTGCGACCTCGGCTCCGCGGGGGATGACGGTGTCCCCGATCCGGATGTCGTCGAGCACCCAGCGCTCGAACATCTGGAGGGGCGTGTCGTAGCGCATCAGTTCATCCACAGCTGTGGACAACTTTTCGGGATGCGCGCGGAGGCCGTCGAGCTGCCCGGGATTGCGGAACAGGGCCCACCACCCGTTGACCGTCGTATTGACGGTCGCCTCGTGCCCGGCGTTCAGCAGGAGCACGCAGGTGGAGATCATCTCCTGCTCGCTGAGCCTGCCCTCCTCATCGTGTGCTGCGATCAGACCGGAGATCAAATCCTCGCCGGGCCGCGTGCGTCGCTCGGCGATCAGGCCCCGCAGGTAGGCGCTGAACTCCACGCTCGCCCGCACCGCGCGCTGCGCCGTCTCCGCGTCCGGCCGGAGCTCGAACATCCCGCAGATGTCCGCCGACCAGGGCCGCAGCAGCCCTCGGTCCGCCTCGGGCACCCCCAGCAGCTCCGCGATCACCGCCACCGGCAGCGGCTCGGCGACCGTGGTGAGCAGATCCCCGCCCCCGTCGGCGAGCAGCCGCCCCACCAGCTTCCCGGCCAGCCGCGTCACGGCGGGCACGAGCCGCTCCACCGTCCGCGGGGTGAAGGCCTTGGCCACCAGCCTGCGCACCCGGGCGTGCGCGGGGTCCTCCAGGTCCAAGAGGCCGTTCCCGTTGAGCACATGGAAGGGTTCGTGCTCCGGCGGCGGGGCCTCCCGCCCGAACTCCTCGTGCGAGAACCGGTGCAGATAGGTCCTGCCCAGCCGCCGGTCCCGCAACAGCGCACTCACATCGGCGTAATGCGCGACCAGCCACTGCCCGGTGGCCTCGCACCACACGGCCCGCCCCTGCTCCCGCACCTCCCGGTACGCCGGATACGGATCGGCGACGAACGCGGCATCCCACGGATCAAAGCCCATCCCCGCACCCTAGGCGGTCTCTTGCCGATCAGGCAGGAGTCACCAGCCGGGTCTCGTAGGCGAACACCGCCGCCTGCGTGCGGTCCCGCAGGCCCAGCTTCACGAGGATCCGGCTCACATGGGTCTTGATCGTGGACTCCGCGACGATCAGCCGGCCGGCTATCTCCCCGTTGGACAACCCCTGCGCGATCAGCACCAGCACCTCCTTCTCCCGCTCCGTCAACTCGCCCAACCCCGCCGGGTCCGCGAGCTTCGGCGTCTCGGAGAGCTTCGAGAACTCCGCGATCAGCCGCTTGGTCACCGACGGCGCCAGCAGCGCCTCCCCGGCCGCCACCACCCGTACCCCGTCCGCCAGCTGACGGGCCGACGCGTCCTTGAGCAGGAACCCGGACGCTCCCGCCCGCAGCGCCTGGTACACGTACTCGTCGAGGTCGAAGGTCGTCAGGACCAGCACCTTCGCGTCCGTGTCGGCGGCCACGATCTCCCGCGTCGCCTCCAGCCCGTTCATCTGCGGCATCCGGATGTCCATCAGCACCACGTCCGGCCGCAGCGCCGCCACCTGCGTGATGGCCTCCCGCCCGTCGACCGCCTCGCCCACCACCTCGATGCCTTCCATGGCGTTCAGCAGGACGGAGAACCCCTCGCGCACCATCATCTGGTCGTCGACGATCAGCACCCTGATCGTCATACCGCCCCCTCCTCCTGCACCGGCCCCGGCTCCGGACGGCCGGCCACCGGTATGAACACCGCCACCTCATACCCGCCCGTCCCGGTCTCGCCGGCCGTCATCTCCCCTTCGAGCATGGCCACGCGCTCCCGCATCCCGGTGATCCCGTGCCCGGCTCCCGGCGAGGGCCGCACATCCCCGGTCCCGGCCTCGTTGACCACGCGTATCCCCAGGCCGCCCAGCACATACGAGACCTCCACCGCCGCCGACGCGCCCGGCGCGTGCCGCAGCGTATTGCTCAGGGCCTCCTGGATGATCCGGTACGCCGACAGCTCCACCCCCTGCGGCAGCTCCCGCACCGCACCCGTGACCGTCTTCTCCACACTCAGCCCGGCCTCCCGCACATTGGCCAGCAGCCCGTCCAACGAGGCCAGCGTCGGCTGCGGGGCATCCGGAGCCTCGTAGTCCGCGGAGCGCACCACGCCCAGCACCCGCCGCAGCTCCGTCAGCGCCGCCACCGCGTTCTCCCGGATGGTGACGAACGCCGCCTCCAGCTCCGGCGGCGGATTCTTCACCCGGTACGGGGCGGCCTCCGCCTGGATCGCCACCACCGACATGTGGTGGGCCACCACGTCGTGCAGCTCCCGGGCGATCGTCGTCCGCTCCTCCAGCAGCGTCCGCTTGTCCCGCTCGACCGCCGTGACCTCCTGCTGCGCGCTCACCTCGGCCCGCGCGTGCCGGCGTATCTGCACGCTGCTCGCGATCGCCAGGGCGAAGGCCGAGACCGTCGCCATCTGCGGCAGGTCCGGGCCGCTTCCGTACCGGAACACCGCCGAGAAGACGAAGCCGAACACGAGCGTCAGCGCCCACATCCAGGCCGCGACCCGGGGCCCGGTCCGCAGCGTGACCAGGACCATGACCGCGACGTACGCGACGAAGGCGCCCGGCCCCCACAGCCCGTCCCAGCCGCCTCCGAACACGGCGAGCACCACCGACATCGCGACGGCCGCCCACCACGCACCGACCGGCCGGACCAGCGTCATCAGGACCGGCGCCGCGGCTATCAGCCCCATGAGGAGCTCGCCGGCATCCCCGAAATAACTCGACGACGAGGAAGCGGTGAGCAGCAGGACGAAGAGGGCCACCGCCACCACGCCCGCGTACTGCGTCCACGGGAAGTACCGGCGTATCGCCTCAGGGAGCCGCCGCACGAACCGCCCGGGCCTCTCCAGCAGCGGCAGCGGCCGGTACGCGAAGGCATCCGTGACGAGGTCCTGGCGTAGGGTCTGGATCAACCCCGATGCCATGCGGAACTCAGGTGTCCGGGCTGTCCCCCCGGTGGTCGTCTCGCTCATAACTGAACCGTAGGTCCCCGCGCCCCTCGTCCGCGTCGCCGCCGAAGGGGATTTCCGAGCCTCCCTCTCAAGTACTACCCGGGTCAGATCAGTAGCCCGTCGGACGGACCAGCCCCGTCTCGTACGCGAACACCGCCGCCTGCGTCCGGTCCCGCAGGCCCAGCTTCACCAGGATCCGCCCCACATGGGTCTTCACCGTCTGCTCCGCCACCGTCAGGTGCTGCGCGATCTCCGCATTGGACAGGCCCTGGGCGACCAGCGTCAGCACCTCGGTCTCCCGCTCCGTCAGTTCGTCGATCCGCGCCCGCGACGGCGCGCGCGGCGCCCCCATCCGCGAGAACTCCGTGATCAGCCGCTTCGTGATGTTCGGCGACAGCAGCGCCTCCCCGGCCGCCACCACCCGCACCGCCTCCGCGAGCTGGTCGGCCGACGCGTCCTTGAGCAGGAACCCGGAGGCCCCGGCCCGCAGCGCCTCGTACACGTACTCGTCCAGGTCGAACGTGGTCAGCACCAGCACCTTCACCGTGGAGCCGGCGTCGCTCGTGATGACGGACGTGGCCTCGATGCCGCCCATGCCGGGCATGCGGATGTCCATCAGGACCACATCCGGCCCCAGTTCCCCGACCTTGGCCACGGCGTCCGCCCCGTCCACGGCCTGGCCGACCACCTCGATGTCGGGCTGGGCGTTGAGAAGGACGGTGAAGCCCTGCCGGACCATCATCTGGTCGTCGGCGATCATCACCTTGATCGGGGTGCTCATCGTTCTCTCTTCGTCTCGAATGAGGATCTGCCGGGCTGGTCCTGCGGATCCATCGGGAGGACCGCGGACACCTCGTACCCGCCGTCGGGGCGCGGACCGGCGGCCAGCTCTCCCCCCAGCATGCCCGCCCGCTCCCGCATCCCCAGCAGCCCGTGCCCCGCACCGGGCGAGGGCGGCGCCGGCCGGGTGGGTGCCGTGTTGGCGATGCACAGGTGCAGATCGCGGGGCCCGTACGCGATGCCGACCTCCACGCGCGAACCGGACGCGTGCCGCAGGCAGTTGCTCAGCGCCTCCTGCACGATCCGGTACGCGGTGAGTTCGACGCCCGGGGTCAGCGGCCGCCGGACGCCCGCGATCTCGGTGGTGACCTCCAGCCCGGCCCCCCGCACGTTGTCCACGAGGCCGTCCAACTCGGCGAGGGTCGGCTGCGGATGCTGCAGGGCGACGGGATCGTCCGGCTGCTCGGAGCGCAGCACGCCCAACACCCGCCGCAGCTCCGTGAGGGCCTCCAGTGCGTTCTGCCGGATGCCCGCCAGGTTCTCCTTGAGCTCCTCGGACGGGTTCTCCACGAGGTGCGGGGCGACCTGGGCCTGAATGGAGATGACCGACATGTGGTGGGCGACGACGTCGTGCAGCTCGCGGGCGATCCGGCTGCGTTCCTCCAGCAGAGTGCGCCGGGCGCGCTCCTCCTCGGTGAGCGTCTCCTGCTCGACCAACTCGCCACGGGCCAGCCGCAGTGCGCGCAGCGCATAGCCGAGCAGTCCCACGAAGCCGAACAGGAGCAGGCCGCCCAAGGCCGTGCTCGTGCTGTGCTCCGGCTTGAACGACACCTCGGCCAGGCCGGTGCAGACCAGGGGGACGACGATGACCGCGATCGTGACCCGGGCCGGTACCCGCAGGGCGACCAGGAGGATCACAAGGGCGAAGCCGACGACGCCACCGGGGGTCCAGGGCCAGGTCTGGCCGTGACCGACGTGGCCGTACATCGTCCAGGCGCCGAGGCCCGCCGCGATCAGGCCGAGCCACCACCCGGCGATCGGGCGGAACATCGCGAGCGCGATGGACACACCGGTCATGAGCGCGATCGCCAGCGGAGTGCCGCCGGTGACGTGGTAGTGGTCGCCGAGCTGTTCCGTGGTGAGGAACCCGAAGAAGACGGCGGCGTAGGCGACGAGGACGTGCGGCAGCCGGGCCAGCCACCGCGGCCGCGACATCCGGGGGAGGGGGTCCAGCCGCATGGGGTTGAGCAGGTCCTGCGCCGTGGCCCGCAGCATCTCGCTCCGCTTCGCGGGGACCTCGTCCGGGAACCTGCTCTGCTCGTTCACGTCCTCAAGACTAGGCATGGGTGATCTCCTGGGCGGGCACGACCCTGGGCCCGGTCGGTACGGGGGAGCCCGCAGCGGTGCCCGACGCGCGGACGGATGAGCCTGCAACCGTGCCCGACGCGCGGACGGGGGAGGGACGGGGCGTGCTCGGCTTGCGGCGCCGGCCCTGTTCGTACGTACGGAACGCGGCCCAGCACAGCGTCAGCGCGGCGGCGAACACCGGCAGCCACAGCAGCCGGGCGGCTATCCACTCCGCCGAGTCGGGCACGGTGTGCAGCCCGGGCAGGTCCGTCGGGAGCAGCAGCCCGAGGGCGGTCACTGCCATCATGGCGGTCTGGTGCCAGAGGAAGATCGTCATGGCGGAGAGGTTCACCAGCGCCACCTTCGCCCAGGCCGCCGGGCGCCGCATGGCCCGGGCCAGAGGCTCGCGCACCAGCAGCGCCAGCCCGCACTGGGCCAGTCCGAAAGCGACCGCCGCGAGCGTCGGCGGGTTCAGGTTCGATATCGGGGCCCCCGGGACACCCACCATGGACGCCGGATACCCGCCCCAGAGGATCAGCGCGGCGGTCGCGGTGCTTCCCGCGGCGAGCAGGAGGACGGCAGGCCCGCGCCGGGCGAACGCCCCCCGGGACCAGGCGGCGCCCAGGGTGTAGGGGACCAGCCAGCCGGCGGCCACATTGATCCAGCCGGCCCACTCGGGCCCGTCGAGCCCGAAGCGCCACAGGTCGACCCCCGCCACCACGGCCAGCGGCCACAGCGGGCTCAGCCGGGCCACCAGCGGGGTCGCGGCGGTCAGCACGGCGAAGACGAGGAGGAACCAGAGAGGGGACAGGACCAGCTTGACCAGTGTCTGGACGGTGCTCAGCTCCACTCCGCCGATCAGCATCCCGCCCGCCGCCACCGCCCACAGCGTGAGTACGGCGGCGACCGGACGGAACAGCCGCCCCAGCCGCTGCCCGACCCAGGTGCGGTACGAGTCCCCCCGGGCCCGGGCCGAGGCGTAGCCGCGGGCAGCCACATGCCCGCCGACGAGGAAGAAGACGGCCAGCGTCTGGAACACCCAGGACACCGGAGCCAGCCTGCTCATATGGGCCAGCGGACTGGTGTTGCTCAGGCCGCCGTCGGCGGTGGTGAGGGCGGTGACCAGCCAGTGGCCGAGCACCACTCCGAGGATTGCGAAGGCCCGCAGCGCGTCCACGGCGCGGTCCCGGTCGGGCGGGGTCGCGGAGTCCACGGCCTCGGCCAGAACGCCCCAGCGGGCGCGGAGCTTACGCATGGGGGACCTCCGGGGCGGGCGTGGTGCCGAGGACGATGGCGGCCAGGTTGTCGAGGGACTCGGTGCCCGGCTTGAGGTAGTCGCTGTGCCCGGCGGCGCCGGCGGCGAAGGCCCGCGCTCCGAAGGCGGGGTCCACGGGGTCGGTACCGAAGCCGATTCCGCCGAGCCGGACGTGCGGGACGTTGCCGATCCAGTCGCCGTTGCCCCGTCCCGCCCAGACCCGGGCCGCCGTCGGCAGCTCCCGCGCGGACCCGGCCCCCGTGCCCGGGCTGCCGAAGAGGACCATGTCGACGACGGCGGGGCCGGTCGAGGTCCGGGCGCAGACCACGGAACCGTAGGAGTGGCACAGGAGCGAGAGGCGGCTGCCGGGCCCCGCCATGTCCCGCAACCGGTCGAGGAAGGGCCCCAGTTCGGCGGCGGCCTCGTCGGCGCGATCGGCGGTCAGGACGGTCGTGCTGACCGTGCCGGGGGTGTCGTACCCGAGCCAGGCGACCACGGCGGAGCGCGGATGCTCGGCCTGGAGGCGCTGCTGAAGGGAGACGGCCCCGGCACGGAACCTCTGGTAGGTGTCGAGCGTCGTGTCCGACCCGGGGACCAGCACGGTGACCCGGTCGGCGGTCTCCAGGTCGCCGAACACCTCTACGGCCCGGCCCCGTCCGCGCCCGTCGAAGGCGAGGAACTGCGCCGCACCGGCCGCCTCCATGGCGCGGAGCTTGGCGGCCCGGCCGGTGCGCCCGGCGTCCTCGGCCATCCGGGCCGCCTCGGCGAGGTTGGCGAGGTTGGCGGCGTACCGGTCGTGCGGTGCGGCGCCCTCGGCGAAGACGGCGGGCGCCGGGGCGGGGACGCCGGGGGAGGCTGCGGCGGACATGGGGAACACGACGGCCGCGGCGACCAGGGAGGCCAGCAGCGTGCGGCGCAGCCGACCGGCAGACCGACCCGCAGACCGAGCGGCCCCGGCCGACGAGCCCGCGCCCGACCCGGCGCTCCCGCCCGCGCCTGCCGCCGCGCCAACGGCCGCGGCGACATCCGCCCCTGCCGTCCCCGTGGTGCCCCTCGCGCCCCTCGCGCCCGTCGTCCCCGTTGCCATCGGCTCTTCCTTCGGTCGGGAAGAGCCGTCAGCGCCCTTCTCTTCCACCGAAGTTAGAAATCGGGACCCCTCGACGGCGTCACGCTCCGGAGCCGTCTTCCCGCGTAGCTCTCAGGTATGACAGGGGATACCTGAGAGTCAATGCACCGCCGAACCACCAGGCAGGGGCCGCCGCTTAACATCCCGTCATGACTGACATCGACTGGCGCCACGACCGCATCGGCAGCGCGCATCGAGGCCAGAACCCCACCGTCCTGCGCCGCCTCGACGCGGGTTTCGCCGCCATCGGGGACCGGCAGTTCCTGCCCGGCTACTCCGTCCTGCTCACCGACGACTCCGCCGTGACCCGGCTCTCCGACCTCCCGCGGGCGCGCAGGATCGCGTACCTCACCGACCTGGAGCGGCTCGCCGAGGCGGTCGAGCGCGCCTGCCGTCGGCTCGACCCGGCCTTCCGCCGCGTCAACATCGAGATCCTCGGCAACACCGACCCGTACCTCCACGCCCACATCTGGCCCCGCTACGACTGGGAGCCCGCCGACCTGGTCCGGCTGCCCGTCTGGCTCTACGCGGAGGAGTTCTGGCGAGGCGAGCAGTACGCGTTGACCGGCCGCCACGACGGTCTGCGGACCGCCATCGGGGAGGAGCTGGACGCGCTGCCGGAGCCCTGACCGTGCGGGGGTGGGTCAGTCCGCAACCAGCGGTTCGACGTAGCCCGCGCGCCAGCGCGGCGCCGGGTCCTGGCCGGGGCTGGTCCAGTACTCCCGCGCGCTCACGATCTCCCCGTCCCGCACCGTCCACAGGGAGACGGCCCGGTAGACGACGTGGTCCTGAGGTATCTCCACCTCGGTGACGACGAGGTTCCCGTCCGCCAGGATGCGCAGCACCTCCACGGACCTCTCGTCCGTGTCGCCGTCGTCGGTGTTCACGGCTATGAAGTTGGCGCGCCCCACGATGCGTTCGCCGCTCACCGGCCATTCGATGACCGCGTCCTCGGCGATGAGCTTGGCCACGCCGTCCCAGTCGCGTGCCTCGATCCGCTCCCACAGTTGTGCCACTACGTTCAACGGCTCCATGTTCGGCAGTGTCCGATGCGGGCCTGATGCGTAACAGGTTTTGTTTGCAGGCTTATTGACTTCGACACAAAGCGGTGCGGGTCACTGTCTGCGGTAGGTGAGCGGCGGGTCGTCGCTGCCGGCGAGCTCCCGCTGGAGGGTGCCGTCGGGCAGCAGGCGGAGTCGGCTCCAGGCGCCCGGGGTGCAGGTCGGCGGGGTGCCGGAGGTGACGGTGGAGGCGTCGAGTTCGACGGGGTCGGGTGTCGCGCTGCGGAGGTATGCCTTCCAGGTGCAGCCGAAGCCGGGGGCCTGGACGCCGAGTGACATCACGGGGTCGCCGACCGAGCCGTGCGTGAGGGTGAGCCGCCAGGTCTGGGCGCCGGTGGTGGCCTGCCAGGTGCCGAGGTAGGCCTCGGGGAGGTCGCCGGGCGCGGTGGGCGCGGTGGGCGCGGGGCGCGCGGGGGCGGTGACGGGTGCGGGTGCGGGTGCGGGTGCCGGTGCCTGTGCCGACCGGGTGGGCGTACGGGGGCTGCCGCCGGGCGGGAGGAGGTCTTCGGAGCCGTTCATCACCGCGTACACGGTGCCGACGGCCGCGACGGCCACGGCCACGGCCACAGAGAGGAGGAGGGCTGTGGCTCCGGCCCGGGGGCGGGTCGGGGGTCCCGATGCGGTGGGGGCGTACGCGGGGTACGGAGGGGGCGGAGGCGGGGTCCGGGGCGGGGGTGCCGCGCGGTCCGGGCCGGCGTCCTCGCGGTCCAGCAGGCGTACGGCGTGCCGGCCAAGCTGCGCCACCAACGGGGCCGGAAGCCAGGGCTCCAGGGCCCTCCCGTCGGCCACGGTGTCACCGGCGCCGACCCGGGCCAGGACCTCGGCGGGCCCCGGCCGCGCGGCGGGATTCCTGCGCAGGCAGTCCCGTACGAGGTCGTGCAGCTCGGGGGGTACGCCGGTCAGGTCCGGCTCGGCGCCGGTGATGCGGAGCAGGAGCGCGGGCAGGCCGCCGGGCTGTTCCGCGTCGCCGAAGGGCAGCCGGCCGGTGGCCGCGTACGCGAGGACCGCGCCGAGGCAGAACACGTCGCAGGCGGTGGTGACGGGCTCGCCGCGGATCTGCTCGGGGGCCATGAAGCCGGGGGAGCCGATGAGTTGGCCGGTCTGGGTGAGGCCGGCGGTGGCGGCTTCGGAGGCGGTTTCCGTGGCGGGTTCGGTGCAGTGGGGGCTTGCCGGGGCGCGGGCGATGCCGAAGTCGATGACGCGGGGGCCGTCGAGGGTGATCAGGACGTTCGAGGGCTTCAGGTCGCGGTGGATGAGGCCGGCGCGGTGGATGTCCTGGAGGGCGTACGCGAGGCCCGCGGCCAGGATCCGTACGGAACGGAGCGGCAGCGGGCCGGAGTCGCCGGCGACGACCTGGCGCAGGCTCGGCCCGGCGACGTAGCCGGTGGCGAGCCAGGGGGTGTCGGCCTCGGTGTCGGCTTCGAGGACGGGGGCCGTCCATTCGCCGCCGACGCGACGGGCCGCGGCGACCTCTTGGCGGAAGCGGGTGCGGAATTCCTGGCGGGTGGCGAGGTCGTGGTGGATCAGCTTCACGGCGACGGTGCGGCCGCGGTCGGAGCGGGCGAGGTAGACCTGGCCCATGCCGCCTTCGCCGAGGCGGGAGAGCAGGCGGTAGGGGCCGATGCGGTGCGGGTCGTCTGGGTGCAGTTGTTCCATGCCGGGTCCCCCCTGGACGGGCCGATGTGGCTCCGTGGGGGAGGACGGGGTTGGGGCGGGGGTCGGTTGCGGGGGGCTCCGCGCGGGGGTGGTGGCGGGGTTCGGCTGCGCCTGGCTCCTGGGGCTCCGCCCCGGACCCCGCGCCTCAAGCGCCGGCGGGGCTGGTTTGTGGTCCGGCCAGGTGGGTTTGTGCGGCTCAAGGATCGGGGCTCCGCCCCAGACCCCGCGCCTCAAGCGCCGGCGGGGCTGGATGTGGTGCGGCTGGGTGGGTTCGCGTGCCTCAAGGATCGGGGCTCCGCCCCGCGCCCCGCGCCCCGCGCCCCGCGCCCCGCGCCCCGCGCCCCGCGCCCCGCGCCCCGCGCCTCAAGCGCCGGCGAGGCTGGTTTGTGGTCAGGCCAGGTGGGTTTGTGCGGCTCAAGGATCGGGGCTCCGCCCCGGACCCTGCGCCCCAAGCGCCGGCGGGGCTGGACGTGCCGGCAGCGCTGAAGGGCAGCCCCCCGGCTGGGGGTGGACGGAATGAGTTGGGGCTAGGGGACGGGGGTGTTCGGGGATTGGAGGGTGTCCAGGGCCTTGGTCAGGCGTTCCAGGGCTTGGACCGTTTCCTTGAAGGCGGTGTCGCCCAGTTCCGCCGCGAGCCGGGTGGCCAGGGAGGCGTGGCCCGGGCCGATGCGGGCCACCGCCGCGCGGCCCGCGTCCGTCGGGCGGAGGAGTTTGGCCCGGCGGTGTGCCGGGTTCGGGATGTACTCCGCCAGACCCTTCGCGGCCAGCAGGTCCGCGATGCGCTGGACGCTCTGCCGGGTGATCCCCATCGACCGGGCGATGCCCGCGACGGGCAGCGGCTCCTTCAGCACCGCCCCCAGCACCTGCCACCACGCGGCCGTCAGCCCCGCCGGCCGGGCCAGCTCCTCCGAGACGGAGAGGAACTGGCCGTTCAGCCGGAAGACCCCGAGCGCGGTACGGCTCAGCAGGTCCTGCCGGTCCCGCAGCGAAGGCTCCTCACGCATCGCCCGCCTCCGAAGCCGCCATCAGCACCGGGTACGCGCTCGCGTCCGAGTCGTGGAACAGGCGGTACCACGCGTCCAGGACGTCCGGCTTGTAGACGTCCAGGCGGGCGAAGACCTCGCGGGCGAAGGCCACCGGCTCCGTCGGCCCGGCCGTGATCAGGTCGCCGTCCGTCACCGCGTCGGCCTCGACGTAGTGCTCGGCTCCCGCGTAGCCGGGCTGCTCGGCCAGGTAGAAGGAGGCCGCGCTGGTGTGCGTACGGCCGTCCAGTACGCCGGCCCGCGCCAGGCCGGACGTGGCTCCGCAGATCGCCGCGACCGGGACGCCCGCCGCCAGGAACTCCTTCGCCTTGGCCGCGAAGGGCGCCAGGTCGTCGCTCGTGTCCCAGAGCGAGGCGCCGGTCAGGATCAGGAGGGAGGAGTCCTCGGGGCGCAGGTCCGCGAGGGACAGGTCGGGCTCGATGCGGACGCCGCCCATGGTGGTGACCTGCTGCCCGGCGGCGAAGCCGACCGTACGGATCTCGTGGCCGCGCTGTGCGAGGTGGGCGGTGGCGTGGCCGGTCTCCCAGTCCGCGTACGTGTCGTAGACGGCGAGGTGGACGGGCTTGCGCGGGGTCTCGTTCATCGTGATCGCCTCCGGCGTCCGGATGGATGGGAACCGCTCCCTATATGACAGAAGGCTGTCATGACGACAGTGTGCTGTCAATCGCGGAAGCGCAGACAGACTGCCGAGAGTGGCCCCCTCAGCCCATACAGTCCGCCGATATCCCTTCCCACCTGCGCACTTCTAGCGTGACCGCATGACCCCTCATGTCACCGGCGCGACCGTCAAGGCCGCCGACCGCGCTCACGTCTTCCACTCGTGGTCCGCCCAGGCCCTGATCGACCCGCTGGCCGTCGCCGGCGCCGAGGGCTCGTACTTCTGGGACTACGACGGGAACCGCTTCCTCGACTTCTCCTCCCAGCTGGTCAACACCAACATCGGCCACCAGCACCCCAAGGTCGTCGCCGCCGTCCAGGAGCAGGCCGCCCGGCTCTGCACCCTCGCGCCCGGCTTCGCCGTCGACGTCCGCTCCGAGGCCGCACGCCTCATCGCCGAGCGGACCCCCGGCGACCTGGACAAGATCTTCTTCACCAACGGCGGCGCCGAGGCCATCGAGAACGCCGTCCGCATGGCCCGGCTGCACACCGGCCGGCAGAAGGTGCTGTCCACCTACCGCTCGTACCACGGCGCCACCGCCGCCGCGATCAACCTCACCGGCGACCCGCGCCGCTGGCCCTCCGACACGGCCGCCGCCGGCGTCGTGCACTTCTGGGGCCCGTTCCTCTACCGCTCCGCCTTCCACGCGACCACCGAGGCCGAGGAGTGCGCCCGCGCGCTCGCCCACCTCGCGGACACGATCGCCTTCGAGGGGCCGCAGACCATCGCGGCGATCATCCTGGAGAGCGTGCCCGGCACCGCCGGGATCATGACCCCGCCGCCCGGCTACCTCGCCGGCGTACGCGAGCTCTGCGACGCCCACGGCATCGTCTTCATCCTGGACGAGGTCATGTCGGGCTTCGGCCGCACCGGCACGTGGTTCGCCGCCGACCACTGGGGCGTCACCCCCGACCTGATCACCTTCGCCAAGGGCGTGAACAGCGGTTACGTGCCGCTCGGCGGCGTCGCCATCTCCGCCGCCATCGCCGAGACCTTCGCCACCCGCCCCTACCCGGGCGGACTGACGTACTCCGGCCACCCCCTGGCCTGCGCCGCCGCCGTCGCGACGATCAACGCGATGGAGGAGGAGGGCATCGTCGAGAACGCCGCCCACATCGGCGCGAACGTGATCGGCCCGGCGCTCGCCGAGATCGCCGAGCGGCATCCGTCGGTCGGGGAGGTGCGGGGCCTGGGCACCTTCTGGGCCCTGGAACTCGTACGGGACAAGGAGACGCGCGAGCCGCTCGTCCCGTACAACGCGGCGGGCGCCGCCAACGCGCCGATGGCCGAATTCGCCGCGGCCTGCAAGGCCTCCGGCCTGTGGCCCTTCGTCAACATGAACCGGACGCACGTCGTCCCGCCGTGCACGATCACGGAGGCGGAGGCGAAGGAGGGCCTAGCCCTGCTGGACGAGGCCCTGACGGTCGCCGACCGGCACACCGCGGCCGGCTAGGGGCGGCGGCCAACAGGCGAAAGCACCGGTGGCCGGTTGTCCGTCCGCATAACGGTCGGTAGATCCGTATAACGATCGCCAACCGTTCGGTTTCGGCCTCGCTGTCTGGCCTAAGGTGTCCGGAGCTCTACAGAGGAGACGGACCCTTATGCCAGGCAGCGGCGCTGTCACCCGCAACACACTTCGCCAGCAGATCGCGGACGCGCTGCGTGACGAGGTGCTCGCGGGACGCCTGCCGCCGGGCACCGAGTTCACCGTCAAGCAGATCGCCGAGAAGTACGAGGTCTCCGCGACCCCGGTCCGCGAGGCACTCGTGGACCTCTCGGCGCAGGGGCTGCTGGAACTGGTCCAGCACCGCGGTTTCCGCGTGCGGATCTTCACCGTGGACGACTTCCGCGGCATGGTCGAGGCGCGCTCGCTCGTCGTGGACGGGATCTTCCGCCGGCTCGCCGAGCGCGGCACGGCCCCCGGCTCCGGCGAGATGCTGGTGTCGGTGCGCCGCCGGGCCGAGGAGGCGCGGCGGGCCGCCGAGAGCGGTTCGCTCGAAGTGCTGATCGGCTACGACCTCCGCTTCTGGCGGGAGCTGAGCGGGCTGGTCGGCAACACCTACATATCCGAGTTCCTGCACCGCATCCGCGTGCAGTGCTGGGTCTTCGCCGTACCCCACCTCCAGCGCGAGCCGCAGCTGCGGGCGGCGCTGTGGTGCGGGCACAACGACCTGGTGGACGCGGTGACGCTGGCGGACGCGGACGCGGTACGGCGCATCGTGCACGAGTACAACCAGCACGGTCTGGACTGGGCCGCCGGCCTGTAGGGGCGGGGGCGGGTGTGGCCGCGCGGGGCCATGGCGTCACCCGCCGTATACCGGGTTCTGCGCACCCCTTCGCGGAGGGTGTCCGGCGCACTACGCTGGCCCGATCGGCGGCAACGACTGATCGGAGCCCGCGTGGCCTGTGACCTGTGGCTGGTCCCCCTTGTCGATGTGCTGTGCCACAGCCCCGACAACCCGTTCGCGGAAGAGATCGCCTCGTACGACAAGGCGCTGGGCGAGGCGGGTCTGCCGTCGGTGCCCGTGTTCGCTTACATGCCGGGCCTGAGCGGGGACGTGGCTCCGGTGGCCGGATTCGACTACGACGCCCTGCACTTCCTGCGGCGGGCGTACCTGCTCCAGATCTGCGGGCTGCCGGTGACGCCGGTGGACGAGCTGGGCGGGGACTACGAGCAGCTGCTGGAGATGTTCGAGCCGACGGCGCAGCAGTCGCACCTGGTGTGGCACTACGACCACGCGGGGGCGTACGTGCCGGTGGACTTCGCGGCTCCGCTGGCGAACGAGGAGCTGTTGGCCGGGGGCGGGCCGCTGGGGTCCGCGCACGGGCTGCTGCGGGAGCTGGCCTTCGTGGCTCCGGCGATCGGGATAGACCCGGGGAACCCGCCCGCGGCGCCGGCTCCGCCGGGGCGGCCGACGTCGCTGGAGGAGCCCGCGGGGCCGATTCCGTACGACGACAGTCCGTTCGCTCGGGAGCGGCATGTGTGGCTGGGGTTGCATGCGGCGGCCACCCGGAGCCTTGGCCAGGGCTCGATGATCATCTTCAGCTGACCGCCGCTCGGGGTGGGGCGGGCTGCGGTCGCGTGTCGGCTGCGGCCCGGCCTCCCGGGGCTCCGCCCCCGGCCCCGCGCTTCGCGGCGCCCGTTACCGCGCGCCCGTATCAGCGCGGCTGTTCCGGAGGGCGTTGGCGGGGCATGTTCGGGCGGGTGCCCGGGGGGAGGGGGAAGCGGGCCGGGGGGACGTAGGCGTCCGCGCGGGCTCCGGAGGCGCCCAGGGACTGCATCACCAGGGGCGCGGGGCCGGAGCTGAACTCCACCATCCACTCCGCGGTCTCGGAGCGCACCAGCTCCGTCACGTCCTCCGAGAAGCGGCGCAGCACCGTGAGGCAGCGCTCGGCCGCCTCGCTGGCCGTGCCCTCGGTCGGGCCCAGCACCTCCCGCACGTTCTCCGAAGCCCAGTCGAACTGGAGGGTCTGCAGCCGGCGCTGCACCGCCTGGGCGGTGGCCACGTCCCGCATCCAGCCCGAGGTCAGGCCGAAGAACCGGTCGCAGGCCAGGCAGGCCGCGCCCAGGAGCAGCGACAGGTACCCGTACGCCGACGCGCCCGGCGCCGAGCCCGTCAGCTCCAGCAGCGGCATCGCGGCGCCCGTGACGGCGCCCACGGCCGCCCCGGCGCGCAGCACGCGCGCCCCCCGGCTCTTCCACGCCCGGTCGGACAGATACCACTCGGCGGTGCGCAGTGCGTCGGCCTCGACCCGCCGGTAGAGCTCGTCGAGCCGCTCGGCGGGCTCGCCCCAGTCCCCCAGGGGGAAGGGCCGACCGGTCAGATCGCCCGCCATCGGCCCGCCGCCCTCCTCCCGGGGATCCCGGGGTGGCCCCTCGGGCTGCATCTCCGGCTGGCTCACCCGGCACTCCCTCTGCCTGCGCTGACGTGTGGTGGTGCGCGTGTGCGCAATGGTGCGCATGCTCTTCCTACCTTCGAATGACGCTCGATGGACAACGAATCCCGGGATTTCCGCCCGCAAGGAGGTCTCCATCAGGTACGCGTACGCCCCGTCTCTCACTCGAAAGAGTTGGTCCTCACGGCGTAGGGCGCGGCGCCCGGTGAGCACGTAGGCTCGGATTGACCAAGCTGCCCCAGGCTTGGACGGATGCTACGGAGTGAGTGACCTGTGATTCCCGGTGGTGGCCAGCCCAACATGCAGCAGCTGCTCCAGCAGGCTCAGAAGATGCAGCAGGACCTTGCCGCGGCCCAGGAGGAGCTCGCGCAGGCCGAGGTCGAGGGTCAGGCCGGCGGCGGCCTCGTCAAGGCGACCGTCACCGGTTCCGGTGAACTGCGCGCGCTGGTGATCGACCCGAAGGCCGTGGACCCGGAGGACACCGAAACCCTCGCCGACCTGGTGGTGGCGGCGGTGCAGGCGGCCAACGAGAATGCCCAGGCGCTCCAGCAGCAGAAGCTGGGCCCCCTGGCCCAGGGTCTGGGTGGCGGCAGCGGCATTCCCGGCCTTCCGTTCTAGTACCTGATACCAGGTACCGAGTACCAGGTACCTGCCCGTAGTAACCCCGCACACCGAAAGAAGGCAGTCCGTTGTACGAAGGCGTGGTCCAGGACCTTATCGACGAACTGGGCAGGCTGCCCGGCGTCGGGCCCAAGAGCGCGCAGCGGATCGCCTTCCACATCCTGCAGGCCGAGCCCACCGACGTCCGCCGCCTCGCGCACGCGCTGCTGGAGGTCAAGGAGAAGGTCCGGTTCTGCGCGGTGTGCGGGAACGTGGCGCAGGAGGAGCGGTGCGGCATCTGCCGTGACCCGCGCCGCGACACCACGGTCATCTGTGTCGTGGAGGAGCCGAAAGACGTCGTCGCGATCGAGCGGACCCGCGAGTTCCGGGGCAGGTACCACGTCCTCGGCGGCGCGATCAGCCCGATCGAGGGGGTCGGCCCCGACGACCTGCGCATCCGCGAGCTGCTGGCGCGTCTCGCGGACGGCACGGTCACCGAGCTGATCCTGGCGACCGACCCGAACCTGGAGGGCGAGGCGACCGCCACCTACCTCGCCCGCATGATCAAGCCCATGGGCCTCAAGGTCACCCGCCTGGCCAGCGGGCTCCCCGTCGGGGGAGATCTGGAGTACGCGGACGAGGTCACGCTCGGGCGGGCCTTTGAAGGAAGGCGACTTCTCGATGTCTGACGCAACGCTGCACGCTCTCGGCCAGGATCCCGACGACTTCGCCGCCTCGATCGCCGACCAGATCGAGTCGTTCATCGTCGCGGTCACCGAGGTCGCCAAGGGCGAGGACCCGGACAGCGCGGTGCCGTTCCTCCTGCTGGAGGTCTCGCAGCTGCTGCTCGCGGGCGGCCGGCTCGGCGCGTACCAGGACGTCCTGCCCGAGGAGCGCTACGAGCCCGACCTCGGTCCGGAGCCGGACGTGGACGACCTGCGCGAGCGGTTCGCGGTCATGCTGGAGCCGGTCGACGTCTACTCCGAGGTCTTCGACCCGTACGAGCCGCGCAAGGCCCCGGTGCCCCACCGGATCTCCGACGACCTGGCCGACGTGGTCGCCGACCTGCGGCACGGCCTCATCCACCACCAGGCGGGCCGCATCACGGAGGCGCTGTGGTGGTGGCAGTTCTCGTACTTCACCAACTGGGGCCCGACGGCCTCGGCCACCCTGCGTGCCCTCCAGTCGCTGATCGCGCACGTACGGCTGGACCAGCCGCTCGCCGCGCTGGACGGCCTGGACACGGACGAGGACCTGGCGGAGGACGACCTCGCGGAGCAGGCCGGGCAGGTCATGGCCGAGGAGCTGGGCGGTCTGGGCCGCAAGTAGAGCCCCGATCCGAGCCCCGGCGAGGGAACGTATTCTTTGATCTTTTCGTCTCATGATGTGGTACGAAGCGGTCGGATCGCGGCCGCTCGTTACACTGCACCAGCAATGAGACGGACTGAGCGAGGAGCGCACGTGGGCCTTGTCGTGCAGAAGTACGGAGGCTCCTCCGTAGCCGATGCCGAGGGCATCAAGCGCGTCGCCAAGCGGATCGTGGATGCCAAGAAGAACGGCCACCAGGTGGTCGTCGTGGTTTCCGCGATGGGCGACACGACGGACGAGCTGATCGATCTCGCCGAGCAGGTATCCCCGATGCCTGCCGGGCGTGAGTTCGACATGCTGCTGACCGCCGGAGAGCGGATCTCCATGGCCCTGCTGGCCATGGCGATCAAAAACCTGGGCCACGAGGCCCAGTCGTTCACCGGTAGCCAGGCAGGCGTGATCACCGACTCGGTCCACAACAAAGCGCGCATCATCGATGTCACGCCGGGCCGTATCCGCACCGCGCTGGACGAGGGCAACATCGCCATCGTCGCCGGCTTCCAGGGCGTGTCCGCGGACTCCAAGGACATCACCACCCTCGGCCGCGGCGGCTCGGACACCACCGCCGTCGCGCTCGCCGCGGCGCTGGACGCCGAGGTCTGCGAGATCTACACCGACGTGGACGGCGTCTTCACCGCCGACCCGCGCGTGGTGAAGAAGGCCCGGAAGATCGACTGGATCTCCTCCGAGGACATGCTGGAGCTCGCCGCCTCCGGTTCCAAGGTGCTGCTGCACCGCTGTGTCGAGTACGCACGCCGATACAACATCCCGATCCACGTCCGCTCGTCCTTCTCCGGACTGCGCGGAACCTGGGTCAGCAACGAACAGCCGCAAGGGGACGAGCAGGTGGAGCACGCCATCATCTCCGGAGTCGCTCACGACGTCTCCGAAGCCAAGATCACGGTCGTCGGTGTCCCGGACAAGCCGGGCGAGGCCGCGGCGATCTTCCGCGCCATCGCGGACGCCGAGATCAACATCGACATGATCGTGCAGAACGTGTCGGCGGCCTCGACGGGCCTCACCGACATCTCCTTCACGCTCCCCAAGGCCGAGGGTCACAAGGCCATCGAGGCCCTGGAGAAGGCGAAGGGCCAGATCGGCTTCGACTCCCTGCGCTACGACGACCAGATCGGCAAGATCTCCCTGGTCGGCGCGGGCATGAAGACGAACCCGGGCGTCACCGCCTCCTTCTTCCAGGCGCTGTCCGACGCGGGCGTCAACATCGAGCTGATCTCCACCTCCGAGATCCGCATCTCGGTCGTGACCCGCCAGGACGACGTCAACGAGGCCGTCCGCGCCGTGCACACGGCCTTCGGCCTCGACTCCGACAGCGACGAAGCCGTCGTCTACGGAGGCACCGGACGATGACCGCGCACCGGTCCTCCGGCCCGGCGCTCGCCGTGGTCGGAGCGACCGGGGCCGTCGGTTCGGTCCTGCTCCAGATCCTGTCCCAGCGCGCGGACGTCTGGGGCGACATACGCCTGATCGCCTCCGCGCGCTCGGCCGGCCGCGTGCTGACCGTCCGCGCGGAGGAGACCGAGGTGCTCGCCCTCACCGAGGACGCCTTCGACGGCTTCGGGCCGGGCGATGTCGCGCTCTTCCTCACCCCGGCCGAGGTCTCGGCCCGCTGGGCCCCCGTCGTCACCGCGCGCGGGACCGTCGTCGTGGACCAGTCCGCCGCCTTCCGCGAAGACCCCGAGGTGCCGCTGGTGGTGCCCGAGGTCAACGGGCACGCCGTACGGATCCGGCCGCGCGGGATCGTCGCCGGCCCCGACTGCGTGACCGCCGCGATGATCGCCGCCCTAGGCGCGCTGCACGCCGAGTACTCCCTCTGCGAGCTGGCTGTCTCCTCGTACCAGGCCGCGGGCGCCGCCGGCCGGGCCGGCTCCGAGGTGCTGCGCCGGCAGCTGTCGCTGGTCGCCGGGACCTCGCTGGGCGAGCAGCCCGGTGACGTGCGCCGCGCCGTGGGCGAGGACACCGGCCCCTTCGCGGCCCCGCTGGCCCTCAACGTCGTGCCCTGGTCCGGTGAGCTGCGCGAGGACGGCTGGTCCTCGCACGAGCTGGCCGTACGGGCGGAGACGCGCCGGATCCTGGATCTGGCGGCGCTGCCGATCGCCGTGACCTGCGTACAGGTTCCCGTCGTGACGGGGCATTCCCTGACCGTGCGGGCCCGCTTCGAGAACGAGGTGAAGGCCGTGCACGCCCGGGAGATCCTGGAGGCCGCGCCGGGCGTGGTCCTCGTGGACGACCCGGCGGCGGGGGAGTTCCCGACCCCTTCGGACGCCGCGGGGACGGATCCCGCCTGGGTCGGGCGGCTGCGGGTCTCGCTCGACGACCGGTGTGCGCTGGAGTTCTTCGTGTGCGCGGACAATCTCCGCAAAGGCGCCGCCCTGAATGCCACCCAGATCGCGGAACTGATCGCAGGTGAATTTGCGTAATCCGCTTTGTAGGATCGGTGCTGATCCCTTGATCAAGGTGATGGCCCGACTGCCGTCTCGAAGGACGGGGCAATCGGGAAGAGCGGGTACGCATGAGGGCAATGGGGATATTGCTGGCTGGGCTGCCTCGCGCGTACAACCCTGACGGGGGGACGCGTGTCCTACAGGCGTGGCAGAGGCACTACTGGAATTGGCCGTCCTACCGGCGCGCACCGGGTTCGTCCCGTCGCGCCGGGGCTCCCGTGCGCCCGGCGGCGGTCTTCCCGTGATCGTTCCCGTCCCGCCGGCGGGGCCGCCCGAGGCCTCCGTACGGGCGGCCGCAACGACCCGGGGCGGCCGCGTGCCCGCGCCGCGCGACAGCGCTGACGCGGCGGGGAGCGGCGACAAGGGCGGGCAGGCCGGGCCGGCGGAGCTGGTCGAGACGGCCGGGACAGCCGGGACGGCCGACACGGCCGAGACGGCCGAGACGGTGACCGAGGTGGTGGCCGGCACCACCGTCGACCACCTCACCGAGACCTACCAGGCGCACTACCGCTCGCTCCTCGGCCTCGCCGCACTGCTCCTCGACGACACCGCCTCCTGCGAGGACGTGGTCCAGGAGGCGTTCATCCGCGTCCACTCCGCCCGGAGCCGGGTCCGCGACCGCGACAAGACGCTGGCGTACCTGCGCCAGACCGTCGTGAACCTCTCCCGGTCCGCCCTGCGCCGGCGCATCCTCGGCCTCAAGCTGCTGTCGAAGCCGATGCCGAACATGGCGAGCGCCGAGGAGGGCGCGTACGACCAGCTGGAGCGGGACGATCTGATCAAGGCGATGCGCGGACTGCAGCGGCGCCAGCGAGAGGTACTGGTGCTGCGCTACTTCGCGGACATGACGGAGGCCCAGGTCGCCGAGACGCTCGGAGTGTCGCTCGGCTCGGTGAAGGCGTACGGATCGCGGGGCATTGCCGCGCTGCGGGTGGCGATGGAGGCTGCGCAGTCATGATGGACGACCAGATTCCGCCGGGCGGCGCGAGCGAGGAGCAAGCCCTGCGGGGCCTGCTGCGCGGGGCCGTCGAGGGGCTGGAGCCCTCCGACGGGGCGCTGGAGCGGCTGCGGTACGCGGTCCCCGCGCGCCGGACCCTCAAGCGCCAGGTCTTCGTCGGCGCCGCGGCGGTGGCCCTGCTCGCCGGGACCGCGATCCCGGCCGCCCTGCACATGACGGCCGCAGAGGTCGACCCCACCGAGCACTCGGCGATGGCCGGGCACGGGGCGCAGCCGGGCGGCAAGCCGGGCGCCTCGCCGTCCGATCCGCACCAGAACGGATCCGGGATCCCGCCGCGGTCCACCCGCTCCGCCGGTGGCGGCCCCGACGCGGGCGGCATCGGCCAGCCGGTCCCGAGCCTCGGCGGTTTCCCGTCCGGCGGCGTGACGGTCGGCCCGTCCGGAGGCGCCGGCGCCTCGGCCGGAACCGGCGGCACCACGGCCGGCCCGGCCGCCGGTGGCGGCCCGTACCCGCCGGCGGCCGCGGCGAGCGTGCCCGGATGCGGAGCCGAGCAGCTGGGGGTGGTGGGCCTGGCCCGCGCCCCCGAGGCCGACGGCAAGGTGTACGGCAGTTTCAAGGTCACCAACGTCTCGGCGCGGGGTTGTACCGTCACCGGCCCGGACACCGTGACGGCGGCCGCCGCGGCCGGCACCGCGCCCGGCCAGGGCTCCGGGGTCGCCGTGGTCGGCCACACGGCGGGGGACCCGGCGAGCGGGCTGCTGCCGGACCCCTCGGCGGAGGCCCCGGTGCTGGTGCTCCCGCCGAATACGGCGTACGAGGTCCGCTTCGCGTGGGTGCCGTCGGGGGAGGCCTGTACGGCGGAGACCCCGGGCACGGGCGCGAGCGCGAAGCCGCCGCAGGAGCAGGGCGCGGACGCCGGTACGGGGAGTTCCGGAACCACCGGGTCCGGGGAGACCCAGACGAGCGGCGAGCCCGCGAAACCGGCCGGTGTGGCGGTCTCGCACACCCCGCAGACGGGATCCCCGACCACCCGGACAACGCTTCCCGAGGCCTGCGGCGGCACCCTGTACCGCACGGGCACGATCCCGGTGGAGCCGGCGAAGCCGTAGCAATTCAGCCCCGCCGGCGTTTGAGGCGCGGGGTCTGGGGCGGAGCCCCGGCAGCGGCGCCGCAGGTCAGACCGGGCCCACGCCCGCCGGCACCAAGCCGGCTTCGGCATCGCGAAGGGTCTCCACCTCGCGCCGGTACAGCCGGAACCACATGAAGAGCACGAAGGCGACGAAGACGAACCACTCGCCCGTGTAGCCGAGGTTCTGGAAGGCCTTCAGGTCGAGGCCGGTGTTGTTCGGCGCCTGCGCGGGCACCGGAATCATGCCGTCCGCCGGGGTCTGCACCGTCAGCCACGCGTCGTACAGGTCGTACGGGACGATGTTGACCAGCGAGGCCGCCCCGATCACCCCGAGCTGCCCGGCCGGCAGGCCGCCCTGGGAGTGGACCCCCTTCGTGCCGGAGTTCTCCGAGGCCTGGAGCGCGCCCGAGACCTCCACCCGCCCGGTCGGCGCGGCCGGCGCCTTCGCGGCGTCCGCGGTCCCCGGCAGCCAGCCCCGGACCACCGGGACGGCCTTGCCGGAGTCGGTCTTCAGCAGGGTCAGGACGTAGAAGCCGGACTTCCCGTCGAGCCGCCGTTCGGGGACCAGCAGCTGCTCGGCGTACTCCCCGGCGGTCGAGGCCAGGCGCCCGGAGGTCTTCTTGTCCACCGGAAGGAGCGAGTCCAGCGGCGCGGCGGCCTGGTCGGCGGGCCGTTCGGCGGTCGCCTCGCGGTGCGTGTCGACGCGGTCCTCGAAGCGCCCGAGCTGCCAGGACCCCATGAACAGGCAGAAGGGAACGGCGAGCGCGACGAAGACGTTGATCCCCCACCAGCGCGGGGTCAGGAGAAACCGGTGCACCCCACCACCGTACGGGGGGTGCACCGGGCGCCGTCCCGCAGGGTCAGGCGGGCAGGTGCTTCAGCGCGAACTCCAGCTCCATCCGGACCTGCTTGATCCGCTCCTCCACGACCAGCGAACCGTGCCCCGCGTCGTACCGGTACACCTCGTGCACCGCCCCGCGCGCCGCCAGCCGGTCCACGTAGTTCTCGATCTGCCGGATCGGGCAGCGCGGGTCGTTGACGCCCGCCGCGATGTGGACGGGGGCCTTCACCGCGTCCACGTACGTCAGCGGCGAGGACGCCTCGAAGCGGTCCGGGACCTCCTCCGGCGTCCCGCCGAAGAGGGTGCGGTCCAGGGACTTCAGCGCCTCCATCTCGTCGTGGTACGCCGTCACGTAGTCCGCGACCGGTACGGCGGCCAGGCCCACGGCCCATGCCCCGGGCTGCGTGCCCAGCCCCAGCAGCGTCAGGTAGCCGCCCCAGGAGCCGCCCGAGAGGACCAGGCGCGCCGGGTCCGCGAGGCCGGAGGAGACCGCCCACTCCCGGACCGCCGCGATGTCCTCCAGCTCGATCAGGCCGACCCGGTGCTTGAGGGCGTCCGTCCACTCGCGGCCGTAGCCGGTCGAGCCGCGGTAGTTGACCCGGACGACCGCGAAACCGTGGTCCAGCCAGGCCGCCGGGGTCGCCGCGAAGGCGTCGCTGTCGTGCCAGGTGGGACCGCCGTGGATCTCGAAGACCGTCGGGAAGGGGCCGTCGCCGCGCCCGGCCGGCCGCTGGGCGAGCGCGTGGATCCGGCCGCCCGGGCCCTCCACCCACACGTCCTCCACCGGCACCGAGCCCGGCGCGCGGAAACCGGGAGCGTCCAGGACGATCCCGCCCGCGGTGGACCGTACCGCCGAGGGCTCGGCGGCCGAGGACCACAGGAACTCCACCGTCCCGTCGGGCCGCGCCGTGGCACCCGAGACCGTCCCCGCGGGCGTGTCCACCCGTACGAGGTCCCGCGCGGCCAGGTCGTAGCGCCAGAGCTCGCTGCGCGCCTCGAAGCTGTGCGCGATGAGCAGGGCCGAGCCGTCCGGGTACCACTCGGCGCTGACGTCGCCCGGCAGATCGATGGCCAGGCCCGTCTGGGAGCCGGAGGCCAGGTCCCACACCATCGGCTCCCAGCGGCCGCGCCGCTGGTGCCCGACGAGCAGCCGGGTGTCGCCGTCGACAGGCGCGAAGCCGAGGACCTCGAGGCCCAGCTCCTCGGTGCCGCCCTTGGAGTCGTCCAGCTCGGCGACGGTGGTCCCGTCGAGGGTCAGCACGCGCACCGCGGAGTGCATGGCGTCACCGTGCTCGGTGTGTTCGATGGCGACCAGCGTCCCGTCGCGGGACAGGTCGCCGACGCCGGCCGATTCCCGGTGCCGGTAGATCACGGTGGGCGCGGAGCCGTCCGCGGGGACCACGTGGACGGTCGAGCCGTCCTCGTCGGTGGAGCGCCCGACGACCGCCGTCCCGTCCCGGCCGATCGCGAGCCCGGCCGGGTAGGAGGGCTCCAGCCCGGGGGTGGCCGGCTCGTCGGGGCCGCCCGCGAAGGGCTGGCGCACCCAGGTGCCGAACTCGTCGCCGTCGGTGTCGGAGAACCACCAGATCCACTCGCCGTCGGGGGAGAGGGTGCCGTCGGTGGTGCCGTTGGGGCGGTCGGTGGCCTGCCGCTGCGCGCCGGTGGCGCGGTCCCAGGCGTAGAGCTCGAAGGTCCCCGTCGCGTTGGAGACGAAGAGGGAACGGTCCGGGGCGTCCTCCGCCCAGTCGGGCAGCCCGACGCGCGGCGCCCGGAAGCGCTTCTCCCAGTCGGGCATCTCGGGGGTGGTCTCGCTGTCGCTGGTCATGCCCCCCATTCTTGCCGCATCGGCCGCACGGCCCGCCGGGATGCCGACTGCTCCGAACGGGCGCACAGTGGAACCCGTACGCCTGTCCCGTGCTCCGAGGAGGAGTGATCATGGCCAAGAAGGCTCGTTCCGGTCACCACGGCCACCAGGATTCCGAGCGTGCGATGGCAAAGAACACGGCGGCCGAGGCACGCGCCAAGGCCGCGGTCAGAGACGTGCAGTCGGTCTCCGCGAAGACGCGGGGCATGCAGCAGAAGGCCCAGTCCAAGCGCGGCTGAGTCTGCGGCACCGGTCACGGCCCGGCGTTTCACGTGAAACGTCGGGCCGCGTGCGTAGGCTGGCGGCATGCGGATGATCGTCCGGGGTGCCCGGCTGCTGCACGCGCACGACCTCGTAGACGTGGAGGTCGCGGAGGACGGCCGGATCGCGCGGGTGATCCCGTACGACGACCAGAAGGAGCCGCCGGCCACCGGCGTCCTCATCGAGGCCCACGGCTCGCTCCTCAGCGAGCCCTTCGTCGAGCCGCACATCCACCTCGACACCGCCCTGACCGCAGGCGAACCGCGCCCCAACGCCTCCGGGACCCTCTGGGAGGGCATCGCCTGCTGGAGCGAGCGCAAGCGGACCCTGACCCGCGAGGACGTCGTCGCGCGGGCGAGCGAGGTGCTGCGCTGGCAGGCGGCGCAGGGCGTGCTGCACGTGCGCACCCACTGCGACATCACCGACCCCTCCCTGACCGCGCTCGACGCGCTGCTGGAGGTGCGCGACCGGGTCCGGGACGTCATGACCCTCCAGATCGTGGCCTTCCCGCAGGAGGGGATCGTCTCCTTCCCGGACGGCGAGGCGCTGCTGCGCGAGGCGCTCCGGCGCGGCGCGGACGTCGTCGGCGCCATCCCGCACTTCGAGGACACCCGCGAGGACGGGGTGGCCTCGCTGCGGACGGCCTTCGCGCTGGCCGAGGAGCACGGGCTGCGCGTGGACGCCCACTGCGACGAGATCGACGACGAGCAGTCCCGGTTCGTGGAGGTGCTGGCCACCCTCGCGCTGCGCTCGGGCCTGCGCGAGCGCGCCACGGCCTCCCACACGACGGCGATGGGCTCCTACAACGGCGCGTACAGCTTCAAACTCCAGCGCCTGCTGGCCCGTTCGGGCATCAACCTGGTCTCCAACCCCTTCGCCAACCTCAACCTCCAGGGCCGCTTCGACGCCTACCCCAAGCGGCGCGGCCTCACCCAGGTCAAGGAGATGCTGGCGGCGGGGGTCAATGTGGCCTTCGGCCACGACGACGTCATGGACCCCTGGAACGCCCTCGGCACCGCCAACCCGCTCCAGACCGCCCTCGTCGGGCTGTACGCGGCCCAGCTCACCGGCGCGGACGAGATCCCGGTGGCCTTCTCGATGGTGACGGACCGTGCGGCGCGGGTCCTGGGCCTGTCGGACGCCGAGTACGGCATCGCGGAGGGCGCCCCCGCCTCCTTCGTCCTGCTCCCGGCGCCGACGCCCGAGGAGGCCATCCGCCGCCAGGTCCGCCCCCGGTACGTCGTCGCCCGCGGCACCGTCATCGCGCAGACCCCGCCCGCTCCGACCCGCCTGTCCTGGCCGGGAGAGCCCCCGCAGGAGGTCGACTTCAGCCGCCGCCCCTGGCCGTCCCTCCCGGATCCGGCCTGACCCGCGGCCGGAGGCGGAGGTCACCCACATCCGCCACCACGTCGGATAGCGTGCCCGCATGTCGTGGGACGAGGACGGAACACCGCACCCGCTCGCACTGCGCCGTACCGGCCGCAGCGAACTGGAACCGGACGGGCTGCCCGAGATCCGGGAGCTGGAAGTGCTCGGCTGGGAGCCGGCTCCCGAGGAACTGCGCTGGGCCTTCCTCCCGTACGTCTGGCCCCCGGCGGCCCGCACCTGGATCCCGGACCGCTCCACGCACTGGGCCGTGGAGACCTCGCTGGACGGCCACGGCCACATCACCGACGTGGAGTGCGCCCCGCTCCCGGAGGCCGACCTCCGCGACCTCGACGGCGAGTCGGACACCGCCCTCGCCGCCCTGGGCCTCCCGCCCCGCCCCCGGGGCCGCCTCTGGCTCCTCCGCCCGGTCGGCTCCCACCCCACGGTCGCCGCGGTCCTCGACCACCTCGACGCGACGGCCGCGGAACACGGCGTGGCACCCGGCCTCTCCCCGGAGTTCCTCACCCTGACCGCCACCGAGCTGACAGCGCTGACGGCTGGCACCGATAAGGGGTGAAGGGGACGCGCACGAGCCGTACATCGGGCGGCGGAGGCGGAGTTCGTCCGTCGGCCGACCTCACCGGATATGCAGGAAGGGCCTGATCCACTGAGTGGATCAGGCCCTTGACCTGGTCTTACGAAGTCGGGGTGGCGGGATTTGAACCCACGACCTCTTCGTCCCGAACGAAGCGCGCTGCCAAGCTGCGCTACACCCCGATCGCCGCCTTGCAGCGCTTGCTGCCCTGGCGACATCGATTACTTTAGCGGACCTCCGGCCGGAGACGAAATCCGGTTTTCGCGGAGTGGCCGCGGGGCCAGGGCAGACGCCGGGCGGAAGCGGTCCGCGGCGACCAGGAGCAGGCCGAGGGCGTAGAAGGCGATGCCCAGGACGACGGCGTTCAGGGCGACGCGGGCGTACCCGTACTGGGCCACGTCGATGAAGGGGTACGTGTACCGGGTCTTGGTGCCCGGGGTGAGCAGCTCGCCGCGGATCAGCGCGAAGGTCACGTACGCCAGCGGGTACGCGAGCCACTGCGCGGCGTGGCGCGGGCGCCGTCCAGATCGTGAAGAAGCTCAGGACGACGGGCACGCTGCCGTACGCGCACTCGATGACCAGCCCCACCACGGCCGCGGCGGAGGTCAGGGCGCGGAAGGCCGCCGGGACGAGGCGCGAGGGGGAGACCGCCGGTGGGATCATCCCGTCAACGTATTACGCGGATCACGCCTTCGGGGTCAGCGTCAGGAGTGTCGCCTCCGGCGGGCAGGCGAAGCGGACCGGGGTGAACCGGTTGGTGCCGCAGCCCGCCGAGACGTGGAGGTACGCGCGGTGGCCGCCCGCCTCGTGCGTGGACAGGCCCTTGACCCGCTCGGTGTCCAGGTCGCAGTTGGTGACGAGCGCCCCGTAGAAGGGGATGCACAGCTGCCCGCCGTGCGTGTGCCCGGCGAGGATCAGCGGGTAGCCGTCCTCCGTGAAGGCCTCCAGCGTGCGCAGGTACGGGGCGTGCACGACGGCGATCGAGAAGTCGGCGTCGGCCTCCGGACCGCCCGCCACCCGCTCGTAGCGGTCCCGCTTGATGTGCGGGTCGTCCAGCCCCGTGAAGGCGAGCTCCAGGCCGTCCAGCTTCAGCCGCGCCCGGGTGTTGGTGAGGTTCAGCCAGCCCGCCGCGTCGAAGGCGTCCCGCATCTCCTCCCACGGGTTGTGGACGGCGCCGACGACCGGCTTGTTGCCGTTCAGCCCGTGCCGGCCCTGCACCTTCTCGATCAGGTAGCGCCCGGGGTTGCGCAGCCGCGGCCCGTAGTAGTCGTTCGACCCGAAGACGTACACGCCGGGGAAGGACATCAGCGGGCCCAGGGCGTCGAGCACCTCGGGGATGCCCTCGGTGTCGGAGAGGTTGTCGCCGGTGTTCACGACGAAGTCGGGGCGCAGGCCGGCGAGGGACTGGAGCCAGGCGCGCTTCTTGCGCTGCCCGCGCACCATGTGGATGTCGGAGACCTGCAGTATCCGCAGCGGGCGCATGCCCTGGGGCAGGACGGGGACGGTCACCCGCCGCAGGCGGAAGGACCGCGCCTCGAATCCGGCGGCATAGGCCACACCCGCGGCCCCCACCGCAGCGATTCCGGCAGCCGCTTTCAGGGGTACTCCGTAACGCGCACGCATGGCCCCATCGTCGCAGACCCGGAAAACCAACGGGCGCCACCGCCCCCGCACCTGGCAGACTCAGGCCCATGACCACGCTCAAGGCCAAGCTCCAGGAAGACCTCACGACCGCGATCAGGGAGCGGAACGAGCTGCACTCGTCCACCCTGCGACTGACCCTCTCCGCCATCACCAACCAGGAGGTCGCGGGCAAGGAGGCACGCGTGCTCTCCGACGAGGAAGTCCTCAAGGTGATCGCCAAGGAGGCGAAGAAGCGCCGCGAGGCCGCGGACGCCTTCGCCCAGGGCGGCCGTCCCGAGCAGGCCGCGCGCGAGACCGCAGAGGGCGAGTTCCTCGACACCTACCTGCCCAAGCAGCTCTCCGACGACGAGCTCGCCGCGATCGTGGCGCAGGCCGTGGAGGAGGCGAAGGCCGCAGGAGCCGAGGGGCCGCGGGCCATGGGCGCCATCATGAAGATCGTGGGCCCGAAGGTCGCGGGGCTGGCAGAGGGCGGGCGCGTCGCCGCCGCCGTCAAGAAGCACCTCTCCTAGCACCGGGCGAGTAGCCCGCGCGGAGTAGCCCGCCGGGAGCAGAAGACACAAAGAGGGAGGGGCCCAGCCGGAACCGGCTGGGCCCCTCCCTCTGTGCTGCTTCCTACTGGTCCTCGCGGCCGCCGATCAGGCCCGGGTCGAGGGTGATCCGGGGGAACGGGTTGCCCGGGGTGGCGCCGCCCGTCGTCCCGCCGGTGGCTCCGGCCGCCGTCACCCCGCCGGGGCGTCCGCCGGGCTTGCCGTCGCCGCCCGGCTTGCCGGGCTTCCCGGGCTTGCTCGGGGTGGTGGTCGGCCGCCCGCCGTTGTTGCCGCCCGCGCCGCCCGGGACCACGGGGTCCGGGATGCTGATCGTGGTGAAGTTCGGGGCCTCGCGCCCGGACAGGGCGCCGGTGACCGCGTCCTTCCAGATCGGGCCGGGCAGGCCGCCGCCGAAGACCTTCTCGTACGGCTTGCCGCCGATCACGATGTCCTCCATCGTGATCTTCTTGGTGCCGCCCGAGCCGACCCACACCGCGCCGGAGATGTTCGGGGTGTAGCCGACGAACCAGGCGTTGTACCGGGAGTCCGTCGTACCCGTCTTGCCCGCGTTGTCGCGGTCGGACAGGCCGGCCCGCTCACCCGTACCGGAGTCGACCACTCCGCGCAGCAGGGTGTTGATGGCGTCGGCCGTGTTCTCCGTCATGGCCCGCTCGCACTTGGTCTTCGGCACCGCGAGGGCCTTGCCGTGCGCGTCGGTGATCGACTCGATGGCGACCGGCGTGCAGTAGACGCCCCGGTTGGCGAAGGTCGCGTACGCGTTGGCCATGGTGAGCGGGGAGAGTTCGGCGGAGCCGAGCGCGATCGACGGTCCTTCGGGCAGCTTCGAGCCGTCCGCCGGGACCACGCCGAGCTTCTGCGTCATCTCCGTCACGGGGCAGAGCCCGATCTCGGCGATCATCTGCACGAAGTACGTGTTGATGGACTTCTCCATCGCCGTCCTCAGCGCGTACGGACCGATCTCGTCCTCGGTCTCGTTCTCGGCCGTCTCCAGCTTTCCGTTCCGGGCCACGTTCATGTACTGCGACCCGTCGCACCGCGAGATCCCGCTCGGGTAGTCCATCCTGTTCGGCGCCGGGTACACCTGCGTCGGCGGCGTCCCCCGCTCCAGGGCGGCCGCCGCGATGAACGGCTTGAAGGTCGAGCCGACCTGGAAGCCGAAGTTCGAGCCGCCCATCCGCTTGTCCACGGAGTAGTTGATCTGGGTCTCGTTCTTCCCGAAGCCGTACGGCTTGGACTGCCCCATCGCCAGCACCCGGCCGGTGCCCGGCTGGACCATGGTCACGGCCGTCGCGACCGAGTCCTCCTGGTAGACGTGGTCCTTGATCGACTCGTTCGCCGCGTCCTGGGACTGCGGGTCCAGGGTCGTGCGTACGGTCAGGCCGCCCTGGTTCCAGACCTTCGCCCGCTCCTCGCGCGTCTTGCCGAAGACGGGGTCGGTCAGGAAGGAGTTGCGCACGTAGTCGCAGAAGAAGCCGGCGCCCTTGACGGCCGTGATGCAGCCGTTCTTCGGCTTGGTCACCTTGAGCGTGACCGGCTTCGCCTTCGCCGCGTCCGCCTCCGCCTGCGAGACGTCCTTCACGTCGGCCATCCGCTGCAGGACGACGTTGCGGCGCTTCGTCGCCTCCTGCGCGTCGTTCACCGGGTCGTACCGGCTCGGCGACTGCACGACGCCCGCCAGCAGCGCGGACTCCTCCAGGGTCAGGTCCTTGGCCGGCTTGCTGAAGTAGCGCTGGGCCGCGGATTCGATTCCGTAGGCCTGCTGACCGAAGTACGTGATGTTGAGGTAGTTCTCGAGGATCTTCTTCTTCCCGAGCTCCTCCTCGACCTGGATGGAGTACTTCAGCTCGCGGATCTTGCGTCCGAGGCTCTTCTCCTGGGCCTCGCGCACCTTGGTCTCGTCGTCGCCGGCCTCTTCGACGAACACGTTCTTCACGTACTGCTGGGTGAGGGTGGAGGCGCCCTGGGCCGCGCCGCCCTCCTGTGCGTTGCGGTTGACCGCGCGCAGGATGCCCTTGAGGTCGACCGCGCCGTGTTCGTAGAAACGCGAGTCCTCGATGGCGACGATCGCCTTCTGCATGTACGGGGAGATCGCCGTGAGCGGGACCACCTGACGGTCGCGCGAATAGACAGTGGCGATCTGGACACCTTCGGCGTCCAGAATCGTGGTCCGCTGGCTCAGTGGCGGGGTCTTGAGATTGGCCGGGATCTCATCGAATCCCTCGACCGTGCCCTTGGCGGCAAGCCCCAGGGCGCCTGCCGCCGGGATCGCCATGCCGGCCAGCACAACTCCGGAGAGAACGGACACTCCGAGGAACTTGGCGGCCTGCTGGCTCCCCGTGAGCCCGCCGCCCGAGCGCTTCTTTCCCATGGAGGGCAGCCTACGTTCTCATTCGCCGGACACGCGCGAATGCCTTGGCCTAAGCTGTCCCCAACTGTCACAGCAGTGTGGTGCGACATCAACCCCTCGGCTTGATTTTCACCCTTCCCGAATGGGGTGGACTCATGTCCGAATCCCGCCTGCTGTGTTCATGGTGCCCCGCCGATTCCACCCGAATCGCCGGAATGGTCGGGCATGTCGCCGGATCACTCCGTCGGGTGATCTGCCGCTTACCCATAGTCCGTTCGGACCATTCAAGATTGGGCCCGTCGGGGGTGTTGCACTGTGCTCGCCTTCCGTAACGTCCTCAACTGGCAGCGGTGAATATGCCGCTACCGCCGTGGGGGAGCCTCGATTCGGGAGAGGACGGCGCCGGGATGGGCTGGGTTACCGACTGGAGTGCGCAGGCAGCCTGCCGCACTACCGATCCGGATGAATTGTTCGTTCAAGGAGCGGCACAGAACAGGGCCAAGGCGGTGTGCACCGGATGTCCGGTGCGGACCGAGTGCCTGGCCGACGCGCTCGACAACCGTGTCGAGTTCGGAGTGTGGGGCGGAATGACCGAGCGGGAACGACGTGCGCTGCTGCGCCGGCGTCCCACCGTCACCTCGTGGCGACGGCTGCTCGAAACCGCCCGCACGGAGTACGAGCGCAGTACGGGCATCCTCACCATGGATGACGATGCGGAGATCGACGTTCCGTACGAGACGTACGCGGCAGCCGGGTAGATCACCCGGACGCCACGTCACGCGCCACGCCGTGCCAGAGCACGGCACGGCACGTCGTACGAACGCCTACGCTCCGGCCGGAACCCCGGCCGCGAGTCGCTCTCCGATGGCCTGCAGCCCGGCGAGGTCGTGTACATCGCCGGGCAGGGCGGCCACTTGGGCCACCGCCACTTCGGGGTGCAGCGAGGTGAAGCGATCGCGTGTGCGCTGTTCGCGCGCGATCACCTGCATGCGCTCGGCGTGCAGGCGCAGCAGCCCCGCCGTGATCGCGTCGACCTCCGTGGTGTCGTCGCCGTCGCTGTCGGCATCACGAAGTCCAGCTTTCCCGGACTCCTGATCGACAATGCCGCCCTCTTCAAGATTCTCTGCGGCGGCCAACGCCCGTTCGGCGGACAGCTGGTCGGCGCCGCTGCCGTGCACCCGGTTCAGCACCAGGCCGGCCAGCGGCATGCTCTCCGCGGCCAGCCGCTCCACGAAGTACGCCGCCTCGCGCAGCGCGTCCGGCTCGGGCGCCGCGACCACGAGGAAGGCCGTACCGGGCGCCTGGAGCAGCCGGAAGGTGGCGTCCGCCCGCGTGCGGAACCCGCCGAACATCGTGTCCATCGCCGCCACGAAGGTCTGTACGTCCTTCAGCAGCGAGGCACCCATCAGCTTGCTCAGCGTGCCGGTCATCATCGACATGCCGACATTGAGGAACTTCATCCCCGCCCGGCCGCCCACCTTCGCCGGAGCCATCAGCACGCGGATGAACTTCCCGTCCAGGAAGGACCCCAGGCGCTTCGGCGCGTCCAGGAAGTCCAGCGCCGACCGGCTCGGCGGGGTGTCCACGATGATCAGGTCCCAGTCGTCCCGGGCCCGCAGCTGCCCCAGCTTCTCCATCGCCATGTACTCCTGCGTGCCCGCGAAGCCGGCCGACAGCGACTGGTAGAAGGGGTTGGCGAGGATGGCCTGGGCCCGCTCGCCGTCCGCGTGCGCCTCGACGATCTCGTCGAACGTCCGCTTCATGTCCAGCATCATGGCGTGCAGTTCACCGCCATCGGCGCCCACGCCCGCGACCTTGCGCGGGGTGTTGTCCAGCGAGTCGATGCCCATCGACTGCGCGAGCCGCCGCGCCGGGTCGATGGTGAGCACGACCGCCTTCCGCCCGCGCCCGGCCGCCCGTACGCCGAGCGCCGCGGCCGTGGTGGTCTTGCCGACGCCGCCCGCGCCGCAGCACACGATGATCCGGGTCTCCGGATCGTCCAGCAGCCCGTCGACCGCCAGCCCCGGCGGAGTGTCCAGTCCCACGGTTTCCAGTCCCACGGTGTCCACCCCCTCGCTCATTCGGCCACCGACTGCTTCCGCAGTTCCTTGGCCAGCTGGTAGAGCCCGCCCAGATCCATCCCCGCGCCGAGCAGGGGAAGTTCGTACGTCGGCACGTCCAGCCCGGCCAGTACGGTGCGCTGCGCGCGCTCCAGCTCCACCCGGCTCGCGTGCTCGGCGGCCTGCGTGAGCAGCGGGTCCACCAGCCGCTCGGCCAGCCCGCCGCGCCGCGCGCCGCCGAGGCCGGCCCGGGACAGCGCCTTGGCCACCTCGGCGCGGTGGTCGCCGGCCGCGGTGCGCAGGGTGTCCTCGTCCAGGTGGTGCGGACGCACCATGTTGACGACGACGCGGCCCACGGGCAGCCCGGCATCCCGGAGTTCGGCGATGCCGTCCGCGGTCTCCTGGACCGGCATCTCCTCCAGGAGGGTGACCAGGTGGACGGCCGTCTCGGGGGACTTGAGCACCTTCATGACGGCCTGGGCCTGGTTGTGGATCGGCCCGAACCGCGCCAGGCCCGCGACCTCGTCGTTGACGTTCAGGAAGCGGGTGATCCGCCCGGTCGGCGGCGCGTCCATGATCACGTGGTCGTAGACGTACCGGCCTGCCTTGTCCTTGCGCCGCACCGCCTCGCACGCCTTGCCCGTCAGCAGCACGTCGCGCAGCCCGGGGGCGATGGTCGTCGCGAAGTCGATGGCGCCGAGCTTCTTGAGGGCGCGGCCGGCCGAGCCGAGCTTGTAGAACATTTGCAGGTAGTCCAGCAGCGCCCGCTCGGCGTCGATGGCGAGCGCGTAGACCTCACCGCTGCCGCCGGGCGCCACGGCGATCTTCCGCTCCTCGTACGGGAGCGCCTCGGCGCCGAAGAGCTGCGCGAGCCCCTGCCTGCCCTCGACCTCCACCAGAAGAGTCCGCTTGCCCTCGCGCGCGAGGGCAAGCGCGAGTGCCGCGGCGACCGTGGTCTTGCCGGTGCCGCCCTTGCCGCTGACCACCTGGAGCCTGCTCACAGCGTCCGAGCCTAATTCCTTCGCTCCGCACGGCAGGCACTACCCTCGCTCCCATGACCAAGAAGTTCGAATACGCGACGGTCCCGCTGCTTGTTCACGCCACCAAGCAGATCCTGGACACCTGGGGCGAAGACGGCTGGGAGCTCGTCCAGGTCGTGCCCGGACCGAACAACCCCGAGCAGCTCGTGGCCTACCTGAAGCGGGAGAAGGCATGAGCGGCGTCGTCGAAGCGAAGCTGGCCGAGCTCGGCCTGACCCTGCCCGAGGTCGTCCCGCCGCTGGCGGCGTACCAGCCGGCGGTGCGGTCGGGCGCCTACGTCTTCACCGCGGGCCAGCTCCCGATGGTCAAGGGCAGCCTGCCGCTCACCGGCAAGGTCGGCGCGGAGGTCTCGGCGGAGCAGGCCAAGGAGCTCGCCGCCACCTGCGCGCTGAACGCCCTGGCCGCCGTCAAGTCGGTCATCGGCGACCTCGACAAGATCGCGCGTGTCGTGAAGGTCGTCGGCTTCGTCGCCTCGGCCCCGGACTTCACGGGCCAGCCGGGTGTGCTGAACGGTGCCAGCGAGCTCCTGGGTGCCGTCCTCGGTGAGAAGGGCGTCCACGCCCGCAGCGCGGTCGGCGTGGCGGTCCTCCCGCTGGACGCGCCGGTGGAGATCGAGATCCAGGTCGAGGTCACCTCTTCCTGACGCGCCGCTCGCACGTCTCGGCCCTGGCGGGCCTCCCCGGCTTCGCGCCGCTGCGCCGGACTCTGTCCGGCGGCCCGCCGGGGCCGCTCGCGTTCCCGTCCCGGGCTCTGACCGGGGTCCGGGCGGAGCCCGGTCCTGTACCCGTGGCCGGGACAATCCACCCCTCCGGCGTTTGAGGTGGGGGTCCCCCCCGGACGGAGTCTGGGGGAGGGTCTGGGGCGGAGCCCCAGCAGTGGCGCCGCACCCGCCCACGGGCCGGGGGCCCCTCGAACATCGGGCCGGATGGCCGTAGCATCCCGCCATGCCGAATGGTCAGCACGGTCCTCAGCAGCCGCAGCCCCACCAGCCCCCCGCCGGAGGCCAGTGGTACCCGCCGGAGTGGCCCGACCGCATCCGGGCGCTCGCGGACGGCTCGCTCACCCCCGTGGAACCGAAGCGCGCAGCCACCGTGATGCTGCTGCGCGACACCCCCGCCGGGCCCTCCGTCCACATGCTCCGCCGCCGGGCCTCGATGGCCTTCGCCGGGGGCGCGTACGCCTATCCGGGTGGCGGGGTGGACCCCCGCGACGCGGAACACCAGGTCGGCTGGGCAGGGCCCTCCCGGCAGGACTGGGCCGCGCGGCTCGGCACCGATCCCGCCGTCGCCCAGGCCATCGTGTGCGGTGCGGTGCGGGAGACCTTCGAGGAGGCGGGCGTGCTGCTCGCCGGGGAGACCGAGGACACCGTCGTCGGCGACACCACCGGCGACGCGTGGGAGGCCGACCGGCAGGCCCTCGTGGCGCGGGAGCTGTCCTTCGCGGAGTTCCTCGACCGCCGCGGCCTGCGGCTGCGCTCCGACCTGCTCGGGGCGTGGGCCCGCTGGATCACCCCCGAGTTCGAGCCGCGCCGCTACGACACCTGGTTCTTCGTCGCCGCCCTCCCCGAAGGGCAGCGCACCCGCAACGCCTCCACCGAGGCCGACCGGACCGTCTGGATCCGCCCCGCGGACGCGGCCGACGGGTACGACAAGGGCGAGCTGCTGATGATGCCGCCCACCATCTCCACCCTGCGCTCCCTGGAGCCGTACGGGAGCGCCGCCGACGCGCTCACCGCGGCCGGGGCGCAGGACCTCACCCCGGTTCTGGCCCAGGCCTCGCTGGAGGACGGCGTACTCGTGCTCAGCTGGCCGGGACACGACGAGTTCACCAAGCGAGTGCGCCTCGGAGGCCCCGCATGACCGACGCCGCCGCCCTGCCCGGACAGCCCCGCGGAGTCGTCGCCTCCGGGCCCGCGACCGCCCGCGCGGTCAACATCCTGGCCCCCAACGCCTCCGCGATGACCCTGGACGGCACCAACACCTGGCTCCTCTCCGAGCCCGACTCGGAGCTGGCCGTCGTCATCGACCCCGGCCCGCTGGACGAGGCGCACCTGCGCGCGGTCATCGCCACCGCCGAGCGGGCCGGCAAGCGGATCGCCCTCACCCTGCTCACCCACGGCCACCCCGACCACGCCGAGGGCGCCGGCCGTTTCGCCGAGCTCACCGGTACCAAGGTCCGCGCGCTGGACCCGGCCCTGCGCCTCGGCGACGAGGGCCTGGCCGCGGGCGACGTGATCCGGACCGGCGGCCTGGAGCTGCGGGTGGTCCCGACCCCCGGCCACACCGGGGACTCCCTGTGCTTCCACCTGCCCGCCGACCGGGCCGTCCTGACCGGCGACACGATCCTGGGCCGCGGCACCACCGTCGTCGCGCACCCCGACGGCCGCCTGGGCGACTACCTGGACTCCCTGCGCCGCCTGCGCTCGCTGACGGTCGACGACGGGGTGCACACCGTCCTGCCGGGCCACGGGCCGGTCCTGGAGGACGCCCAGGGTGTCGTCGAGTACTACCTGGCCCACCGCGCGCACCGGCTCGCCCAGGTCGAGACGGCCGTCGAGAACGGCTTCACCAGCCCCGAGGCGGTCGTCGCCCAGGTCTACGCGGATGTGGACCGCTCGCTGTGGCCGGCGGCGGAGTGGTCCGTCCGGGCGCAGCTGGAGTACCTCCAGGAGCACGGCCTGATCCCGGGCGGCCCCGAATGAGCACGCGGGCCCCGGCCACGCGTCAGGGCCGCGGGGCCTTCGGGCCGTGCCGGGCCGTGTGCTCGTCCGCGAGCCACGGCCCGAGGTCCTCGATGTAGGTGCGCAGCACGGCCGGGTCGGCGACGGGATCCAGGGCCACGGCGGCCGCGGCCCGCATCTGGGCCGCCCGCTCCGGGTAGTACGCGCCGAAGATCTCCGCGGATTCGCCCAGGTCGCTGGTCCAGCCGCCCCACCGCGGCATGACCAGGGTGAACCCGGTGCGCACCAGGCGCCGCGCGAAGGCCCGGCTCAGCCTGCGGTACTCCTCCGGCGCCGACGCGCCCTGCACCTTCGCCCGCCACCCCGGCAGTACGTCGGCCAGGTCGCCGTTGGTCTCGCGGGCGAGCAGGCTGTCCGGGCGGTAGCGGGGCAGGTGCTCGGCGAGGTCCGCGCCGAGCAGCGGGGTGCACAGGCACGCGAGGAACCAGCCCAGGTCGTATCGTTCCTGCTCGCTCAGCAGGGTGTCCTTGCCGTAGAGCAGGATCCCGGCCCCGTCGATCTCGGGGAAGTCCTCGTCGAGCCCGCGGGACAGCACCTCGGCGGCGTCCCGGTCCTCGTCGGCGGGCTCGTGGTGCAGGGCGAGGAGCAGGTCGAGGTCGGACCGCCCGGGCCGGGCCGTCCCGCGCGGCAGGGACCCGTACAGGTAGGCGCTGTGCAGCCGCCGGCCGTAAGCCTCGGCGACCCGCTCCCGAGCGGCGGCCACGACCGGCCTGAACTCGGCCTGCACCCGCCCGAGGGCGCCCTCCCGCTCGATGTACCCGTCCGCATCCAGGCCTCTGTGCTCCATGCCTCCACTGTGCCCTTGTCCCTGCCGGGATCGGCCGCCCAAACGCCCGAGCCTCGCGGCTTTCGCCCGGCAAAACCAGCCCCGCCGCACAGATCCGGCAGCGGTGCCGCACAATCCAGCCCCGCCGGCGTTTGAGGCGCGGGGGCTCGGGGGCAGCGCCCCCGCAGCGGCGCCGCACCCGAACACGCGAAAGGGGCCCCACCCAGCGGGCGGGACCCCTCACAGCGAAGACCAGCGTCAGCGCGACCGCTTCGCCAGCCGCTCCACATCCAGCAGGATCACGGCGCGGGCCTCCAAGCGGAGCCAGCCGCGGCCCGCGAAATCGGCCAGCGCCTTGTTCACGGTCTCGCGGGAGGCGCCGACGAGCTGCGCCAGCTCCTCCTGCGTGAGGTCGTGCACCACGTGGATGCCCTCCTCCGACTGCACGCCGAAGCGGCGCGACAGGTCGAGGAGCGCCCGCGCCACACGGCCGGGTACGTCGGAGAAGACCAGGTCGGACATCTGGTCGTTGGTCTTGCGCAGGCGCCGGGCGACGGCGCGCAGCAGCGCGGTCGCGACCTCGGGCCGGGCGTTCAGCCAGGGCTGCAGGTCGCCGTGCCCGAGGCCGAGCAGCTTGACCTCGGTCAGCGCGGTGGCGGTGGCGGTGCGCGGGCCCGGGTCGAAGAGCGACAGCTCGCCGATCAGCTCGCCGGGGCCGAGGACGGCCAGCATGTTCTCGCGGCCGTCGGGGGAGGTGCGGTGGAGCTTCACCTTGCCCTCGGTCACCACGTACAGCCGGTCGCCGGGGTCGCCCTCGTGGAACAGGGCGTCACCGCGTGCGAGGGTCACCTCGCCCATGGAGGCGCGGAGCTCCGCGGCCTGCTCGTCATCGAGCGCCGCGAAGAGCGGGGCGCGCCGCAGAACGTCGTCCACGAGTCTCTCTCCTATGTCGACCAGCTCAGGGGACCGGTCTCCCATTTTGCCGGACGGCTCAAACAGTGCGATCAATCACTACCAAGGATGCCGGACGTACGCGTGTGCTGTGCGGTGTGAGTCCAATCGGGGTGGTGTTACCTGAGGTCCGGGCGGGTGTCAGCGGCCGGCCTTAGGCTGGCCGGGTGTCCAATAAGCCGGTGAGAGCACAGGCCAAGGGGTCCGCGGGAGTGACGGCGGCCCATAATTCAGCCGTGGGCGAACAAGCCCCCGGGAAGGCATCTTCGCAGGCCCCACCCGCCTCCGAGGGCAAAGCTTCGGCCAAGAAACCGAGGGCGGCCGAGCCCGAATCCCGCCTGGCCATGGTGCGCAGGGCCCGCCGCATCAACCGCGAGCTGGCCGAGATCTATCCGTACGCCCATCCGGAGCTCGACTTCCGCAATCCCTTCGAGCTCCTCGTCGCGACGGTGCTGTCCGCGCAGACCACCGACCTGCGGGTGAACCAGACGACCCCGGCCCTCTTCGCCGCCTATCCGACCCCCGAGGACATGGCCGCGGCCGCTCCCGAACATTTGGAGGAGCTCATCCGGCCGACCGGGTTCTTCCGGATGAAGGCCAAGTCCCTCCTCGGCCTCTCGCAGGCCCTGCGGGACAACTTCGGCGGGGAGGTGCCGGGGCGGATAGAGGACCTGGTGACCCTGCCCGGAGTCGGCCGCAAGACGGCGAACGTGGTCCTCGGCAATGCGTTCGGGGTCCCCGGGATCACGGTGGACACGCACTTCGGCCGACTGGTCCGCCGCTGGAAGTGGACCGAGCAGCAGGATCCGGAGAAGGTCGAGGCGGAGATCTGCGCGATCTTCCCGAAGAGCGAGTGGACGATGCTCTCGCACCGGGTCGTCTTCCACGGCCGGCGGATCTGCCACTCGGCCAAGCCGGCCTGCGGGGCCTGCCCGATCGCCCCGCTCTGCCCGGCGTACGGGGAGGGCGAGACGGATCCGGAGAAGGCGAAGAAGCTGCTCAAGTACGAGAAGGGCGGCCAGCCGGGCCAGCGCCTGACCCCGCCCCCGGACTACCCGGGCCTCCCGGCCCTGCCGTTGGGCGCAGGCTCCTGACGCGCCCGAACCCGGCAGCGGCGCGCAGCCGTAGGAACGAATCGGTACCCGGGCCGCGTTTGGCGGTGTGGGAGAACACGGACAGGGATGCCTATGACGCGCGGTAGCGGTACACGGGACGAAACGGCGGCGACAGCCCGCGAGGGGGCCGACATCGAGGTGTCCGCCGACGGCCTGCCCGACTGGCTGGAGCCGGTCGAGCGCGCCGCGCGGACCATCGAGCCGCCCCAACTCAGCCGGTTCCTGCCGCCCGAGGACGGCCGCGGGCGGCAGTCCGCCGTGCTCGTCCTGTTCGGCGAAGGCCCCCGCGGCCCCGAGCTGCTGCTCATGGAGCGCGCCGGCACCCTCCGCTCGCACGCGGGCCAGCCGTCCTTCCCCGGCGGCGCCCTCGACCCGGAGGACGGCGATCCGCACACCACCGGCCCGCTGCGCGCCGCCCTGCGCGAGGCCGAGGAGGAGACCGGACTCGACCCCTCCGGTGTCCAGATCTTCGGGGTCCTGCCCCGGCTCTACATCCCGGTCAGCGAGTTCGTCGTCACCCCGGTCCTCGGCTGGTGGCGCGCCCCGAGCCCGGTCGGCGCCGTGGACCCGGCCGAGACGGCCCGCGTCTTCACGGTGCCCGTGGCGGATCTCACGGACCCCGAGCACCGGGTCACGACCGTCCACCCGAAGGGTCACCTGGGGCCGGGTTTCACCGTCGAATCGGCTCTGGTCTGGGGTTTCACGGCCGGAGTGATCGACCGGCTGCTGCACTTCGCGGGCTGGGAGCGCCCCTGGGACCGCTCGCGGCAGGTCCCGCTCGACTGGCACGCGTGAGACGGTGGCCCCTGTGAACGTGCTGGACATCCTGTTGCTGCTCGCGGCCGTGTGGTTCGCGATCGTCGGCTACCGCCAGGGGTTCGTCGTCGGCATCCTGTCGGTGATCGGATTCCTCGGCGGTGGTCTCGTCGCCGTGTCCCTGCTCCCGCTGGTCTGGGACCGGGTGACCGACGACGGGACCCAGGCGTCCACCACGGTCGTCGTGATCGCCGTGGTCGTGATCATCGTCTGCGCCTCGGTCGGCCAGGCCCTCACCACCCACCTCGGCAGTCGGCTGCGCCGCCACATCACCTGGTCACCGGCGCGCGCGCTCGACGCGACCGGCGGGGCCCTGGTCAACGTGGTCGCGATGCTGCTGGTGGCCTGGCTGATCGGACTGCTGGTGGCCCAGACGGCGCTGCCCAGCGTGGGCAGGGAGGTCCGCAACTCCAAGGTGCTCCTCGGCGTGTCGCGGGTCCTGCCCGACCGGGCCGACAGCTGGTTCTCGGACTTGAGCTCGACCCTCGCGCGCAACGGCTTCCCGCAGGTGTTCAGCCCGTTCTCCAACGAGCCCATCACCGAGGTGAAGGCGCCCGATCCGGCGCTCGCCAGCAGCCCGATCGCCGAGCAGGCCAAGCGTTCGATCGTGAAGGTCGTCGGCACCGCGCCGAGCTGCAGCAAGGTGCTGGAGGGCACGGGCTTCGTCTTTGCGCCGGGCAAGGTGATGACCAACGCGCACGTCGTCGGCGGTGTCGGCGAGCCGACCGTGCAGATCGGCGGCGAGGGCAAGCTGTATGACGGCAAGGTCGTGCTCTACGACTGGGAGCGCGACATCGCCGTACTCGACGTGCCCAAGCTGAAGGCGCCGGCGCTGGAGTTCTCCGAGAAGGACGCGGCCAGCGGCACCGACGCGATCGTCGCCGGCTTCCCGGAGAACGGCGCGTACGACGTCCGATCCGCCCGCGTCCGCGGCCGGATCAACGCCAACGGCCCGGACATCTACCACCGGGGCACCGTCCGACGGGACGTCTACTCGCTGTACGCGACGGTCCGCCAGGGCAACTCCGGCGGCCCGCTGCTGACGCCCGACGGCAAGGTGTACGGGGTCGTCTTCGCGAAGTCCCTCGACGACCCCAACACCGGCTACGCCCTGACGGTGGACGAGATCCGCGACGACATCCGGATCGGCAAGAGCGCCGTGCAGCGGGTCGAAAGCCAGGGCTGCGCCCTCTGAGCCTTCCGCGCCGCCGCGTCCGCGCGGTCTCTACGTCCGCGGATGGCGCAGGCGTGCCGAGACCCAGCGGGCCCGGCGGCGCAGGATGCGCGGAATTCCGAGTCTGAGGTCGTGGCCGTGCCGGCCGACCCTCTCGTGGGTGCCCGGCGCAGTGGCCGAGCGGCGTTCGTGTGCGGTGTCACCGTAGTCGTGCGTCCAGCCCATACTCCGAGCTGTGCCCGTGCCCCAAGGTCGGTAACCCCGTACACGGCGGCCAATTGGCCTATGCGCCAGGCAATTGAATGACTGTCATACCGTGCGGTGGGGCGGGTCAGCGGTCCGGCTCGGGATCCTTCAGCCAGTTCACCAGCTCGGTCGAGAAGGCGACCGGGTCCTCCTCGTGCGGGAAGTGCCCGAGACCGTCGAACAGCCGCCACCGGTACGGGGCTTCGACGTACTCCCCGGAGCCGGCCGCACTGCGCGTCCGCATCACCGGGTCGAGCGAGCCGTGCAGGTGCAGCGTCGGCACGCGCACCGGCCGCTTCATCCGCCGGTTGAACTGGAGCCCGTCGGGCCGCGCCATCGACCGCATCATCCAGCGGTACGGCTCGATCGAGCAGTGCGCGGTGGACGGGATGCACATCGCCCGCTGGTACACGGCGAGATCCGCGTCCTCCGGAAGCAGCGGCCCGGACCAGTCCCGGATCAGCTGTCCCACGAGGGCCCCGTCATCGGCGACGAGCTGCCGCTCGGGGACGAACGGCCGCTGGAAGCCCCAGATGTGCGAACTGGCCCGGGTCTGCCCGAAGTCCGACAGCATCGCCGAGCGCCAGCGGCGCGGATGCGGCATGGAGGAGACGACGAGGCGGCGCACCAGCTTGGGCCGCATCACGGCCGCCGTCCAGGCGAGGTACCCGCCCAGGTCGTGCCCCACGAGCGCGGCGTCCGGCTCGCCGAGGGACCGTACGACCCCGGTGATGTCGAGCGCCAGGTTGGCGGGGTCGTAGCCGCGCGGGGTGCGGTCGCTGCCGCCCACGCCGCGCAGGTCCATGGCGACCGCCCGGTAGCCGGCGTCGGCGAGTGCGGTCAGCTGGTGCCGCCAAGTCCACCAGAACTGCGGGAAGCCGTGCAGCAGCAGCACCAGCGGCCCGTCACCCAGTTCGGCGACGTGGAAGCGGGCACCGTTGGCGGCGACGTCCCGGTGCGTCACCGTCCTCCCGGGCACGTCGAGCCGGACCGCCGTGGCAGCGGTGGGCGGAGTGCCGGCGTCAGGCGAGGGGGCTGTCATGAAGACGAGCGTGCCACACCCAGGGCCTTGTCACTCACCGGCCGCGCGTGCGGCTTGACGGTCCCGACGAGCGCCGCGGTCTGCTTGACCGACTCGATGGTCTTCACCGGCGGCTTGACCTTCTTGAACTTGACCACGGCCAGCAGCCCGACCAGGCCCGCGAGCAGCCAGAACGCGCCGCCGACGATGAGGAAGGACCACGCGAGGCCGAGCCCGAGGTTATGGATCCCGTACGCGGCGGCGAAACTCAGTACGGGGAGGGAGAAGAGCACGAGCACGCCCGCGACGATGGCGGCGCCGCTGCCGATCCCCGCGCGCTTGACGTCCTGCTTGAGCTCCACCTTGGCGAGGGCGATCTCGTCGTGCACCAGGGCGGACATCTCGGCCGTGGCCGAGGCGACCAGCTGGCCGAGTGTGCGCTCGGCTCCCTGCACTCCTTGGTCCCCTGCGCTCATCGCTCTCTCCCTCTGTCGTCTGCTGCCGGCGGCTGTCCTCCGTCGTCAGTCAGATCATGCCGGACGGTCGCCCTCGGCGCTGGACCCGGCTGCCGCTTCGGCCGGGCCGCCGGCCGCCGCCTCGGCCCTGCGGCGGTGCTCCGCGGCCTTGTTCTCGTAGATCTCCGCCATCCGCAGGTGGTACGCCGGGGTGTGCTCCTCGTAGATGTCCGGGATGCCGTCGAGGTCCTCGTCGCGCTCCTCGGCCTCGGTGAGCGCCCGGTACCTGCGGTCGCGCAGCTTGAGCAGGACGCACGCGACGACCGCTGCGATGAGCGAGCCGATCAGGACGGCCGCCTTGACCTCGTCGGTGAGGATCTCGTCGCCCGCGAAGGCCAGCTCGCCGATCAGCAGCGAGACGGTGAATCCGATGCCGGCGAGCGAGGCCACGGCGAGTACGTCGGGCCAGGCGAGGTCCTCGTTGAGCTCGGCCTTGGTGAAGCGGGCGGCCAGCCAGGTGCCGCCGAAGATGCCCACGGTCTTGCCGACGACCAGGCCGAGGACGACACCGAGGGTCTCGGGCCGGCCGAACACCTGGCCGATGGACTCGTCGGAGAGGGAGACCCCGGCGGAGAACAGCGCGAAGAACGGGACGGCGAGACCTGCCGAGACGGGCCGGATCAGGTGCTCGATGTGCTCGCCGGGGGAGTGCTGCTCGCCGTCCTTGCGGGTGCAGCGGAGCATCAGGCCCATGGCGACACCGGCGATGGTGGAGTGGATGCCGCTGTTGTACATCAGGCCCCAGATGACCAGGGCGAGCGGGACGTACACGTACCAGCCGCGGACGTTCTTGCGCAGCAGGAACCAGAAGAGGACCAGGCCCACGACGGCGCCGCCGAGCGCCATGAAGTCGATCTCGTCGGTGAAGAACACCGCGATGATCAGGATGGCGAAGAGGTCGTCGACGACGGCGAGGGTCAGCAGGAAGGCGCGCAGGGCGGACGGCAGCGAGGTGCCGATCACCGCGAGGACCGCGAGCGCGAAGGCGATGTCGGTCGCGGTCGGGACCGCCCAGCCGTCCATCGAGCCGTCGCCGAGCGTGTTGACCAGCGCGTAGACCAGGGCCGGGACGGCCATGCCGCAGAGGGCGGCGATGACCGGGAGGGCGGCTGCCTTGGGATCGCGCAGGTCGCCCGCGACCAGCTCGCGCTTGAGCTCGATGCCGGCGACGAAGAAGAAGATCGCGAGGAGGCCGTCGGCGGCCCAGTGCTGGATCGACAGGTCCAGGCCGAGGGAGCCGGGGCCTATGTGGAAGTCCCGGACCGTGTTGTAGCTGCTGGTCAGGGCGGGCGTGTTGGCCCAGATCAGGGCGGCGATCGCGGCCACCAGCAGCAGCACGCCACCGACGGTCTCGGTGCGCAGGGCGTCGGCGACGAAACGGCGCTCCGGGAGGGAGAGCCGGCCGAGCAGCTTGCGGCTGGGGGTGGGCGTGGCCACGGTGGGACACCTCCGGGTGGTCGACGGCATGACAAACGCTGTTGCCGACCAGACTTCCCGGCGCACCCTGTGGTTTTTACGCTTTGAATATTTTACAGGGTGTACGCGAGGGCGTATCCGGCGATCATCACCTTATGCGCGAAAGGGGCATCCGGCGCGGCGCGCCGGATGCCCCTTTAGTCGTGTCTCAGTCCTCGCTGGAAGCGCTCGGCAGCTTGCTCTGGATCAGGTCCATGACCGAGGAGTCGGCGAGCGTGGTGACATCGCCGACCGCGCGGTTCTCCGCCACGTCGCGCAGCAGACGGCGCATGATCTTGCCCGAGCGGGTCTTCGGCAGCTCCTGGACCGGCAGGATCCGCTTCGGCTTGGCGATCGGGCCGAGCGTCGCGCCGACGTGGTTGCGCAGCTCCGCGACCAGGCCTTCGGTCTCGGAGGCGGTGCCGCGCAGGATGACGAAGGCCACGATGGCCTGGCCGGTGGTCTCGTCGTTGGCGCCGACCACGGCCGCCTCGGCGACCGACGGGTGCGAGACCAGCGCCGACTCGACCTCGGTGGTCGAGATGTTGTGGCCGGAGACCAGCATCACGTCGTCCACCCGGCCGAGCAGCCAGATGTCGCCGTCGTCGTCCTTCTTGGCGCCGTCGCCCGCGAAGTACTTGCCCTCGAAGCGGGACCAGTAGGTGTCGATGAACCGCTGGTCGTCACCCCAGATGGTGCGCAGCATCGACGGCCACGGCTCGGTGAGGACCAGGTAGCCGCCTCCGCCGTTGGGGACCTCGTGCGCCTCGTCGTCCACGACGGTGGCGGAGATCCCGGGCAGGGCGCGCTGCGCGGAGCCCGGCTTGGTGTGCGTGACGCCCGGCAGCGGGGAGATCATCATCGCGCCGGTCTCCGTCTGCCACCAGGTGTCCACGATCGGGCAGCGGTCGCCGCCGATGTGCTTGCGGTACCAGATCCAGGCCTCGGGGTTGATCGGCTCGCCGACCGAGCCCAGGACGCGCAGGCTCGACAGGTCGAACTTCGCGGGGATGTCGTCGCCCCACTTCATGAACGTACGGATGGCCGTCGGCGCCGTGTAGAGGATGCTGACGCCGTACTTCTGCACGATCTCCCAGAAGCGGCCCTGGTGCGGGGTGTCCGGCGTGCCCTCGTACATCACCTGGGTGGCGCCGTTCGCGAGCGGCCCGTAGACGATGTACGAGTGCCCGGTCACCCAGCCGATGTCGGCGGTGCACCAGTAGACGTCGGTCTCCGGCTTCAGGTCGAAGACCGCGTGGTGGGTGTACGCGGCCTGCGTGAGGTAGCCGCCCGAGGTGTGCAGGATGCCCTTCGGCTTACCCGTGGTCCCCGAGGTGTAGAGGATGAAGAGCGGGTGCTCGGCGTCGAAGGCCTGCGGGGTGTGCGCGGTGGACTGGCGGCCGACGACCTCGTGCCACCAGACGTCGCGGCCCTCGGTGAAGGCGGTGTCCTGGCCGGTGCGCCGCACCACGAGCACGTTCTTGACCTGCGGACACTTGCCGACGGCCTCGTCGATGGCGGGCTTGAGCGCGGTGGGCTTGCCGCGGCGGTAGCCGCCGTCGGCGGTGATGACCAGCTTCGCGTCGGCGTCCTGGATGCGGGAGGCGACGGCGTCGGCCGAGAAGCCGCCGAAGACCACGGAGTGCGCGGCGCCGACGCGGGCGCACGCGAGCATCGCGATGACCGCCTCGGGGATCATCGGCAGGTAGACGGCGACGCGGTCGCCGGCCTGGACGCCCAGCTCGGTCAGGGCGTTGGCGGCCCGGGAGACCTCGTCCTTGAGTTCGGCGTAGGTGATCGCGCGGCTGTCGCCGGGCTCGCCCTCGAAGTGGATGGCGACGCGGTCGCCGTTGCCGGCCTCGACGTGGCGGTCCACGCAGTTGTAGGCGACGTTCAGCTTGCCGTCCGCGAACCACTTCGCGAAGGGCGGGTTCGTCCAGTCGAGCGTCTCGGTCGGCTCCGTGGCCCAGGTCAGCCGCCGGGCCTGCTCGGCCCAGAAGCCCAGCCGGTCCGCGTCGGCCTGTGTGTACGCAGCCTCTGTCACATTGGCGGCGGCGGCCAGATCGGCGGGCGGTGCGAACCGCCGCTCCTCCTTGAGCAGATTGGCCAGGCTTTCATTGCTCACGACATCTCCCTTTCCCAGGGTGTCCGTTGTGTCCCCGGGCATAGCTCATCAGTCAGCGGCCCAGGTGACAAGGGGTAGCCGAGAATTGGTTTAGACCTATAGCACGGCTGGGTTCGCGCGCGAAAGGCCCCTTCCCGCTGCAGGGTGCGGGAAGGGGCCAAAACGATTGCACGGATACGGGAGGCTATCGGTTCAGACGCGCTGTGGTTTCAGGCGTTCTGTCCGACGGGTCCGACGGTTCCGACGGTGTCGAAGACCCGGCAGTCGAAGAAGTCCTCGCCGTCGGAGAGCAGGTACGCCTGCGCCTCGCCCACGTGGAAGTACATCCCGTGCAGCTCCAGCGTGCCCTCGGCGAGCCGCCTGGCCACCGATTCGTGGGCCCGCAGGTGCTCCAGCTGCTGCACCACGTTGGTCAGGCACAGCTGCTCCACGGCGTCCGCCGGGAGCCGGCCCGAGATCCGGGCCCAGGCGTGGTGCCGGCTGGCCATCCGCTCCAGGCTGGGCAGCCCGTGGCGCAGCCAGCGGCGCAGCGGGGTCATCGGGGTTCCGGGCGCGGAGTTGAGCAGGGCCTGCATGGCCCCGCAGCCCGAGTGCCCGCACACCGTGATGCTGTCCACCTTGAGCACGTCCACCGCGTACTCGATGGCCGCCGCGACCGAGTCGTCGGTGGACTCGGCGCCCGGCAGGGGGACCAGATTGCCGACGTTGCGAACGGTGAAGAGGTCGCCCGGCCCGCTGGCCGTGATCATGCTGGTCACCAGGCGGGAGTCGGCGCAGGTGAGGAAGAGCTGGGAGGGCCGCTGCCCCTCGCGGGCCAGGCGGGCCAGCTCGTCCCGTACGTGCGGCGCGGTATCCCGCTGGAAGGCGCTGATCCCGTTGGCCAGTTGGCCGGCGCCGCGCCGCCGGGGGGCCGACCCGGGGGCCGCGGCGGTGTCGGCCGCGTCCGAGGCCTCCGGTGTGCTCGTAAGGGTCCCCGTGGTCCGGTGGTCGCAGTGGTTCTGCCACGGCGTCCAGGGGCGGCAGCACTGGTGCCCGCCGCGCTGGGGCGTGCGCCGGGACCGGTCGGTGCGGTGGGCCCCGCCGGTGCGGTGCGTTCCCTCGGTGTGGCGGGTCCCCTCGGTGTGGTGGGCCCGATGTGACCGGTCGGCCTCGGCGATCGCGCCCCCCGATCCGGTGCGGCCGGTGACCTCCACCGAACCCCCGTGCGCCAGATGGGATTCCTGCCAGTCCTTCAGCGTCTCGTAGGCCGCGTGGTCCATGAACGAGCCGTCCAGCTCGACCACCGCGTGCCCGTGGTGTGGGATCTGGTTCAGCACCCGGCTCAGCCGCGGTACCGCGAGGAAGGTCAACTGCCCCCGTGCCCAGACCCGGTGGCCCCCGTCGTCGAGCTGCTCCAGGGTGATCCGGGTCCGGGCCAGCCGGTGCAGGGCCAGCGCGACGGCCACCGCGATGCCGATGGCCACGCCCTCCAGGACCCCGCCGAGCACCACGGCCACGATCGTCGTCCCGTAGACCACGACCTCCCGGTGCCGGGTGACACTGCGCAGGTGCGTGATGCTGACCATCTGCACGCCCACCGCCATCACCAGGGCGGCCAGTGCGGCGAGCGGGATCAGATCGAGGACCGGTACGAGCAGGGCGGCCGCGAGCAGCACCCAGAACCCGTGCAGCATGGCCGACTTCCTGGTGGTCGCACCGGCCTTGACGTTGGCCACGCTGCGGACGGCCACTCCCGTGATGGGCAGTCCGCCGAGGGCCCCGGAGACGATGTTCGCCGCGCCCTGCCCCCGCAGCTCCCGGTTGAGGTCGGCGCGGGGCGGGCGGTTGCCGGTGCGCCGCTCGGAGGCGATCAGCTTGTCCGTCGCGACCGCGGAGAGAAGCGACTCCACACTGCCGACCAGGGTGATGGTCAGTACGGCGGCGATGATGCCGAGGACCGGGCCCTCGGGCAGCTCGGGCAGGGCGTGGCTGCGCCAGGACGGCAGGTCCACCCGGGGCAGGGTGAGTCCCGCCAGCGCCGCGAAGGCGGTGGCCGTGGCGACGGCGGCGAGCGCCGCGGGCACCTTGCGCAGCGCGCGGCCGGCCCGCCCGGGCAGCCGCGGCCAGCCGAGCAGGACGAGCAGGGTCAGTGCGCTGATGCCGAGCGCGCCCGGATGCAGATCGGCCAACTGGGCGGGCAGCCCCTGGACGTTGGCCACGGCGGAGCTCTGCGGGGTGCCGCCGAGCACGATGTGCAGCTGGGCCAGCGCGATGGTCACGCCGATGCCCGCGAGCATGCCGTGCACGATGGCCGGGCTGACCATGAGCGCCGACCGGGCGGTGCGCAGTGCGGCGAGGCCGAGCTGGCAGAGCCCGGCGAGCACGGTGATGGCGCACGTGGTACGCCACCCGTAGTGCTGGATCAACTCCGCGGTGACGACCGTGAGTCCGGCCGCGGGCCCGCTGACCTGGAGCGGCGCGCCGCCGACCCGTCCGGCGACGATCCCGCCCGCCGCCGCGGCGACCAGGCCCGCCTGGAGCGGTGCGCCGGTGGCCAGGGCGATGCCGAGCGAGAGCGGCAGGGCGATCAGGAAGACGGCGATGGAGGCGGAGAGGTCTGCGGAGAGGTTCGTGGGTGTGGGGGAGGTGTCTGTCATAGGTCCCGTCTCCTCGGGGGAGGGGTGAAGCGGCGGGAGTCTCAACACTCGGTAAATGGATGGTAATGGAGAGTAAAGAGAAGTGGTGGGTAATACGGGCAAATGGCCTAGAAATTAGCGCTCAAGGGTGATTAAGCATTTTGTACGGCTTGTCACATCTCCCCCAAAGCAGACCGCATGGGACGTTGCGGCGCGGAAGCCCTGAAACGGAACTGCGAGGGAGAGGTGGGGCGGATGATCGCCGCCACGAAGAAGATCGCCGGCGGCCTGGTCGCCACGGCGCTGGTCCTGGGAGTCGCCGGGTGCACCTCCTCGGAGCCCGCCAAGTCCCCGGCCCCCGGGCCCCACAACGCCCGGAAGGGCGCCAACGCCCCCGAAGCCCCCGGCAGTGTCAACCGGCCCATCGGCGACGGCTCGACCGCGTACACCGGCGGGCAGCCCCACGTACGGAAGGCGGAGAAGCTCAAGCCCGGTGAGAAGCCGCCGCAGTTCGTGGTCTTCTCGTGGGACGGGGCCGGCGAGGACAGCCAGAAGCTCTTCTCGCACTTCCGCGAGGTCGGCAAGAAGTACAACGCCCGGATGACGTACTTCCTCAGCGGCGTCTACCTGCTCCCGGAGGAGAAGAGTTCCCTCTACACCGCCCCCCAGCACTCACCCGGCCGCTCCGACATCGGCTTCGGCGACCTCCAGGGCATCAAGGACACCGCCACCCAGGTCCGCGCGGCCTGGCTGGAGGGCAACGAGATCGGCACCCACTTCAACGGCCACTTCTGCGGTCCCGACGGCGGCGTCGGCACCTGGTCGGTCGAGGAGTGGAAGAGCGAGATCAACCAGGCCAAGTCCTTCGTCAAGAACTGGAAGACGAACGCGGGCCTGAAGGACATGGCGGCGCTCCCCTTCGACTACGACAAGGAGCTGATCGGCGCCCGCACGCCGTGCCTGGAGGGCCAGAAGAACTTCATGCTGGCGGCGAAGGACATGGGCTTCCGCTACGACTCCAGCGGCATCAGCAAGCAGATCTGGCCCAAGAAGACGGACGGGCTCTGGGACATCCCGCTCCAGCTGGTGCCCATGCCGGGCCGTGCCTTCGACACCCTGAGCATGGACTACAACTACATGGTCAACCAGTCCGGGACGACCTCGCAGGGCGACCCGTCGCAACACCAGTACTGGGGCGACCAGATGCGCGACGGCCTGCGACAGGCCTTCGACCGGACCTACCAGGGCAACCGCGCACCGCTGATCATCGGCAACCACTTCGAGTCCTGGAACGGCGGCACCTACATGCGCGCCGTCGAGGAGTCGATCAAGACCATGTGCACCAGGCCGGAGGTCCGCTGCGTGCCCTTCCGCGAGCTGGCGGACTGGCTCGACGCCCAGGACCCGAAGACCCTGGAGTGGATGCGCACCCTCGACGTCGGCGAGGCGCCGAAGGAGGGCTGGACGAAGTTCCTGACCGCGGGGCCGCCGCCCGCGCCGCCGACGGCCCCCGCCGAGGTCAAGCCGGCTGCGGAGCCGGCTGATGAGGGTGCGGACGAGGGCTGACGAGCGCCTCGCGCCCCGCGGCCCCCTCGCGCAGGACGAAATCGGGGTCGACCTGGTCCGCCAGGTCGATCCCGGTCTTGGCGTTGCCCCAGCTCTCCGCGTTCTTGAGGTGGAACCGCACCATCTGCTCGGTGTACCGCTCCCAGTCGCGGTGCGCGTACGAGTCGTCGGCCGCGTCCTGGAGGGCCTGGAGGGCGAGCCGGTTGGTCGCCTCCAGCAGCTCGAAGGCGGCCGGCCGGCCCTTCTCCATCGCGCGCACCCAGTCCGAGTGCCCGACGGTGACCAGCAGGTCCTCGCCCACCTCGTCCTGGAGGAACTCGATGTCGTCCGGGCCCTGCACCTTGTTCCCGATGACCTTGAGCGAGACCCCGAAGTCCCGCGCGTACTCCTTGTACTGGCGGTAGACGGAGACGCCCTTGCGGGTCGGCTCGGCGACCAGGAAGGTCACGTCGAAGCGGGTGAACATGCCGGAGGCGAAGGAGTCGGAACCGGCGGTCATGTCGACCACCACGTACTCGTCGGGGCCGTCGACGAGGTGGTTGAGGCAGAGCTCGACCGCCCCGACCTTGGAGTGGTAGCAGGCCACGCCCAGATCGGCCTCGGTGAACGGCCCCGTGGCCATGAGCCGTACGGGCTCCCCGTCGAGCAGGAGGGTGCGCGCGCAGGCGTCGTACACCGGGTTGTCCTCGGTGACCCGCAGCAGGCGCGAGCCCCGGCCGGGCGGGGTGGTCTTGATCATCGTGTCGGCGGACGCGATGCGCGGGTTGGAACCCCGCAGGTAGTCCTTGATCAGGGGCAGGTGCGCGCCCAGGGCGGGCAGTTCGGCGGCCTCGTCCTCGGCGAGCCCGAGCGCGGCGCCCAGGTGCTGGTTGATGTCGGCGTCCACCGCGACGACGGGGGCTTCATTGGCGGCGAGGTGGCGGATGAAGAGGGAGGACAGCGTCGTCTTGCCGCTGCCGCCCTTTCCCACGAAAGCGATCTTCATGTTCACCAAGCGTAGTGGACTGATCGCGGGGAGTTGTCAAGGTGAGTGAAGAAGACCACTCCAAGGAGGGGTCGGTGCTATGGGTGTGCAGTGCGTAGGCTCCCTACTTATGAGTAGCGCTTCTGACCCGCTGGCCCCCCTGGCCGGGCTGCCGGGTGTCGCCGAGTCCGTGGATTCCGTACGCAAGGCCGTGGACCGGGTCTACGGGCACCGGGTCATGCGCCGGCGCAGTGGCGAGATCACCTCGGAGGCCGCGCTGCGCGGCGCCCGCGGGAGCGCGGCGCTGTCCGGTGCGGACTGGGCGCTGGAGGAGGTGCGCCGCCGGACCGACTTCGGGTCGGAGCCCGAGGCGCTGACGGTGGGCGCGGCGCTCCGGCTCACGGCGGAGGCCGGGCAGCTGCTGAGCATCTGGCGCCAGTCGCCGCTACGGGTCCTCGCGCGGCTCCACCTGGTGGCGTCGGGGTCGACGGCGGACGGGGACGTGGTGGGCCGCCCCCGCCTGGCGGGCGAGGCGGTCGACGAGCCGCTGGTGGAGCTGGAGCTGCCGAGCGCGGAGGAGGTCGCGGGGCGGCTGGACGGGCTCTCCCGCCTGATCATCGCGGGCGGCTCCGCCCCGGCGCTGATCACGTCGGCCGTGGTGCACGGCGAACTGCTGGCCCTGCGGCCCTTCGCCACGTACAACGGCCTGGTCGCGCGGGCGGCCGAGCGCATCGTCCTGATCAACAGCGGTCTGGACCCGAAGGCGATCTGCCCGGCGGAGGTCGGCCATGCCGAACAGGGGCGCGAGGCGTACCTGGCCGCCTTCGAGGGCTACGTCTCCGGTACCGCGGAAGGGATGGCCGCCTGGATCGCCCACTGCGGTCGCGCGATCGAACTCGGCGTCCGCGAGTCGACGGCCGTCTGCGAGGCGCTCCAGCGCGGCGCGGCCTGAGGATTTTTCCCGAACGTCCCTGAACATCCCCGAATGTCCCCGGACAACGGGTTGCGGCGACACCGACTTGCTTTGGTGTCGCCGCTGGCATTTACGCCCAGTTACCAAGCGTCCTCGATGGTTGCCCATCAGGTCGGGAACTTTGCCCGTCACCTGGTGCGGCTGGCCCGTAATCGACGGGTCGACGTCGCGTGGGTGCTCGGCGTTCATGCTTCGGTCCGTGGGCCTTACTGCGTTTTAAAGATGATCCTCTCGGATGTTCTTTGGTCTCGCGGGCCGTTGCTTTATTTGTACTCCGCTTCGGAGCCATGCGAAACCCCTAGCTCCACTTTTTACTTTCCAGGACAAGATCGGGCGAACCGGGCGGCCGATATCGCTGCAGGTCAGGACATTCAGGCGGAGGTGGCGGTCGCGGCGGCAGCCGCGGCGGCCAGGGCCCCGGCCCGGCGCCGACTCGCGTACCAGACCAGCCCGGCGGTGGCGGCGGCCGCGCCCACGGCCGCCGCGGCGACCAGCGCCGGCCGCGCGGGCATCGACAGTCCGGGCAGCCGCTGCTTCAGCCGCACCGGCCGGTCGAACACGAGAACCGGCCACTCGCGCGCCACGGCCTCGCGCCGCAGCGCCCGGTCGGGGTTGACGGCGTGCGGGTGCCCGACGGCCTCCAGCATGGGGATGTCGGTGGCCGAGTCGCTGTAGGCGTAGCACCGGGCCAGGTCGTAGCCCTCGGACTCGGCGAGCTCGCGGACGGCCTCCGCCTTGGTGGGCCCGTAGGCGTAGTACTCGATCTCTCCGGTGAAGCAGCCGTCCTCGCCGACGACCATGCGCGTGGCGACGACGCGGTCCGCGCCGAGCATCTCGCCGATCGGCTCGACCACTTCCGCGCCGGAGGTCGACACGATCACCACGTCGCGGCCCGCCGTGTGGTGGGCCTCGATGAGGGAGGCGGCCTCGTCGTAGATGATCGGGTCGATCAGGTCGTGCAGGGCTTCCGCGACGATCTCCCGCACCTGCTGCACGTTCCACCCCTTGCAGAGGGCGGAGAGGTACTCGCGCATCCGTTCCATCTGATCGTGGTCGGCGCCGCCGGCCAGGAAGATGAACTGGGTGTACGCGGTGCGCAGCACGGCGCGCCGGTTGATCAGGCCGCCCTGGTAGAAGGACTTGCTGAACGTCAAGGTGCTCGACTTCGCAATGACCGTCTTGTCCAGGTCGAAGAAGGCTGCGGTACGAGGCGAGGAGTGCGGCAAGGGCTGATTTTCCACGCACCGAGCATATGCGCCCACCATTCGGCGTAAGGTGTGGCGCGTGGGTTTGCCTGAGAAGGCTCTCGGGTACACCATGGAAGTCACGGATCGTTCGCGACCGTGCTAACCCGGTCTGGCTCCTCCCCCCCCGAGTCGGACCGTGGGGACGACCCCCGCTCTCCCCCCCGGCGGGGGTCGTCGCATGTCCGGACGCGGTTCGCGTCCCTGCCTTCGGCCCCAAGTGACCATTCCTCCGGCCCTCCTGTGTGTACGGGGCCCGCGTGGCGAAGGCCCTCACCCCATCAGACTCGTAACGGTGCGTAGTGGTTCCGGCGCGCTCCGGAACTCACCTGAGAGGGTGACCGGGTTATTCACAATCGACTCGCTGTCCACAGTTTTCGGGCAAGATCCACTTCTTTTTCCTGATCGCTGCACGGTGATTCCAGCCGCGAAGTCCGCGGTGCTGGATTTCGCAGTGAGAAGGGGGCGGAGATCGTGGTCCGATCGAAGTCGTGTGAAACAGCCGAGCCCGCGGTGGGCGGGACGGTGCCCGGTGGCGGGCGGCCGCTGATCATCACTGAGGATCCCCTGCTGCTCGACGACCTGCTGCGGCTGTGCGCCGCCGCGGGGGCCGAGCCGCATGTGCACCACGCGGTGCCGGAGCAAAGCGGAACGGGTGGCGGGAGCGTCGGGAGCGTCGGATGGGAGTCCGCGCCGCTGGTGCTGGTCGGGGACGACGCCGCCCTGCGGGTGCGCGGGGCGCCCCGCAGGGACGGGGTGTTCCTCGTCGGCCGGGACCTGGACGACCCCCTCGTGTGGCAGCGGGCCGTGGAGATCGGCGCCGAGGAGGTGCTCACGCTGCCCGACGCCGAGGGCCGGCTCGTGGACCGCATCGCCGATGTGGTGGAAGGAGCCGGACGGCCCGCCCTCGCGGTCGGGGTGATCGGCGGCAGCGGCGGGGCCGGGGCCTCCACCCTCGCCTGCGCACTCGCCCTGCGGGCCGCGCGGGCCGGGGAGCGGACGATCCTCATCGACGGGGACCCGCTGGGCGGGGGCATGGACGTCCTGCTCGGGGGCGAGGCCGCGGAGGGGCTGCGCTGGCCGGACTTCGCGGCATCCCGCGGACGGGTCGGTGCCGGAGCGCTGGAGGAGTCCCTGCCCGAACTGCATGCCCTGCGGGTCCTCAGCTGGGACCGCGGGGACCGGGTGGTGGTACCGCCCGACGCGATGCGGTCGGTGGTGGCCGCCGCCCGCCGCCGGGGCGGGGTCGTGGTGGTCGACCTCCCGCGGCGGGTGGACGAAGCCGTGGCCGAGGTGCTGGCCCAGCTCGACCTGGTGCTGATGGTGGTCCCGGGCGAGCTGCGGGCCGTGGCCGCCGCGGGCCGGGTGGCGGCCGGGGTGCGGATGGTGGCCCGGGACGTGCGTGTCGTCGTACGGGGCCGCTGCCCGGGCGGTCTCGATGCCGAGGCCGTGGCAGGGCTGCTGGGGGCGCCGCTGGCCGGCGAGGTGCCGGTCGAGGTGGGGCTCCCGGGGCGGGTGGCCGAGGGGGAACCGCCGGGGGCGCAGGGGCGGGGCGCGCTGGCCCGGTTCTGCGACGGCTTCTGGCAGCGGGTGCTCGGCTCCGCCCAGGGGGTGCCGGCATGAGCGCGGTACTCCTGGACGCGGTGCGCCGGCGGCTCGCCGAGACCGGGGCGGAGCCGACCCCGGCGCGGGTGGCGGCGGCCCTGCGGGCCCAGGGCCGACTGCTCGGTGACGCGGAAGTGCTGGGCGTGGCCGCCGAGTTACGGTCAGAGCTGGTCGGCGCGGGCCCGTTGGAGGCGCTGCTCGCCGACCCCGAGGTCACCGATGTGCTGGTGGCGGCTCCCGACCGGGTGTGGGTGGACCGGGGCGGCGGGCTGGAGCTGACCGGGGTGACCTTCGCCGACGCCGATGCCGTCCGCAGGCTCGCCCAGCGGCTGGCCGCCGTCGCGGGCCGCCGGCTGGACGACGCCCGGCCCTGGGTGGACGCCCGGATGCCGGACGGCACCCGGCTACATGCCGTGCTGCCTCCGGTGGCGGTCGGGTCGGCCTGCCTTTCGCTGCGGGTGGTGCGGCCGCGGGCGTTCACCCTGGAAGAGCTCGTCGCGGCCGGGACACTGCCGCCCGGCGGCCACCGGCTGCTCCGGGAGATGGTCGAGGCCCGGCTGTCCTTCCTCGTCTCCGGCGGCACCGGAACCGGTAAGACCACCCTGCTCAGCGCCCTGTTGGGACTGGTCGGCCCCGGCGAGCGGATCGTGCTCGCCGAGGATTCGGCCGAGCTGCGCCCCGACCATCCGCACGTGGTGCGGCTGGAGACCCGGCCGGCCAACCAGGAGGGGGCGGGCCTGGTCACGCTGGCGGACCTGGTCCGGCAGGCCCTGCGGATGCGGCCCGACCGGCTGGTCGTCGGCGAGGTCCGGGGCCCGGAGGTGGCGGACCTGCTCGCGGCCCTCAACACGGGCCACGAAGGAGGCTGCGGCACGGTCCATGCGAATGCCGCCGCCCATGTCCCGGCCCGACTGGAGGCGCTGGGAACGGCCGCCGGGCTCGACCGGGCCGCCCTCCACAGCCAGTTGGCCGCCGCGCTGACCCTGGTCGTCCACCTGGTCCGGGACCGGGAGGGGCGGCGCCGGGTGGCCGAGGTCCACGTGCTGGAGCGGGATGCCGCCGGGCTGGTGGTCACCGTCCCGGCCCTGCGCTGGGCCGCGCGGGGCTTCGTACGGGAGCGCGGCTGGGAGCGGCTGCGACCGCTGCTGCGGGGTGCCCGGTGAGCGCCGGGGCGGTGCTGCCGGTGCCGGTGTTCGCGGGTGTGCTGTGCGCCGGGGCGGCCGCCTGGGTGCTGGTCGGGGGCGACCGGGTTTCCCGGCGGGCGCGGGTGCTGGTGGCCGGGGGCGGTCCGGTGGTTCCGCGTGGGCCGGTGCGCCTGGAGCGGCTGGTGGCCGGCGTACGGGTGCGGGCGGCTCGGTGGCGGGAGTGGGCCTGCCTCGGCGCCGGGCTCGTGGTCGCCGTGCTGGGCGGGTCGGTGATCCCCCTGCTGGCGGGGGCGGCCGCCGTGCCGCTGGTGCGGCGGTGGCTGCGGACCCGGGCGCGGGAGCGGGCCCGGGTGGCGCGGGCCGCCGAGGTGGTGGCCCTGTGCGCGGCGGCGGTGGGCGAGTTGCGGGCGGGGGCCCAGCCGGGGCAGGCGCTGACGGCGGCGATACGGCGGACCGTCGGGGGCCCCGGCGGTCCGGGCGCGGCGGAGGCGGGGGTGCTGGCCGCCGCGGCGTTCGGCGGGGACGTGCCCGCGGCGCTGCGCCAGGCGGCTCGGGAGCCCGGCGCGGAGGGGCTGGCGGGGATGGCCGCCTGCTGGCGGGTGTCGGTGGACGGCGGTGCGGGCCTGGCTGCGGGCCTGGACCGGCTGGAGGGCGCCCTGCGGGCCGAGCGGGACCGGCAGGAGTCCCTGAGGGCCCAGCTGGCGGGGGCGCGGTCCACGGCGGTGGTGCTTGCCCTGCTGCCCCTGGTGGGCCTGCTGATCGGCACGGGGCTGGGGGCGGATCCGCTGCGGGTGCTGCTGCACACCCCGATGGGGTGGGGGTGTCTGCTCGCGGGCGGCCTGCTGGAGGCGCTGGGACTGGTGTGGTGCCGGCGGATCGTGCGGACGGGGGAGCGGTGATGGTCGGCTTCGGGGGCTTCGATGTCCACAGGCTGGGGATGGCGCTGTGTCTGGCGGTGGCGGCGCTGTGTGCGGCGTCGGCGGTCATGGCGCGGGTCCGGGCGCAGGCGGCCCGGCGGCGGTCCAAGGCCCTGCTGGGGGTGAAACCGGGCCCGCGCGGGCCGGCACCCGGCTCCCGGGTGCGCGGCCTGGCGGCTGCCTGGGCGGGGCCGGTCGGGGCGCTGCTGGCGGGCTGGGTGCTCGTCGGCGGAGTGGCCGGGGTGGCCGTCGGGGGCCTGGCGGCGTTCGCGGTGCGGCGCCGGCTGTCCCGGGCGCGGCCACCGACCGGGGTGGACCCGAGGGAGGCGGAGCGTCAGCTGCCGTTCGCCGCCGATCTGTTGGCGGCGTGCCTGGCGGCGGGGGCGGGCCCGGTGGAGGCCGCGGAGGTGGTGGGGGAGTCACTGGGCGGCCCGGTGGGCGAGCGGCTCGCGCGGGCCGGTGCGGAGCTGCGGCTCGGCGGCGAACCGGGGGCCGCGTGGGGGAGGTTGGCGGAGATACCGGGCGCCCGGGGGCTCGCGGAATGCCTGGAGCGGGCCGCCCGGACCGGAGCTCCCGCGGCGGAGCCGGTGTCCCGGCTGGCGTCGGCGCTCCGGGAGGACCGGACCCGGCGGGCGGGCGCCCGGGCGCAACGGGCGGCGGTCCTCGTCACCGCTCCCGTGGGGCTGTGTTTCCTCCCCGCCTTTCTCGCGATCGGGGTCGCCCCGGTGGTGATCGGTATGGCCTCCGGTCTCCTCTCGAACACCTGAAGTCACATCAACAACACATGTCGACAAGAGAAATCAACTGGAGGTTGTTATGAGGATCATGTGGTTTCGGGTGCGGTCGGTACTGAGTGCCCGCGGGGGCGATAGGGGGATGTCCACCTCGGAATACGCCATGGGCACGATCGCGGCCTGTGCATTCGCGGCCGTTCTGTACAAGGTGGTGACGAGTGAAGTGGTCGCCACGGCCCTTCAGTCGACCATCGGGAAGGCGCTCGATGTGCCGTTCTGAGGAAAAGGCCGGGCGGAGCCGGGGAATCGGGGACCGGGGAGACCGGGGATATGTGACGGCGGAGGCAGCCCTGGTGATTCCGGCGCTCGTGCTGTTCGCGGCGCTGCTGGTGTGGGCGCTGATGGCGGCGGCCGCGCAGATCCGGTGTGTGGACGCGGCCCGGGCCGGTGCCCGGGCGGCGTCCCGGTCGGAGCCGGCCGAGATGGCGGTGGCGGCGGCCCGGGCGGCCGCACCTTCGGGGGCGGAGGTGGAGGTGGAGCGGACCGGGGACCTCTGGCGGGTCCGGGTGGCGGCTCCGGCGCCGGGTCCGGGCGGGCTGCCGGTACGGCTGGGGGCGCAGGCGGTGGCCTTGGCGGAGGACAGCGTGGGGCCGCCGCCGTGAGCCGGGACCGGGGCTCGGCCACGGTGTGGGCGGCTCTGGTGGCCACCGTGCTGGGGGCGGTGTTCGGCGGTGTGCTGCTGCTCGGGCAGGCCGTCGTGGCCCGGCACCGGGCGGCGGCCGCCGCGGACCTGGCGGCCCTCGCGGCGGCGGCGAGCTGGGCCCACGGCCCGGAGGCCGCCTGCGCCACCGCCCGGCGGGTGGCCCGGGCGCAGGGCGCTGCGCTGGCCGCGTGCCGGGTCGAGGGCGAGGTCGCCGAGGTCACGGCCCGCCCCGCGACGGGCCCCTTCACCCCCGGGATCCGGGCTCGCGCGGGACCGCCCGCGGAAGTGCCGGTGTCGCCTGAGGCGCCGGGTCCGCCGGGTCCGCCGGGTCCGCCGGGTCCGCCGGGTCCGTCGGGTCCGCCAGCCCCGCCGTGACCGGCCTGTGGGCTCGGGTCAGGGCTGTGGGGGATCGGTGTGCCCAGGGGGCGGGGATTCGGAGAGGAGGCGGGTGAGGAGGCGGATGGCGCCGCGCTTGTGGAGGGGGTCGTTGCCGTTGCCGCACTTGGGGGACTGGATGCAGGAGGGGCAGCCGGCCTCGCACTCGCAGGCCGCGATCGCGTCACGGGTCGCCGTCAGCCAGGCGCGGGCCGTGTGGAAGGCCCGCTCGGCGAAGCCGGCGCCGCCGGGGTGGCCGTCGTAGACGAAGACCGTGGGGAGGAGGGTGTCGGGATGCAGCGGCACGGAGACGCCGCCGATGTCCCAGCGGTCGCAGGTGGCGAAGAGCGGGAGCAGGCCGATGGAGGCGTGCTCGGCGGCGTGTAGCGCGCCGCCGAGGATCTCCGGATTGATCCGGGCCTCGTCGAGCTGGTCCTCGGTGACCGTCCACCACACGGCCCGCGTGCGCAGGGTGCGGGGCGGCAGGTCCAGCTTGGTCTCGCCCAGGACCTCGCCGGTGATCAGCTTGCGGCGCAGGTAGGAGACGACCTGGTTGGTGACCTCGACCGAGCCGTAGCAGAGCCGGGCCGCGCCCCAGGGGATCTCGGTCTCGGTTTCGAGGATGGAGATGGAGGTGGTGTCGCGGGCGGTGGTGGAGAAGGGCGGGTTCGCCTCCTCCACGAGGGCCGCCGAATCCTCCAGGTCCAGGTGCTTCACGAGGTACGTGCGGCCCTGGTGGAGGTGGACGGCCCCGTCGTGGACGGCGGTGTGGGCGGCCGACTCGTCGACCGTGCCCAGCAACCGGCCGGTCGAGGCCTCGACGATCTGCACCGGGCGGCCGCCGCCGCCCCGGATGTCGGTCAGGTCCGAGGCCCGCTCCCGGCGGGTCCAGTGCCAGGCCGTCGCGCGGCGGCGCAGCAGCTTCGCCGCTTCGAGCTGGGGGAGGAGGTCGTGGGTGGCCGGGCCGAAGAGTTCCAGGTCGGCCTCGGTCAGGGGCAGCTCGGCCGCCGCCGCGCACAGGTGGGGGGCGAGGACGTACGGGTTGTCGGGGTCCAGGACGGTGGCCTCCACCGGACGGCGGAACAGTGCCTCGGGGTGGTGGACGAGGTAGGTGTCCAGCGGGTCGTCGCGGGCGATCAGCACGGCCAGGGCGCCCTGGCCGGAGCGCCCGGCCCGGCCCGCCTGCTGCCACAGGGAGGCCCGGGTGCCCGGATACCCGGTGATCAGGACGGCGTCCAGGCCCGAGACGTCCACGCCCAGCTCCAGGGCGGTCGTGGCGGCCAGGCCCAGCAGCTCGCCGGAGTGCAGGGCCCGCTCCAGGGCCCGGCGCTCCTCGGGCAGGTAGCCGCCCCGGTAGGCCGCCACCCGCCGGGCCAGTGACCGGTCCACCTCGGAGAGTCGTTCCTGCGCGATGACCGAGATCAGCTCGGCGCCGCGCCGGGAGCGGACGAAGGCGACCGTACGGACGCCCTGGATCACCAGGTCCGTCAGCAGGTCGGCGGTCTCGGCCGTGGCCGTACGACGCACCGGCGCGCCCTTTTCGCCCCGCAGGTCCGTGAGGAGCGGCGGCTCCCAGAGGGCGAAGACCACCTCGCCGCGCGGGGAGGCGTCGTCGGTGATCTCGATGACACGGACACCGGTCAGCCGGGAGGCGGCCGCCGCCGGGTCGCTGGCCGTGGCGGAGGCCAGCAGGAAGACCGGATCCGAGCCGTAGCGGGCGCACAGCCGCCGCAGCCGGCGCAGTACCTGGGCCACGTGGGAGCCGAATACTCCCCGGTAGGTGTGGCACTCGTCGATCACGACGTAGCGCAGGGCCCGCAGGAAGGAGGCCCAGCGCGGGTGGGCCGGGAGGATGCCGCGGTGCAGCATGTCGGGGTTGGTGAGGACGTAGTTGGCGTACTGGCGCACCCATTCGCGTTCCTCGACGGGCGTGTCGCCGTCGTAGACGGCGGGGCGGACCGCATTGCCCAGCGGGGCCGCCAGCTCCCGTACGGCGCGCCGCTGGTCGGCCGCCAGGGCCTTGGTGGGGGCCAGGTAGAGGGCGGTCGCCCCCCTGCCGTTCGGGGCCTCCACGCCGTCCGCGAGGGCCGAGAGCACGGGCGCCAGGTAGGCCAGGGACTTGCCCGAGGCCGTGCCGGTGGCGACGACCACGGACTCGCCGTCCAGGGCGTGCTCGGCGGCCGCGGCCTGGTGTTCCCACGGATGGCCGATCCCGGCGGCCTGAATCGCGGCTACGACATCCGTTCGGATGCGGTCGGGCCAGACTGCATGACGGCCCTCCCGAGGGGGCAAGTGCTCCGTATGGGTGATGCGCGCAGCTCGAGAAGGCCCCCGTGACAGCCGGTCGAGGACCGTGCCGGGGGTGGGTCGAGGGTCCGCGGGTGGCGTGGGCCGACCGGGACGGTGAGTATGGGCCATTGGAACCGAGTGTGTCACCGGCGTGCGGGACAATGGTCCGAAGGCGTCGTGCGCGCCTGCCGGTAAGTGATTGAATGCCATCGCGGCAGCCAATCCCTCACCTACCTTCGGGTGGGGAGGCCCCTGGGGGGCGCCGCTCGATAGCAAGGTGCTGGAGGATCCGTGGACCTGTCCCTGTCGACTCGCACTGTCGGCGACCGTACGGTCGTGGAGGTCGGTGGCGAGATTGATGTGTATACCGCGCCCAAGCTGCGCGAGCAGTTGGTCGAGTTGGTGAACGACGGCAGCTACCACCTGGTTGTCGACATGGAGCGAGTGGACTTCCTCGACTCCACCGGACTTGGTGTGCTCGTGGGAGGCCTCAAGCGCGTCCGCGCGCACGAGGGTTCGCTGCGACTGGTGTGCAACCAGGAGCGCATCCTGAAGATCTTCCGCATCACCGGTCTGACCAAGGTGTTCCCGATCCACACCACCGTGGAAGACGCCGTCAACGCCACCGACTGACGGCTCCCTGCAGCAGGGAGCCGACGAGGAGAACGGGGGCACCGGGCCACGGTTGGTCCGGGCCCCTGTCAAGGCACGCCCGTAGTCCGAGGGGGACGCGCATGGCCACCGTTGAACTGCGCTTCAGCGCCCAGCCCGAACACGTCCGGACGGCCCGCCTGGTCGCGGCCGCCGTGGCGCGCCGGGCGGGCGTGGAGGAAGCCGTCCTCGACGAGGTCCGCCTCGCCGTGGGCGAGGCCTGCTCGCGCGCCGTCGGACTCCACCGCAGCAACGGGCTGACCGCGCCCGTCCGGGTCGTGCTGACCGAGGAGGAGAAGGTGTTCTCCATCGAGGTCGGCGACGAGGTTCCCGGACCGGGCGGCGGTCCGGGCGACGCCGTGTCCGGCATCGACGCCGTCCTGGACCCGGACAACGAGGGCGAGGACGAGATGGGCCTCGCCGTGATCAGCGGGCTCGTCGACGACGTCGAGGTGACCAGTGGGGAATCGGGCGGGACCATCCGGATGAGCTGGCCCGTGTCGGGGAGCTCCGACCTTCCGTAGATCCACTGCGCCCACATTCCGGTCGTATCTTCCGATCTTTATCAAGGCCCTGCTGAGCAGGGCCTTTTTCATTTCTGAACGCATTTCCTAGATCATTGATGGGGCGTCAATGCCTTTGACCCATTAGCACTTTCGGGGGTAATGGAGTGGCGCGATCTATTGCTGAGGAGCAAGAGCACGCCAATTCCGTTTCCTGCGCACTGTTTTGATCGGGTCGCGCTCCCTACAATCCGTCCACATCTTGAGCTCATCACGTCAAGGAGGACGAATGACGGGGCTCTTCACCCCTATCGCGCCGGATGCCACCACTGATCTGGCAGCCGCAGTACTCACCGATGACAATCGCCTTATCGTGATCGTCATCGCGGCCGTCGCACTGGCCGCCCTGGTCGTCGCGCAGATCCTGGTCCGCCAGGTCCTCGCCGCCGACGAGGGAACCGACAGCATGAAGGAGATCGCCGCGGCCGTCCAGGAAGGCGCCAACGCCTACCTCGGCCGGCAGCTGCGCACCCTCGGCGTCTTCGCCGTCGTGGTCTTCTTCCTGCTCTTCCTGCTTCCCGCCGACACCTGGTCACAGCGGGCGGGACGTTCCGCCTTCTTCCTCGTGGGCGCCCTCTTCTCGGCGGCCACCGGCTACATCGGCATGCGCCTCGCGGTCCGCGCCAACGTCCGCGTCGCCGCCGCCGCACGCGAGGCCACCCCCGCCAAGGGCGAGCCCGCCAAGGACCTGACCGAGGTCGCCCACAAGGCGATGAAGATCGCCTTCCGTACGGGCGGCGTGGTCGGCATGTTCACCGTCGGCCTCGGCCTGCTCGGCGCCTCCTGCGTCGTCCTGGTCTACGCCGCCGACGCCCCCAAGGTCCTGGAGGGCTTCGGTCTCGGCGCCGCCCTGATCGCGATGTTCATGCGCGTGGGCGGCGGCATCTTCACCAAGGCCGCCGACGTCGGCGCCGACCTGGTCGGCAAGGTCGAGCAGGGCATTCCGGAGGACGACCCGCGCAATGCCGCGACCATCGCCGACAACGTGGGCGACAACGTCGGAGACTGCGCCGGAATGGCGGCCGACCTCTTCGAGTCGTACGCCGTCACCCTGGTGGCCGCGCTCATCCTCGGCAAGGCCGCCTTCGGCGACCTGGGCCTCGCCTTCCCGCTGATCGTGCCCGCCATCGGTGTCATCACCGCGATGATCGGCATCTTCGCCGTCTCCCCGCGCCGCAGCGACCGCAGCGGCATGACCGCCATCAACCGCGGCTTCTTCATCTCCGCCGTGATCTCCCTGGTGCTGGTCACGATCGCCGTCTACGCCTACCTGCCGGCCACCTACAAGGAGCTCGTCGGCGTCGAGAACGCCGCGATCACCAACCACCCCGGCGACCCGCGCATCCTGGCCGTCGTCGCCGTCGCGATCGGCATCGTGCTCGCGGCGCTGATCCAGCAGCTGACCGGCTACTTCACCGAGACCAACCGCCGTCCCGTCCGGGACATCGGCAAGTCCTCCCTGACCGGCGCGGCCACCGTCGTCCTCGCCGGCATCTCCGTCGGCCTGGAGTCCGCCGTCTACACGGCGCTGCTCATCGGCCTCGGCGTCTACGGGGCGTTCCTGCTCGGCGGCACGTCGATCATGCTCGCGCTCTTCGCGGTGGCCCTGGCCGGCACCGGCCTGCTCACCACGGTCGGCGTCATCGTCGCCATGGACACCTTCGGGCCGGTCTCCGACAACGCCCAGGGCATCGCCGAGATGTCCGGCGACGTCGAGGGCGCCGGCGCGCAGGTCCTGACCGACCTGGACGCCGTCGGCAACACCACCAAGGCCATCACCAAGGGCATCGCCATCGCCACGGCCGTGCTCGCCGCGGCCGCGCTCTTCGGCTCGTACAACGACGCGATCGCCACCGCGGTCAAGGAAGTCGGAGCCAAGGCCGGGGAGATGAACCTCAGCCTGGACATCGCACAGCCCAACAACCTGGTCGGGCTGATCCTGGGCGCGGCCGTCGTGTTCCTGTTCTCCGGCCTGGCCATCAACGCGGTCTCCCGCTCCGCGGGCGCCGTGGTCTACGAGGTGCGCCGCCAGTTCCGCGAGCACCCCGGGATCATGGACTACACCGAGAAGCCCGAGTACGGGCGCGTCGTGGACATCTGCACCAAGGACGCGCTGCGCGAGCTCGCCACGCCCGGCCTGCTCGCCGTCCTCACCCCGATCGCCGTGGGCTTCTCCCTCGGCGTCGGCGCCCTCGGCTCCTTCCTCGCCGGGGCCATCGGCACGGGCACGCTGATGGCGGTCTTCCTCGCCAACTCCGGCGGCGCGTGGGACAACGCGAAGAAGCTCGTCGAGGACGGCCACCACGGCGGCAAGGGCAGTGCGGCCCACGAGGCGGTCGTCATCGGCGACACGGTCGGCGACCCGTTCAAGGACACCGCAGGTCCGGCCATCAACCCGCTGCTCAAGGTCATGAACCTGGTGGCGCTGCTGATCGCCCCGGCCGTCGTGCAGTTCAGCTACGGCGCGGACACCAACCCGGCCGTGCGGGCGGTCGTCGCGGTTCTCGCGATCGGCGTCATCGTCGGCGCGGTGTACGTCTCCAAGCGCCGCGGCATCGCGGTGGGCGAGGAGAACGAAGGCGGAGCCGCCGAGCGGGTGGCCCAGCAGGCCGACCCCGCGACGGTCTCCTGACCCGAGGCACGACAGCGGTACCGGGCAGTGCCGGGCAGGGCCGGCCGTACGCCCGAACGGCGGACAGGCGGCGCGGACTGACGCGCCGTCTGTCCGCCTTTGTGCGTCCCCCGATGGCAGCCGTGTATCTTCCGGGCCGAGAGCCTTCGAAGGGACCAATCCGGTGAACAAGAAGCTTGCGGCCGCATTGTCGGGCGGTGCGGTACTGATGCTCGTCCTGTCCGGTTGCGGCGGGGACGACAGCGACAAGAAGGCCAACGACTGGGCCAAGAAGGTCTGCGACCAGTGGCAGCCCGAACTCAAGAAGATCGAGGCGGCCAACGCGGACATCAAGCGCGTGGCGACGGAGAGCAGCAAGCCCGAAGAGGTCCAGAAGACCGACTCGGCGGCGTTCGGGACGATGTCCGAGTCGTACAAGGCGATGGGGACCGCCCTACAGGGCGGGGGAGTTCCGCCGGTCAAGAACGGCCAGACCACCCTGGACAAGGCCGTCAAGGGCTTCGAGGAGACCTCCAAGGGCTACGCCGACCTGAAGACCAAGATGGACGGTCTGGACCCCAAGGACCAGACGAAGTTCGCCGAGGGCCTCAAGGAGGTGGCGGGCGGTCTGGACGCGGCGACGAAGGGCGGCAAGGACGCACTCGCCGAGCTCAACGCGGGCGGTCTGGACAAGGCGATGAACAGCCAGAAGGGCTGCCAGGTCACGGCGCCCTCGCCGTCGCCCAAGTAGTCGTACGGGCAGCGGCGGCGCACTGACGCCACCAGGGCGGCCGGGGTCCCGGAAAGGGGCCGCGGCCGCCCTGTCGCACGTTCCGCCCCGGGCGGCCGCGAGCCGCCCCGCGCGAGCCGGGCCCGGCTGATCGGCAAGACGGGCCCCAGCGGCCACAATGGTCGGGTGAGTACCACCAGCCTTCCCTCGTCCGACCACGCCGCCGAGCTCCGCGCCGCGTTCCTCGCCACCGGCTTCACCGCCGACGGGCTGCTCGAACTGCTCGGCGCCCCCGCCTACGCCGCACTGGCCCGCAGCGAGACCGTCCCCGCCCTGCGCGCCACGCGCGGCGACGGCCCGCTCGCCTGCCTGGTCCGGCTGTTCCTGCTCCAGCAGCCCGTACCGCACGTGCACGCCGCGGCCGCGCTGCCCGTCGACGTGGCACTGGCCGACGGCTGGCTGCGGCGCGAGGGCGACGAGGTGCACGCCACCGTCGACGTGCGCCCGTACGGCGGCCCCGACGGCGAGGACTGGTTCATCGTCTCCGACCTCGGCTGCTCCGTCGGCGGGGCCGGCGGGATCGGCAGCCGCGAGGAGGGCGTGGTCCTCGGCGTCGGCGGCGCCTCCACCACCCTGGCCGGGATCACCGTGCGCATCCCGGTCGGATCGGCCCTCGACGTCGGCACCGGATCGGGCATCCAGGCGCTGCACGCCGCGCAGCACGCCACCCGGGTCACGGCCACCGACGTCAACCCCCGGGCCCTGGAGTTCACCCGTCTGACGCTGGCGCTGTCCGGCGCCCCGGAGGCCGAGCTGCTCGCCGGGTCGCTCTTCGAGCCGGTCGGCGAGGCGACGTACGACCTGATCGTGTCGAACCCGCCCTTCGTGATCTCCCCCGGCGCCCGGCTGACGTACCGGGACGGCGGGATGGGCGGCGACGACCTGTGCAGGACCCTGGTCCAGGAGGCCGGCGCGCGGCTCAACCCGGGCGGGTACGCGCAGTTCCTCGGCAACTGGCAGCACGTGGAGGGCGAGGACTGGCACGACCGGGTCCGCTCCTGGGTGCCGCGCGGCTGCGACGCGTGGATCGTGCAGCGTGACGTGCAGGACGTGACGCAGTACGCGGAGCTGTGGCTGCGCGACGCGGGCGACCACCGCAGCGACCCGGCCGAGTACGCGCGGCGCTACGAGGACTGGCTGGACGAGTTCGAGGCCCGCAAGACCAAGTCCGTCGGCTTCGGCTGGATCACGCTGCGCCGGTCGGACGCGGCCGAGCCCTCGATCGTGATCGAGGAGTGGCCGCACTCGGTGGAGCAGCCGCTCGGCGAGACCGTCCTGGCCCACTTCGCCCGCCAGGACTACCTGCGGGAACACGATGACGCGGCTCTTCTGGAGGGCTACTTCGTGCTCACCGCGGAAGTGGTCCAGGAGCAGGTCGGCGCGCCCGGCGCCGAGGACCCGGAGCACGTGGTGCTCCGGCAGAACCGCGGGATGCGCCGCGCCACCAAGGTCGACACGGTCGGGGCGGGCTTCGCCGGAGTGTGTGACGGCTCACTGACGGCCGGCCGGATCCTGGACGCGATCGCGCAGCTGGTGCAGGAGGATCCGGTGCTTCTGCGGGACCGGACCCCGGAGGCCATCCGGATGCTGGTCGAGCAGGGCTTCCTGGAGCCGGTGGCGGGCCCCGGGCAGTAGCCGGAACCCGAATGTAACCCGGGGTTCGCCGCCCGTACCCCCAGGGCTGTCAGGGTCGTGCGCAGCGGGATCCGGGGGGATCCCGAGAGCGGCCCAGGGGTAAGGGGAGCGGCATGGAAGACGGCCCGGGAATCTTCGCGGCGACCGTGTTTCTGCTGTTCGGGGCCGCTCTGCTGGCCTGGACGGGGGCGCGCGCCCTGCACCGCGCTCCGGTGGCTGAGGGCGTGCGCCCCGTCGTGGCCGTACCGCTGGCCCTGCTCGCCGGCGCGGTGTCGCTGGCCCTCGGGGTGTGGTGTCTCGCGCGGCTCTGACGCGGGGGCCCCGAACGGCATGGTTCCGGCCACGAAAGCCGACGTGAAAGCGGCTGTGGAGCGGCTGTGGAGCGGGCCTGAAAGCCGACGTGGGGACGGGTGCGGGGGCGGGGCCAGACGGCCCCCAGGCCACTCGGCCCGGTGATCGGGAAGGGTCCGGCGCGGCATCCGGGCGGCAGAAATGGCACTTGTCGGGTTACCGTTCGAGTGGCCGTTGCGGGCTTGTGCCGTTTGACACGGGGGCGGGTTGTACCGTCACACTCCGCAGCGTCGCCGTACCGCGACCGAGTGCCGACCGGAGAGAAGAGCCAAGTTGTCCCCGACTAGCGAGACCGCAAAGGGCGGCCGCCGACTCGTCATCGTCGAGTCCCCAGCCAAGGCGAAGACGATCAAGGGCTACCTCGGCCCGGGATACGTCGTCGAGGCGAGCGTCGGGCACATCCGCGACCTCCCCAACGGCGCGGCCGAGGTTCCCGACAAGTACACGGGCGAGGTCCGCCGCCTCGGAGTGGACGTCGAGCACGACTTCGCGCCGATCTACGTCGTCAACGCGGACAAGAAGGCCCAGGTCAGGAAGCTCAAGGACCTGCTGGCCGAGTCCGACGAACTCTTCCTCGCCACCGATGAGGACCGCGAGGGCGAAGCCATCGCGTGGCACCTGCAGGAAGTCCTCAAGCCCAAGGTCCCCGTCCACCGGATGGTCTTCCACGAGATCACCAAGGACGCGATCCGCGACGCCGTCGCCAACCCGCGCGAGCTGAACCAGCGCATGGTCGACGCCCAGGAGACCCGCCGCATCCTCGACCGCCTCTACGGCTACGAGGTCTCGCCGGTCCTGTGGAAGAAGGTCATGCCGCGGCTGTCGGCCGGGCGCGTCCAGTCGGTGGCCACCCGCATGGTCGTCGAGCGGGAGCGCGAGCGCATCGCCTTCCGCAGCGCCGAGTACTGGGACCTGACCGGCACCTTCGGCACCGGCCGTGCCGGCGACGCCTCCGACCCCTCGACCCTGGTTGCCCGCCTGAACACGGTGGACGGCAAGCGCGTCGCTCAGGGCCGCGACTTCGGCTCGAACGGGCAGCTCAAGAGCGAGGTGCTGCACCTCGACGAGGCGAATGCCCGGGCGCTCGCCGCCGCGCTGGCGGACACCTCGTTCGCCGTCCGCTCGGTCGAGTCCAAGCCGTACCGCCGCTCCCCGTACGCCCCGTTCCGTACGACGACGCTCCAGCAGGAGGCCTCGCGCAAGCTGGGCTTCGGTGCGAAGGCGACCATGCAGGTGGCCCAGAAGCTGTACGAGAACGGCTTCATCACCTATATGCGTACGGACTCCACGACGCTCTCCGACACCGCGGTGTCGGCGGCGCGGGCGCAGGTCACGCAGCTCTACGGGGCCGACTACCTGCCGGAGAAGCCGCGCGTCTACGCCGGCAAGGTCAAGAACGCGCAGGAGGCGCACGAGGCGATTCGTCCTTCGGGTGATCGTTTCCGCACCCCGGCCGAGACGGGTCTGACCGGCGACCAGTTCCGCCTGTACGAGCTCATCTGGAAGCGGACCGTCGCCTCCCAGATGAAGGACGCGGTCGGCAACTCGGTGACCGTGAAGATCGGCGGCACGGCCTCGGACGGCCGGGACGCCGAGTTCACCGCGTCCGGCAAGACGATCACCTTCCACGGCTTCATGAAGGCGTACGTCGAGGGCGCGGACGACCCGAACGCCGAGCTCGACGACCGCGAGAAGCGGCTTCCGCAGGTCGCGGAGGGCGACGCGCTCGCCGCCGAGGAGATCACGGCGGACGGCCACTCGACCAAGCCGCCGGCCCGCTACACCGAGGCCTCGCTGGTCAAGGAGCTGGAGGAGCGGGAGATCGGTCGCCCGTCGACGTACGCGTCGATCATCGGCACGATCCTCGACCGCGGCTACGTGTTCAAGAAGGGCACGGCGCTCGTGCCGTCCTTCCTGTCCTTCGCCGTGGTCAACCTGCTGGAGACGCACTTCGGGCGCCTCGTGGACTACGACTTCACCGCGAAGATGGAGGACGACCTCGACCGCATCGCGCGGGGCGAAGCCCAGTCCGTGCCGTGGCTGAAGCGGTTCTACTTCGGCTCGGAGGACGCGACCGAGGTCGTGCCAGCCGACGGTGACGCGCTCGGCGGCCTGAAGGAGCTGGTCACGGACCTGGGCGCGATCGACGCCCGGGAGATCTCCTCCTTCCCGGTCGGCGAGGGCATCGTGCTGCGGGTCGGCCGCTACGGGCCGTACGTGGAGCGGGGCGAGAAGGACGCGGAGGGCCACCAGCGGGCCGACGTACCGGACGACATGGCTCCGGACGAGCTGACGGTCGAGTACGCGGAGGAGCTGTTCGCCAAGCCGAGCGGGGAGTTCGAGCTCGGCAAGGACCCGGTCAGCGGGAACGAGATCGTCGCGAAGGACGGCCGCTACGGGCCGTACGTGACGGAGATCCTGCCCGAGGGCACGCCGAAGACGGGCAAGAACGCGGTCAAGCCGCGGACGGCCTCGCTGTTCAAGTCGATGAGCCTGGACACGGTCACCCTCGACGAGGCCCTGAAGCTGATGTCGCTGCCGCGCGTGGTCGGCGCGGACGCGGAGGGCGTGGAGATCACGGCCCAGAACGGCCGCTACGGCCCGTACCTGAAGAAGGGCACGGACTCGCGGTCGCTGGAGACCGAGGACCAGCTCTTCTCGATCACGCTGGACGAGGCGCTCGCGATCTACGCGCAGCCGAAGCAGCGGGGCCGGGCGGCGGCCAAGCCGCCGCTGAAGGAGCTGGGGAACGACCCGGTGAGCGAGAAGCCGGTGGTCGTGAAGGACGGCCGCTTCGGGCCGTACGTGACGGACGGCGAGACGAACGCGACGCTGCGGCGGGACGACGACGTCGAGACGATCACGCCGGAGCGGGGCTACGAGCTGCTCGCGGAGAAGCGGGCGAAGGGCCCGGCGAAGAAGACGGCGAAGAAGGCTCCCGCCAAGAAGGCGCCGGCGAAGAAGGCGACCGCTGCCGCGAAGAAGACGACGGCGGCTGCCAAGAAGACGACGGCGAAGAAGACGACGGCTGCCGCGAAGAAGGCCCCGGCCAAGAAGGCTGCCGCCGCGCCGACGGACGAGTAGCCTCCGCGGCCGACGCCTTGCCCCGGGCCCCTGTGCGTGTGCACGGGGGCCCGCGGCGTTCCGGCGGAGCCCGGCTCCGCCCCAGACCCCGTACGGGCAGGCTGAAGTCAGCCTCGCCGGCGTTTGAGGCGCGGGGGCTCGGGGGCGGAGCCCCCGCAACGGCGCCGCACCCGCAGGGGGGCCGGGGGCGGAGCCCCGGGAAGTGGGGGCGGGGTCACAGCGGACCTTGTCCACAGGCCTCCGCAGCGGCCAAGCGCAGCGGATAGGCTGGGCGGATGACGCGAGCCGAGCAGCCAACGGTCGTGACCGCCCCGGCGAACCCCACCTACGACGAAGCCCTAGCCGCGGATTCCCGCGAGCGTGCGGTGCGCGCACTGCTGCGCACCCCCAGGCTGCGCCGGCTGTGGAGCGCCCAGCTGGTGAGCGGCATCGGCGATGCCCTCGCCCTGCTGGTGCTGGTGCTGCTGGCCCTGCAGGCCGCGGTCGCGGAGAGCGCCTTCGGCGGCGGCTACCGCGGCGCGGCCCTCGCCGTCGCCGCCGTCTTCGGGGTCCGGATCCTCGCCACCCTCCTCTTCGGCGCGGTCCTGCTGGGCCCGCTGGCCGGGCTCATCGCCCCCGGAGGCAAGCTGGACCGCCGCTGGACGATGATCGGCGCCGACGGGATCCGCCTCGGGCTGTTCGTCGTCGCACCGCTGTGGCTCGACTGGATCCCGGAGCACGCGCTGACCGCGCTGCTGGCCACCGTGTTCGTCGCCGGCGCCGCCGAGCGGCTGTGGGCCCTGGCCAAGGACAGCGCGGCTCCCGCCCTGCTGCCCGCGCCGCCGCCGGAGGGGGCGACCGTACGGCCGCTGCCGGACCACCTCGACGCGCTGCGCCGGCTGTCCCTGCGTACGGCCTTCGCGGCCCTCCCGGTCGCCGCGGCCGCGCTGCTCGCGGCCACGCTGGTCGGCCGGGCCCTCGGCCTCGGCGTGGACTGGTTCGCCGAGAACCAGGCCGCCCTCGGCTCGTACGTGGCCTCCGGCCTCTTCGCGGCGTCCGTCTCGCTGCTGCTCCCGCTCGTCCTGCCCGGCACGAAGACCCCGCGCCCCCGTTCCCCGCTGGAGGGCCTGCGCGCCCCCAAGGCGGGCGACCGGCCCGACAAGGGCCGTACGGGCGCCATCCCCCTGCTGGTCCTGGCCTGCGCCGCGGTCGCCGGAGCGGTGTCCTGCGCCGTCGCCGTGTCCGTGCTGCACGCCTTCGACCTGGGCGGCGGCCCTGCCTCCTTCGCCCTGGCCGTCCTCGCGCTGGTCGGCGGCACCGCCGCCGGCATCCGCGCCACCCAGGCCGGCAAGGTGCTGCCCGCCCTGTCCCGGCGCCGTCTGCTGGCCCTCGCCATAGCGGTGGCCGGGCTGGCGCTGCTGCTGACCGGGCTGGTCCCGGACACGGCCACCGTGCTCTTCCTGTCGCTGCTCGCGGGCACCGCCGCGGGCGTCGCGGCCAACACCGGCCACACGCTGCTGGACCAGGAGACCGAGGAGTTCCGCCGGGCCCGGGTCACCGCGCACCTCCAGGCGGTGGTCCGGGTGGCCGTGGCCCTCGGGGCGCTCGCCGCCCCGGTGCTCGCCGCGGTCATCGGCCCGCACCGGCTGGGCGGCGGCGAGGTCGTCCTGGCGCACGGCGGCGCGGCCTTCACCCTGATGCTGGTCGGCGCCCTGCTGCTGCCCGTCGCCGTCGTGGTCCTCACCAAGGCCGACGACCGCGGCGGCGTACCCCTGCGGCGCGACCTGCGCGAGGCGCTGCGCGGCGGTGAGCCGGTCCAGGCGGCGTCCACCACCGGCTTCTTCATCGCCCTGGAGGGCGGCGACGGGGCCGGCAAGTCCACCCAGGTGGAGGCCCTGGCCGACTGGATACGGGGCAAGGGCCACGAGGTCGTCGTGACCCGCGAGCCGGGGGCCACCCCCGTCGGCAAGCGGCTCCGCTCGATCCTGCTCGACGTCTCCTCGGCCGGGCTGTCGAACCGCGCCGAGGCGCTGCTGTACGCCGCCGACCGGGCGGAACACGTGGACACGGTGGTGCGCCCGGCCCTGGAGCGCGGCGCGGTGGTCATCTCCGACCGCTACATCGACTCCTCGGTGGCCTACCAGGGCGCCGGCCGCGACCTCTCCCCGACCGAGATCGCCCGGATCTCGCGCTGGGCCACCGACGGGCTCGTCCCGAACCTGACCGTGCTGCTCGACGTATCGCCGGAGGCGGCGCGCGAGCGGTTCACGGAGGCTCCGGACCGGCTGGAGTCGGAGCCGGCGGAGTTCCACCGGCGGGTGCGGTCCGGGTTCCTGACGCTGGCCGCCTCCGACCCGGGGCGCTACCTGGTGGTCGACGCGGGCCAGGACCCGGATTCGGTGACCACCGTCGTACGGCACCGCCTCGACCGCATGCTCCCGCTCTCCGAGGCCGAGGTGGCCGCCCAGGCGGAGGCCCGGCGCCTCGCCGAGGAGGAGGCCCGGCGCAGGGCCGAGGAAGAGGCCGCGCGCAAGGCGGAAGAGGAGCGGCTGCGCGCCGAGGAAGAGGCCCGCCAGGCCCGCGCGGCCGAAGAGGCCCGCATCAAGGCCGAGGCGGAGGCCGCCCGCAAGGCGGCGGAGGAGCGGCAGCGCGCCGAGGAGGAGGCCCGGGCGCGGGCCGAGGCCGAGCGGCTGCGCGTGGAGGCCGAGCAGAAGGCGCGGGCCGCGGAAGAGGAGCGGCTGCGCAAGCAGGCCGAGGAGGAGGCCCGGCTGCGGGCCGAGGCCGAAGAGCGGCGGCTGGAGAAGCAGCGGCGGGCGGAAGAGGCCCTGCTGAAGGCCGAGGAGGCGCGCCGGATGGCGGCCGTCGCGGCGGCCGAGCAGACGGCGGCCGCGGCTGCCGCATGGGCCGCGGCGGCTCCGGCTGTCGCGCCTGCGGCCCCGCCCGTGGCGGCGCCTGCCCCCGAGCCTGCCCCCGAGCCTGCTCCCGCGCCTGCTCCCGAGCCTGCTCCCGAGCCTGCTCCGGCGCCTGCCCCCGAGCCTGCTCCCGCTCCCGCACCTGCGCCCAAGGTCGGCATGACTAAGGCCCCTCAGGCGGACGACGCCGTGACGGTCGAGACGCCGATGGTCAAGCGGGTCGTACAGCCCGACGACGTCACGCAGACCGTTCCGGTGCCGAAGGCCGACCCGGTGGCGGATTCGGCCGCCGCCGAGACCTCCGTACTGCCGCCGGTCCGCGCGACCGACGAGACGGCCGTGCTGCCGCCCGTACGGCCGTCCGGTGCGACCGGACCGGCCCGGTCCGCCTCGCGGCCCACGAGCCGGCGCCCCGAGGAGAACCCGGCCGACCGGGTGCCGCCGAACATCTTCCGGGACTCCGGCGCCGATCGGACGCGGGAACTCCCCGTCCTCGGCGACGACGGCCGCCCGCGCCGCCCGCGCTCGGACTGGGCCGAGGAGACCCCGCTGGACGACCTGCCGACGCTGGCGGACGAACTGCTGGGCCGCCACGAGGACGACGAGGACGAGGGCCGGGGCCCGCGCCGCCGCCGCTGACCGCGGGAGGACCGGACGGGATTGTCAGTGGCGCCCGCCACAATGGGTGCACGGAGAGTGAAAGGTGGTGGGCGGGATGCCCGTATGGGACGACCTGGTGGGACAGGAGCGGGTCCAGACGCAGCTGGCCGCCGCCGCCCGTGATGCCGACGCCCTGGTCACGGCCATCACGGACGGGACCGCGCCGCCCGCCGCGTCCAAGATGACCCACGCCTGGCTGTTCACCGGGCCGCCGGGCTCGGGGCGGTCCACCGCCGCCCGTGCCTTCGCGGCCGCCCTGCAGTGCACCAGCCCGGACCGCGCCCTCGGCGGCGAGCCCGGCTGCGGCTTCTGCGAGGGCTGCCACACCACCCTGATCGGCACGCACTCCGATGTGGAGATCGTCCGTACGGATCTGCTGTCCATCGGCGTGAAGGAGACCCGCGACCTGGTCCGCCGGGCGCAGCTCTCGCCGGCCGTGGGCCGCTGGCAGGTCATCGTCCTGGAGGACGCGGACCGGCTCACCGAGGGCGCGGGCAACGTGCTCCTCAAGGCCGTGGAGGAACCCGCTCCGCGGACGGTGTGGCTGCTGTGCGCGCCCTCCCTGGAGGACGTGCTGCCCACGATCCGCTCCCGCTGCCGGCACCTGACCCTGCGCACCCCGCCCGTCGATGCCGTCGCCGAGGTGCTGGTCCGGCGCGACGGCATCGATCCCGCCGTCGCCGCGGTCGCCGCCCGCGCGACCCAGGGGCACATCGGCCGGGCCCGCCGGCTCGCCACCGACGAGGCCGCCCGCTCCCGCCGGGCCGCCGTGCTGAAGCTCCCGCTCCGCGTCGACGACGTGGGCGGCTGCCTCAAGGCCGCGCAGGAGCTGGTCGACGCCGCCGCCGAGGACGCCAAGCAGGTTGCGGAGGAGGTCGACACCAAGGAGACCGAGGAGCTGCGGGCCGCGCTCGGCGCCGCCTCGGGCACCGGTGGCCGGATGCCGCGCGGCACGGCGGGCGTGATGAAGGAGCTGGAGGATCGGCAGAAGCGCCGCCGCACCCGCACCCAGCGCGACACCCTCGACCTGGCGCTGACCGACCTCACCGGCTTCTACCGCGATGTGCTGGCCCTGCAGCTCGGCACGTCCGTGGCCATCGCCAACCAGGAGATACGGCCGGACCTCGACCGGATCGCCCGGGCCTCGGGTCCCGAGCGGACCCTGCGCCGGATCGAGGCGATCATCGCCTGCCGGGACGCCCTGGACCGCAATGTGGCGCCCCTCCTCGCGGTCGAGGCGATGACGATGTCGCTGCGCGCGGGCTGAGGCGCCGGCGCCCGGTTGACCGGCTCACCCGTACGGGCGGACCGGCCGTCCCGGGCCGGCACGGGCCCGGGCGGTGGCGCGCCCGGTACGGGCCACGGAAGGCGTGCGGCCGTCCGGTGCAGGGCTGCCCCCTGGCCCCCGCCGGCAGGACGTAGGCTCCGGGGATGGACACCAGGAGCCTGCTGCGTACCACCGGGACCGTGATCGCAGCCGCCGGGCTGCTGCTTTCCGGATGCACCTCGGGCGGGTCGGGGGAGACACGGGCCGCCGCGTCCTCCGGTACGCCGTCGGCGCAGCCGTCCCCGGACGCGGCCGCGCTGCGCCCGTACTACGAGCAGAAGCTGACCTGGCGCGACTGCGGTGTCCCCGGATTCCAGTGCTCCACGATGAGGGCCCCGCTGGACTACGCGAACCCCGGCGCCGGCCAGGACGTCGACATCGCGGTGGCCCGGCGCCAGGCCACCGGCCCGGGCAAGCGGCTCGGCTCGCTGGTGGTGAATCCGGGCGGCCCGGGCGGCTCCGGCATCGGCTACCTCCAGGCGTACGCGGGCATCGGCTATCCCGCGCCCGTCCGCGCCCGCTACGACATGGTCTCCTTCGACCCGCGCGGGGTGGACCGCAGCAGCCCCGTCGAGTGCCTGACCGGCCCGGCGATGGACAAGTACACGCAGGTGGACCAGACGCCGGACGACGCGGCCGAGCAGGCCAGGCTGGTGACCGCGTTCAAGGAGTTCGCGGCGGGCTGCCAGGAGCGCTCGCAGCGGATCCTGCCGCACGTCTCCACCGTCGAGGCCGCCCGCGACATGGACCTGCTCCGCGGGGTGCTCGGCGACAAGAAGCTCACGTACGTCGGGGCCTCGTACGGCACCTTCCTGGGGGCGACGTACGCGGACCTCTTCCCGGACCGGGTCGGACGGCTGGTCCTGGACGGCGCGATGGATCCCTCCCGTCCGGCGCTGGAACTGAACCGGGACCAGACGGCGGGCTTCGAGACGGCCTTCACCGCCTTCGCCCAGGACTGCGCGAAGCAGCCCGACTGCCCGCTGGGCAAGGGCGGTCCGGAGACGGTGGCGGCGCGCCTCAAGGAGTTCCTCCGCAAGGTCGACGCCCAGCCCGTCCCGACGGGGGAGGCGGACCGCCCGCTGGGCGAGGCCCTCGCGACGACGGGCGTGATCGAAGCGATGTACGACGAGGGTGCATGGCCGCAGCTGCGCGAGGCGCTCGGCGCGGCCATGAACGGCGACGGGGCGGCCCTGCTGGCCCTCGCCGACAGCTACTACCAGCGCGAGCCGGACGGCAAGTACCCCAACCTGATGTTCGCGAACGCCGCCGTCAACTGTCTGGACCAGCCCCCTGCCTTCACCGGTCCGGACGCGGTCGTGTCCGCCCTGCCGTCCTTCGAGAAGGCCTCCCCGGTCTTCGGAGAGGGCTTCGCCTGGGCCTCGCTGAACTGCACGTACTGGCCGGCGAAGGCCACGGGCACGGCGAAGCCGCTGACCGCGAAGGGCGCCCCGCCGATCCTGGTGGTCGGCACCACCCGCGACCCCGCGACCCCGTACAAGTGGGCCCAGGCCCTTGCGGACCAGCTGGAGTCGGGCACCCTGCTCACGTACGAGGGCGACGGCCACACGGCGTACGGGCGCGGCAGCGACTGCATCGACACGGCGATCAACCAGTACCTGCTGGAGGGCAAGGCCCCGGAGAACGGCAAGAAGTGCCGCGGGGCATCCAAGTCCTAGGGCCCGATATCTCCCGGATTGCCCGGGCCCCCGCAATGCGGTTCGAGGCACCCGTTCGGAGCCTGTAGACTTGGCGCCGCTGCTGATGAGCACGCCTCTCCGGGGGAATACTTGTCTGACCAGCGGTGCCGCCTTAGCTCAGTTGGCCAGAGCAACGCACTCGTAATGCGTAGGTCTCGGGTTCGAATCCCGAAGGCGGCTCTGTAGAAGCCCCAGGACTCACTCGCCGTGACCTGGGGCTTTTGCTTTTTTGGCCGCGCAAGGGTTCCTCCGTGATGACGCCCGAGGAACCTTGCGCGAGCGCGGGCGAGCGAGAGCGGGGCCCGGACGGCCAGTGGGGCCTTACCTGAGAGCGGTGTGCTTCCTCGTCATGTGGGCCTGCCATGCCCAGCGGGCGAGCCCGCCGACGGCCAGGGAGACGATGATGGCGCCCCAGTCGATGACGTGGGGGAGGCCGGGGAAGAAGGCGAAGCAGGCGAAGGACGTCGCGGTGCCGGTGAGGAAGGCGGTGATCCCGGCGCGGCGGCGTTTGGCTTCCCAGGCGGGGTCTTCGGGGGTGGGCTGGGTGGTCATGTGCGGCTCACTTCGTGATGTGGCGGCACTGGCTGACCCGGCGCGTGCCGTTGATGTTGAGGTGCGCGCACGCCTTGCCGTAGCGGGGCAGTGTCTGGGGTGAGTTGTCACGCATCGGGTGGATCTCGCACGCGGCGTGCGTCTTTGCCGCGGGAGGTGCGGTAGGTGTTGTTGTCGGTGTCCGCATAGGGCCGATGGCGCCGGCTTGTGCCTCACCGGGAGATAAGACGGCCAGTGCGGGCCGCTGTGGCGAGAGTGGCAATGATCCCGTAGGTGTCCCCTTCTGGCTGAGTGTGTCTGCCGATCGGAACTCCCGAGGCGAACGACCTGCTGATCACGGCGGCGCGGTTCACCGCACCACCAGCGGTGCGGTGAACCGCGCGCGGGGGGTCCGTACAGGCGTCACGTCGGCCCGATGACCTTCTTGCGCATGTGCCCGTAGACCACCGATGTCCGTACGTCGGCGAGTTCCGGACGCTTCGTCAGCTTGTCCAGGACCACCGCGTGCAGGTGGTCGGTGTCGCGGACGGCGACGTGGATCAGGAAGTCGTCGTTCCCGGTGAGGACGAAGAGGGAGATCACCTCGGGCATCCGCTCCAGGAAGGCCTGGAAGGCCTCGATGACCGCACGCGTCGGAGGGCGGACCCGTACGGCGATCACGGCCTGCAGCCCGCGGCCGATCGCCGTCAGGTCCGCCTCCGCGTGAAACCCCGTCAGGACGCCGCGCTCGCGCAGCGACCGGATCCGCTCCAGACAGGTGGACGGAGCGATACCGAGCGCTTGGGCCATGTCCCGGTTCGTGCGCCGACCGTCTTCCTGGAGCATCCGCACCAACGCCGAATCAAGTTCGTCCACGCTTGCCTCACTCTGCCGGATTCCGAAGGTAATTCGGATTCTACGCGTCCCCTTCGATGATCTTGCTAACGTCCTCCTCTATCGACTGGCGTTTGTTCGGGCACGGCGTGTTCGGCCGGAGTGGATAGGGGCGACTTCAGATGCGTGTGCGAGGGCCCGGCATGGGGGCGGTGTGTGCGGTGGTGGCGGCCGCGCTGTTCTGGAGCAGTTCCTACGCGGTCACCAAGGTGGTGCTGGAGGACGTCGGTCCGCTCAGCATCGGCGCCATCAGGTTCGTCCTGGCGGCCCTGCTGCTCGGCGTGATGGTGCGGCTGAGCAGGCAGCGCCCGGCCCGGCCCGACGCGGGCCAGCGGCGGCAGCTCTACCTGAGCGGATTCCTCGGCATCACCGTCTACTTCGTCCTGGAGAACATCGGCGTCGATCTGTCCACGGCGTCCGACGCGTCCCTGATCGTGGCCACCTACCCGCTGATGACGATGCTGCTGGAACTGGTCCTCTTCCGTACGCGGATGCCGCTGCTGCGGGTGGCCGGCGTCCTGCTGGCCACCGTCGGCGCCTTCCTCGTCGTACGCAACGGAGCCCAGGTCGGCGGAAACGCACGGTGGCTGGGAGACATCCTGCTGCTGCTCGGCGGGCTGGCCTGGGCCGGGTACAACGTGATCACCAAGCGCGCGAGCGCCGGCCAGAACGCCGTGGGCGTCACGTACTACCAGACCCTGGCGGGTGCGGCGGGATTCCTCCTCGCCTCCCTGCTGGAGGTCGGCGACTGGCGGATGCCGAGCGCCACCGCCTCCTCGCTGCTCGTCTACCTGGCCGTGGCCTGCTCGGTCGGCGGCTTCCTGCTCTACAACTACGGCCTGCGCAGGATGGCGTCGAGCGTCGCCGTGAACATCCTCAACCTGGTGCCGGTCTTCGGCGTCATCGGCGCCGTCGTGATCAACGGGGAGTCGATCCGGCTCGCCCAGGCGGCGGGCGGCGTCGTCATCATCCTCGGGGTGGTGCTGGGCATGATCGAGCGCGGGCCGGGGGCCGCGGCGAAGCCGGACGGCGCCGGCGAGCCGTCCGAGACCACCGCCGCCCGGGCCTAGGCCGTCTCTTTCGGATCTTGCTCCCCCAGCTACCGCTGGGAGGTGCCCCCAGACCCGCGCCGCCCGGCACCGCACCTCGCCGCGTTGTCGAGGCACCCAAGGACGTCCAGTAATCGGGAGCCTCTCCGCCTTGCGATGCACGGCACCGGACGACGCGGGCTTAACCGGCAAGATCCGAAAGAGACGGCCTAGTCCGCCCGGGCCCAGTGCCGGCCGAACTCAGGATGTGCGGGCCTTCTGGGTGACCACGATGCAGGTCAGCACGATGGCGGCGGTGAGCGGAACGGCCGCGGTGATCTGCTCGTTGAGCAGGAGGACCGCCCACACCAGCGTCAGCAGCGGCTGCGCCAGCTGGAGCTGGCTCGCCCGTGCCACGCCGATGAGGCCCATGCCCTTGTACCAGACGACGAATCCGCCGAACTGCGAGATGGCGGCGATGTAGGCCATGCCGAGCACCGCCTTCGCGGTGAGGTGCACGGGCTCGTGCGGGAGCGCCCACAGGGACACGGCGAGGTTGACCGGGGCGGCGAGCACGACGCCCCAGGCGATGACGCGCCAGCCGGGCATGCGTGCGGAGAGCCGCCCGCCGTAGGCGTAACCCGCCGCGCAGACCAGCAGGGCGCCGAAGAGGTAGAGGTCCGCGACGGTCGGTCGGCCGTGGTTCTGGGACAGGGTGAACACGATGACGGTCGCCGCGCCGACGCCGGCCGCGGCCCAGAAGACCTTCGAGGGGCTGCGCCGGGTGAGGACGGCGGAGAACACCGCCGTGGCCATCGGCAGGGCACCGATCACGACCGCCGAGTTCGCGGTGGACGAGGTCTGCAGGGCGAGCGTGGTGAGCAGCGGGAAGCCGACCGCACAGCCGCCCGCGACGACGGCGAGCGCGGTCCAGTCCCCGCGCGCCGGCAGCGGCGCCCGGGTGATGAGGAGCGCGGCGACCGCGATGACGGCGGCCAAGACACCGCGCACCCCGATGGCGCTCCACGGCCCGAACCCGTCGAGGGCGAACACGGTTCCGGGGAAGCTGAAGGAGAAGCTGAGCACTCCGAGCGCGGCGAAGACGGTGCCGCGGGAGACCGCCGGTGTGGTGACCGGCGCGAGGGAACCCTGTTGTGCGGTCATGACTGTCCGTTCTTTCGCTTCCGAGAGATTTCTTCCAGCCGTACGGCGATGACCTGCGCGAACCGGGTGGCGGAGGTTTCCGAGAACGGCATGCTAAGCGACGGTTCGCAGAGCTCCAGTTCGAGGACCAGGGGCTGGCCGTCGGTGCCGCGGATGAGGTCGACGCGGCTGTAGAGCAGCGGATCCTGCAGCTCCAGATGTGCGGCCGCGGCGTCCAGCGCGGCCGCGGCGACCGCGCGCTCGTCCGCGGCGGCCTCCCGTGCCGTGCGGGCCTCTTGCGTGGGCTCGTCGACCGTGCCGTCGGGCAGGAGCAGCGCACGCTTGCGGATGGCGTGGCTGTAGACGCCGCCGAAGTGGATGAGGTCGGTCTCGCCGTACTGGTCGATCGAGTCCATGTAGGGCTGCAGGATGACGTGGGAGCCCTGGTCGAGCAGCTTGCCGACGTACGCGGCCGCCTCGGGCTCCGACGATCGGGAGAAGCGCTGGACGTCGCGGGAGTAGGCGCCGACGGTCGGCTTCACCACGATCTCCCGGGCCGACTCGTGCCGGTCGAGGAAGGTGCGCAGGGCAGCCGCCGGGTCCGTGCCGGGGGCCACGAAGCCGCTCGGCACGACCGGTACGCCGGCCTCGGCCAGATCGGCCAGGTAGTGCTTGTCGAGGTTCCACCGCACCACCGGGAGCGGGTTGAACAGGTACGTCACGTCGGTGACGTACTCGCACCATTCCAGGAACTCCTGGAGGCTCTCCACATAGGTCCACGGAGAACGCAGCAGGGCGGCGTCGAACCGGTCCCATTCGATGTCCGGGTCTCGCCAGGAACATATCTCGGCCCTGATGCCGGCCGCTTGGCAGGCTTCGAGCAGCAACGGCATGTCGTAGTCGATGACAAGGCTGGTCTCATCGGTGACCAAAGCCAGATGGTTGCCCATCGGGTGACTCCAATACGGGAAGGACGGGAAGGGCGGGAAGGCGGGACGGGCAGGGGGAGATGCCCTTCCCGGGGTGGCTACCAGGGGACGGTTTCTCCGCTGTGGGTGTAGGTGCCGGTCGGGCCGTCGTCGCCGAGCAGAGCCATCGCGACGCTCGTGCCGGCCCCGTCCCTGACGTCGAGATCGCCCGCGCCGTCGTTCAGTGCGGTCCTGGTGTAGCCCGGGTGCACGGCATTCACCTTGATCGGTGTCTCGCGCAGTTCGTAGGCCAGGTGGACGGTCCAGGAATTGACCGCGCTCTTGGAGGCGCTGTAGGCCGGCAGGGACTTGAACATGGGGCTGTACGCGTACGACTCCGGGTCGCTGTGCGTGGTCAGTGAGCCGAGCAGGCTGGACACGTTGACGATGCGCCCGGCGGCGGACCGGCCGAGCAGCGGGAGGAAGGCCGTGGTCACCTCGACGACGCCGAACAGGTTGGTGTCGAAGGTCTCGCGCCACTGCCGCAGCGGCTGCTCGGACGGCTGCTTTCCGTATTCCTCGATCCGGATGCCGGCGTTGTTGACCAGGATGTCGAGGCGGCCGTGGCTGCTGTCGACCTCGGCGGCGGCGGCCCGGATGCTCTCCGGGTCCGTGACGTCGAGGACGAGGGGGTCGGCGGCCAGGCCGTCGGCGCGCAGCTTGTCCGCGGCCTCGGCGACCGCCGCGCGGTCGCGGCCCGCGAGCAGCACCCGGACGCCGGCGGACGCGAGCTGACGTGCGGTCTCGAAGCCGATGCCCCGGTTGGCACCGGTGACGAGGGCGAGTCTGGAGGAGTGATCGGGCATGCGTGCTCCAAGGTGGGAATGGGAAGGAGGTCGGCGCCGCCGGCTAGAGCGTGGTCAGGAATTTCGACACGGGTGTTCCGAATCGGACGGTGTCGATCAGGAAGGCGTCATGCCCCTCGGGGGAGTCCATGGCCAGGAATTCGACGTCCGTGCCGCCGGCGGCAAGGCCGTCGGCGATCTGCTGCTGCTGCCGCAGCGGGAACAGGATGTCGGTCTCCACCCCGATGACCAGTGCCTTCTCCAGCCGGATCCGGGAGAGGGCTTCGTCGGTGCTGCCACCGCAGGACTCGCCGAGGTCGAAGCGGTCCATGCAGCGGCTGAGGCAGAGGTAGCTGTTGGGGTCGAAGCGGTGCGCGAAGCGCCGGGCATGACGCTCCAGATAGCCCTCCACCTGGAATTCATGGCCGAAGGGGTCGTCGTCCGTACGGTCCTCCGGCGCGATGCGCGCACGGCCGAACCGGTCGTCCCATTCCAGGGCGGACCGATAGGTCATCATGCCGAGCTTGCGCGCGGTGAACATGCCGCGGCGGGGGTAGTTCACGTCGTCGTACCGGCCCTGGTTCCACTGCGGGTCGCACCGGATCGCCTCACGCTGCAGGGATCGGATCGCTATCGAGAACGGCAGTGCGCTCGCCGCGCCGCAGATGTTGATGTGGCTGCGGGCCAGATCGGGGTGACGGGCCAGCAGGGAGAGCGAGCTCATGCCGCCCATGGACGTGCCGATCACGCACGCCGCCCGGTCGACGCCCAGAGCGCGCACCGTGTGGGCGGCCGCGTCGGCGATGTCCTCCATCGACAGGTCCGGGAAGCCGGGCCCGTAGGGCTCGCCGGTGGAGGGATCGAGCGAGGCGGGACCGGTCGATCCCTTGCAACTGCCCAGGGAGTTCAGGCAGATCACGTACCAGCGATCGGTGTCCACGGGCTTTCCTGGCCCCACCATCGCCTCCCACCAGCCGGGGTCGGTGTCCGCGGGGTGGGAGGCCGCATGGGCGTCGGGCGAGAGACCGGTGAGGATCAGGACCGCGTTGTCGCGTTCCGGGGTCAGTCGTCCGAAGGTCTCGTACGCGATGCGCGCGCCGGTCAGCCGTCCGCCGCGCCGCATGGCGAATTCCGCGGGGAGGTCGATGAAGCGGGCCGCTGGGGGGATGAATTCCCTCATGTATCTGGTTCCTGCCAGGTGATGGTGTGCCGCGAGGCGACGGAGCCGTCTGCCGGGTCAGGCCACGCCGACGCCGGTCTCCAGGGAGGCGAGCCACTCGTCGTCCGAGCCCTCGTTCATCCCCTCCATGAGGAAGGTGGAGAGGTAGCGCTCGCCGGTGTCCGGGAGCATGGCGAGGAGCACCGAGCCCGCCGGCGCGGTCTCGGCGACGCGCAGGGCGGTGGCCAGGGTGGCGCCGGCCGAGATGCCGGTGAAGATGCCCTCCTCGGCGGCGAGCCGGCGAGCGATGTCGCGCCCTTCCACCTCGTCGATGGTGACCAGTTCGTCGATGACGCTCTTGTCCATCACGCCCGGTACGAAGTTCGGGGCCCAGCCCTGGATCCGGTGGACGTTCCACTCCTGTCCGGCGAGCACGGCGGCGTTGTCCGGCTCGGCGGCGACGATCCGTACGTCGGGGCGGGCCGTCTTCAGCATCTGCCCGACGCCGGTGAGGGTGCCGCTGGTGCCGAATCCGGTGACGAAGTAGTCGAGCCGCTTGCCCGCGAAGTCGCCGAGGATCTCCGATGCGGTGGTCTCGCGGTGGTACGCGGGGTTGGCCGGGTTGTCGAACTGGTTGGCCCGGAACCAGCCGTGCTTCTCGGCGAGTTCGTCCGCGATCGCGTTGCCGCCGCTGCTGCCCAGGTGGCCCGGGAAGAGGAGCACCTTGCCGCCGTAGGCCCGGATCAGCTTGCGCCGTTCCGCCGAGTAGGTGTCACCCATCACCGCCACGAACCGGTAGCCGCGGGCCGCGGCCACCATCGCCAGGGCGATCCCGACGTTTCCGGAGGTGCACTCGACGATGGTGTCGCCGGGCTTGAGTAGCCCCTTGGCCTCGGCGTCGAGGACGACGGAGAGCGCGAGGCGGTCCTTCACCGAGCCGCCGGGGTTGAACGACTCCACCTTCACGTAGACCGAGGTGTGCGCGGGGGCCATGCGGTTCAGCCTGACGATCGGGGTCCGGCCGATGGTGTCGAGAATGCTGTCGTGGAGGGGCATCGGAAAGTACTCCTTGGCAGGCGGAGCCAGCGGTGCTGACAGGGGGATCGGTTCTGTGGGGGCCGGGGCGGCGGGATCGGCCCTGGGGGTCGGCCGGAGGGCCCGGTCGGCGGGCCGGCCGCGGGAGGGTCCGGCGGCCGGCCGCGCGCGTCGTGGGCGGGCCGGGGGGAGGTGCCGGCCGGACTAGGCGGACGGGGCGTTCTCGAAGGCGGGGGCGACCATGTCGAGGATCGTTTCGACCGCCCGCGCGCTGAGCTCGTCGTCCAGCGGAGCGTTGAACTCGGCGAGTTCGACCCCGCGGAGCTGCTCCGCCGGAATCGCGTCGAAGATCGCCCGGATCTGCTGGGGGAGCAGGCCGTCCGGCACCGTGTAGTCGGCCGGCACGTGTCCCGGTTCGAGCACGTCCCAGTCGATGTGCACCCACACCGGGGAGTCGCCGATGGCGGCCAGGATGTTCTCCGCGGTCGTCTCCGCCGGCGGGATGACCCGGACGCCGTGCTTCGCGATCAGCTCGGCCTCGGCCTCGTCGATGTCGCGCGACCCGACCAGGATCGCCTGTCCGGGGCGCAGGCCGGAGCCGTGGCCGCTGTCCCAGAGCCCGCACGCGCCGGCCAGGACCATCCCGCCCAGGTACCCGGTGCCGGTCGTCTCCGGCGTGTTGAAGTCGCCGTGCCCGTCGATGTAGAGCACCACGGCGTCCGGGTGCTCCCTGGCCACGACCGGCAGGGTGCCGAGGCTCGCCGAGCAGGTGTTGGAGATCATGACCGTCCGGCTGCCGTTCGCGATGCTCTCGGTGACGGCCTCGCGCAGCCCGGTCAGCGTCTCCCCGGCCTGCGGAAGGCTGACGGTCCAGTCGTCGGCGGCGGGCGGCGCGGGCTCTCCGATGAAGCGGCCGGTGAGTCCGTAGCGCTGCTCCAGGGCCCGGGCGATGCGGGCGGCGCCCTCGATCATCCGGGGCTCCCGGTCGGCCACCCGTCCCTGGGAAACGATGAGCTCGATCATTTGGTCAGGATCTCCTGTTCGTTTTCGACGGCTGTCCGGTGCCCGAAAGGGCAGACGCCTTTTCGCTCGTTGTTTTCCTCGATGAGCCCGTACTGGAGCCATTCGAGTGCCCCGACGCCGTAGGAACCCAACTGCGGGGAGTGCGGCATTCCGTCGTAACGGTGTATTCGGTTGCGGATGTTCGCACGGACCTTTCGGCCGCTTGGCGTCTCGCCGGCGAACACGTCGAACCGTTCCCGCGGATTGATGACGATGGTGAAGTACTCGCCGAGATTCCTGCTGCGCCTGTTCAGGTGCGCGGGAGTGCTCATATTGCAGAACAACGGCATTCCGTTGAAGCACATGGACCAGGAAGCGGAATCAGGGTCCTGGTCGACGTCAGCCGGCCAGGGCGCGGGATCGAGGTGGTGCAGTTCCTGCAGCACCTGCCAGCCGAAGTCGTGGTACCGCTCGACGGTGTGCGCGGTCACCGCTTCCTTCGAAAACATCACGAGCAGCGGATATGCGGTGTCCAGCTGGCCGTCCCAGTCCCGGGACAGCTCGACGTACTCGGTGAGGGCCTCCGCCAGGTGCCGGATGCCGTCCCTGTCGGCGCTCTCCACGAAGACGAACCTGAGGAGTTGCTTCCGGAACGCGTTCCGGGAGAAGACGCACGGGAAGTCCGGACCGGCGAGACGTGAGGCGATCTCTTCGAAGGCGGCGCGGTGCCATGCCACTCCGTCTTCAAGGGCTTGCGTCTGGGAGATCAGCTTCGCGGTCTGCTGCAACCTTTCCACCTGAGCATCCATTTCTACGGTTCCCTGCCGTTTCGAATGAGGGGGGATGAGAGGGCCGGCGCTCCTTCCGGAACAGGGTGCGCACTCCGGAAATTCACGGAGGCGGAGATTCCGGTACGGGCGCCTTTCGCATCCCCGCCATGGCCTCCGGAAATGTGTTCCACCGGGCCGCGGCATCGCCATCGTGTCGCAGGAATTCGGGGTTCCGCAACGCCTTGCCACTAAGGGCTCAGTAGGGGTGTACACCCCTGTACACCCCTGTACGCCGATGGTTGTATGGCGATGAACCAGAGGCCATTCCTAGGCTGCGAACGTGATGAATTCCGCTGGCTACCTGAGCGCCCCCGTTTCGGCTCGCGCTCTGGATCTCCGATGGCGTACCGCTGCAAATGCGGCGCGTCTGTGCTGGGCCGAGGCGCGCCCGTCGGTGCAGCTGGTTTTCCTGCTGCGCTTCGCGGTGGGCGTGGTGTCCGCCGGACAGCTGCCGCAGGCTCTGGGGCCGACGGTGCTCGGCCTGGCGTCCTGGTGGTGCGCCGTGGCCTGCGCGTACCTGCTCAACGGCGTGACGGACGTCCGCGAGGACCGGGCGAACGGCTCCCGGCGTCCGATCGCCCGAGGGGCCCTTCCGGTCCGCACCGCCTCGGCCGTCACGGCCCTGCTGGCCGGCGCCGCGCTGGTGCTCGGCGGGCTGGCGGGGAACGGGGTGCTCGGGTGGGTGGTGGGATTCCTGCTGCTCGGCTGGGCGTACTCGGCCTCTCCCGTGCGGGCGAAGGAGTCGAGCGTTGCCTGCGCGGTGGTGGTCTTCGGCCTGGGCGGGACCTCGTACGCGGCCGGCGTTTCGGCAGCCGGGTCCGGGTGGACCGCGACCGGCGCGGTGTTCGGCTGCGTGATGGCGGCCTGGATGGCGCTGGTCGGCTCACTGGTCAAGGACCTGGGTGACGCCGGTGGGGACGCGGCCGGGGGGCGACGCACCGTGGCGGTCGTCCGCGGTGTGGCGGCGGCGCGGGCCCTGGCCGTCGCGGGCGCCGTTCTGGTCGGCGCGGCAGGGGTGGCAGCGGCTGCCCTGTGGGCCCCGCTCGCCCTCGTGGGGACGGTGCCGGTCGCGGCCGGCGCGGTGTGGGTCGTCGCCCAGGTGGTGCGCGACGGCCGGCGGGAGCACGCCGACCGCCTGCAACGGCGCGGCGCCTACCGGGCCTTCATGGTCACGCAGTACGCCGCGAACCTGCTCCTGCTGGCCGTGCTCACCACCGCGTGGGCCAGGTGAGGCGCGGGGTGAGCCGCGGGGTGAGTCGCGGCGCGATCAACCCTGGCCGGGAAAGGCCTTGTTGAGGGCCTGCACCCGGGACGTGGCGCCGAGCTTGCGATACGCGTTGTGCAGATGGCGCTTGACGGTCGCCTCGCTGATCTCGAACTTGCGGCCTATCAGGCGGTTCGTCAGCCCCGCACGCACCGCTTCGAGGATCTCCCGCTCCCGCTGCGTCAGCAGGTCGAGGGCCTGCGAGTCCGCGACCTCCGCGGGCGCCCCGGGATCCTGCTCCGGCACCTCGGGAGCGACCGGGCGCTGGGCCTCCTCGTACCCGCGGATCCCCTGGTACAGGCGGCTGCCGGTGGCGGCCCGGAAAGCGGTGGTCACCGTCTGCACGGCCGCGAGCCGCTGATCGGCCTCCACCTTCTCGGCGGCTCCCGCCACCGAGACCTGCATGGCCTGCCAGAGCACCTCCGCCGCGCGCACCGACTCGGACACCGGAACCTGCTGGACGACGCGTTGGGCCCCGAGCAGCCGTGAGTACTCCCGGGTCCCGGGCAGTTCCGCGTGCCGGCCGGCCTCCAGTGCCTGCGCGCACTCGGCCACGATGTTCTCCGCCTGATGACGGCACTGCCGCCAGATGTCCTCGCGGGCCACCAGTGGACTGCCGAGTCGTCCCAGAGCCGCCCGATACGCCTCGATGATCTCAGGTGTGGCGGCGCGGAGCTGCTGAGCAGCCTCGTGATGACCCACTGGTGTCTCCCCTCCGGCCATGAAGAGTCGCGGCCGTCCGTCCGGGCGACGCGCCCCGTGTCATTGCGGGGGCAAGCTAGCACCCGATCGACGGACCGGAAAAGGAAGATCCAATTGGTGGGATTCAAGATCACGCGGCGTAGTCGTCGCAGGCCATGGGCCCGGGAACCGAACGGGACATAGGTGGAGCGAGTGCCTCCTGTTCGCGGTGTTCACCGGTCGCGGCCTACGCGGCCCGGTAGGCCCGCAGGAAGGCGGCGACGCCGCTCGTGATCAGGTGGTCGGTCCTCTCCTTGGGCAGGGGTACGACGCCGTAGTAGGAGAGCTGCACGATCGGGTGCGAGGTCAGCGCCGTGAAGTGGGCGCCCGTCAGGGCCGGGTCGCCGTGGGTGTCGATCAGGCCGGCCGCGGCGAGACCCGTCATCGTGTCGGCGAACGCGCGGGCGACCGGCTCCGGGCCGGCGCTCTTCCAGGCCTCCAGTACCTCCTTCGGTACGTGGTCGGCCTCGGCGTGGATGTGGCGGACGAGCGCGAAGTGGTCCCGGTAGTCGGCGATGAGGTCGACGAACGCGCGGGCCAGGGCGACGAGGTCGCGTTCCAGGTCGTCCGGGTGGGGCGGGCGGTCGGGGGGCAGGAGGGCCTGGATCCGGGAGATCTGGGCGTCCTTCACCTCGTTCGAGGTCCAGGTCACGACGGTGCGGAAGAGGTCCGCCTTGCCGCCCGGGAAGTGGTTGTAGAGCGTGCGCGTCGAGATGCCGGCCGCGGCGGCGAGGGCGTCGACCGAGGCGCGCGCGTAGCCCTCGCGGCCGAAGACCCCGCAGCACGCGCGGACCACGGCGATCTGCTTCTCCAGCTTGCGGGGCGGGACTTGGCGCCGTGCCTCGTCCATCCAGGCGTCGTTGCTGCTGCCCACACTCGCCTCCTCGCGAAGTACAACGGCCGTTGTAATTTTTACAACGCTCGTTGTACTTTACCGGAGGGAGGCCGCACCGGGTGGCCGACCCGCTCGACGAGGGGATCGCCATGTCTGCTGCCGAAGCCGTGTCCAACGCTTCCACCGCCTCCGCCGCTGCTCACGAGGACGCGCCGCTGCGCGTCGCCGTCGTCGTCGGCAGCGTCCGCGAAGGGCGCGCGGGCGGCGCCGTCACCGACTGGTTCCTCGGCTTCGCCGAGCGGCACGGCGGCCTGGAGCTGGACGTCATCGACCTCGCGGAGGTCGAACTGCCGCTGGTCATGCCGGGCTGGGGCGGTACGCCGACCCCGGAGGCCGCCGCCGTGCTGGCCGACGTCACGCCGCGGCTGGCCGACGCCGACGCCTACGTCGTCGTCACCCCCGAGTACAACCACAGCTTCCCGGCCGCGCTGAAGAACCTCATCGACTGGCACCACGGGCAGTGGCGCGCCAAGCCCGTCGGCTTCGTCTCGTACGGCGGCCTCAGCGGGGGCCTGCGGGCCGTCGAGCAGCTGCGACTGGTCTTCGCCGAGCTGCACTCCATGACGATGCGCGACGCCGTCAGCCTGCACGGGCCCTGGTCGGGGCTCGGGGAGGACGGCGTGCCGCGCGACACGACGGTGTCCGAGGGCGCGGCCAAGAACATGCTCGGCCAGCTGCTGTGGTGGGGGCGGGCGCTGCGGACGGCCCGTGCGACCCAGCCGTACGAGGGCTGAGGGGAGCCGGGGGGCATGACGACGACCAAGACCGGCGGGCCGAGCGCAGGGACGACGGCGGAGGAGCCGTCCCGCGGTGCGGCCGCCTTGTTCAACCGGACCATCGTCGTCGTGATCATCGGCTCCGTGATGTCGGTGCTCGACATGACGATCGTCAACGTCGCGCTGCGCCGCCTCTCGGAGGCCTTCCACGCGCCGCTGGAGACGATCCAGTGGGCCGCCACCGCCTACACCCTCGCGCTCGCCGCCGTCATTCCGACCGCGGCGTGGGCGATGGGGCGGATCGGCGCCAAGCGGACGTACCTGACCGCGCTCGTCCTGTTCACGCTCGGATCGCTGCTCGCCGCGGGGGCGTGGGACGCGGGCAGCCTGATCGCCTTCCGTGCGGTGCAGGGGCTCGGCGGCGGGCTGCTCATGCCGGTCGGCATGACGATGGTGATGCGGGCCGCGGACCGTGCGCGGCTCGGGCGGGCGATGGCGCTGAGCGGGCTGCCCATCATCATCGGGCCGGTGATCGGGCCGGCGCTGGGCGGCTGGCTGGTCGACACCGTGTCCTGGCGCTGGATCTTCCTCGTCAACCTGCCCATGGGGGCGCTGGCGCTGGCGCTCGCCGTGAAGCTGCTGCGGCCCGATGCGCCGCGGGGTGCGGGCGGTACGGGGGGTACGGGCGGTACGGGGGCGCCGGCTCCCCGGCTGGACGTGCCGGGCCTGCTGATGCTCTCGCCGGGGCTGGCGCTGCTGCTGTTCGGGCTGGCGCGGGGCGGGGAGCGCGGGGACTTCGCAGCGGCCGGGGTGCTCGTGCCCACGGTGGCCGGCGCGGTGCTCGTGGCCGGCTTCGTGTGGCGGGCGCTGTCGGTCCGTGAACCGCTGCTCGACCTGCGGCTGCTGGGCGACCGCACCTTCGCCGCCGGGATCGGCACGCTCGCGCTGTTCACCTGCGGTTACTTCGGGTCGATGCTGCTGGGGCCGATGTACATGCAGGAGGTGCAGGGCATGGGCGCGCAGGCGGCCGGGCTGCTGGGCGCGCCGGTGGGGCTCGCGGTGGGCACGGCGATGCAGCTCGCGGCGCGGCGCGTCGACCGGGTGTCGCCGCGGCGCCTGATCCCGGCCGGGATCGCGGTGGGGGCGCTGGGGATGGCGCTGACGGCGTACCACGTGGGGGTGGAGGACGTGGCGGTCTGGCGGGTCGTCGGCTCGGCCATGGTGATGGGGGTCGGCGCGGGGACGGTCCTGATGCCGACGATGACGACGGCGAGCCGGGGCCTGCCGAACGACCGCGTGGCGGCGGCGAGCACCGCGCTGAGCATCAACGCCCAGGTCTGGGCCTCGGTGGGCACGGCGCTGATCTCCGTACTCCTCGGCTCGGCCGGCGCCGACCCGGCGGGCTTCCGCCTCGCCTACGCGGCCGCGGCGACCCTCCTCGCCCTGGCCCTCCTCCCGGCGGCCCTCCTCCCGAGCCGCCGCCCCTGACACGGCCCGCGCTCCCCGGCGCGTACCCCTCGCGTACCCACGCGGCGGGGGTACGCGCCCCTTCGCCGTTCCTCCCCCTGCCTCCGGGGCCCCGGGTCGCTCGGGGTGGGGGAGCGGGATACGTTGGGAGGGTCGGGGGCTTGGCTTTGGGGTGGTAGGAGGCCGGGCATGACCAGGCGCTGGCGGAAGGCCGCCGTAGGCGCGGCTGCAGTGGGGCTCGTGGTGGTTCCCATGGGGGTCGGGGCCGGCTACGTGTGGGATGCGGTGGGCGAGGCTCCGCCCGCCGTGGTCGCCGTGGCCGCCGTGGATCCGACGCCCGGAACCGAGGAGTTTCCGCAGCTGAGCCCCGCCGTCGCCGCGCAGTTGGACGCCGCCGTCAAGAAGGTGCTGGCCGAGGCGAAGGTGCCCGGGGTGATGGTGTCCCTGTCTGCGCCCGGGAAGGGCGAGTACGTGCGCGCCTTCGGGATCGCCGACAAGGCGACGGGCGCGCCGATGGCCACCGACATGAACATGCGGATCGGCAGCGAGACCAAGACCTTCACCGTGACCGCCCTGCTCAAGCTGGTGGACGAGAAGAAGGTGGGGCTGGACGACCCGATCGGGAAGTACGTCGACGGGGTCCCCAACGGCGACCGGATCACCCTGCGCGAGCTGGCCGGGATGCGGAGCGGGTTGTTCAACTACTCCGAGGACGAAGGCTTCTTCAAGGCCCTGACCAGCGATCCCCGGCGCCCGTTCACCCCGCAGGAGCTGCTCGCGTACGCCTTCAAGCACCCGGTGCTGTTCCCGCCCGGCGAGAAGTTCTTCTACTGCAACACCAACCTGATCCTGCTCGGCCTCGTCGTCGAGAAGATGAGCGGCGCCAAGCTCGCCGACTACATCAACACCGAAGTCGTCAAACCGGCCGGGCTCACGCACACGCTGTTCCCCACCGGCGCGGAGTTCCCCCGTCCGCACGCCCACGGCTACACGAACCAGACGGCTTCCGGGAAGACCGAGGACGCCACCGACTGGAACCCCTCCTGGGGCTGGGCGGCCGGCGCGATGATCTCCGACCTCGCCGACCTCAAGTCCTGGGCGAAGACCCTGGCCACCGGAACCCTGCTCACCCCCGCCACCCAGGCCCAGCGGCTGGACGTGGACCCGGCGCTGCCGGGCGCGGGCTACGGCCTGGGCATCTTCAACGTCCAGGGCTGGATCGGGCACAACGGGTCACTGCCGGGCTATCAGTCGCTGACCGTGTACATGCCGCAGACGCAGGCCACGCTGGTGGTGCTCCTCAACACGGACATCAGCTACCAGGGATCCGAGCCCAGCACGCTCTTCGGCGAGGCGATCACGAAGATCGTCAGCCCCGATCACGTCTTCACGCTGCCCGCCCAGCCCGTCACCGGCCACTGAGCACCGGCCACTGAGCACCAGCCCCGAGCACCGGGGCCCGCCCGCCTGCGTGTGCCGGAGGGCTCCCGCGCACAATGGTCCCGGCGCGCCGGAGTGGTTGTGATCGCGGACTGTGGACCGAGGGAGACGTACGTGGACGAGGGTCGGGTAGTGCAGGGTGAGCGTCGCCAGGTCCCGCCGACGGAACCTGGAGTCGTCGTACGCGCCGCCGGCGAGGGCGACCTCGACGTGGCCGCCGCGCTGTTCCGCGGCTACCTGGACTTCTACGAGGTGGACGTCGAGGATCCGCAGGGCCCGCGCGCGTTCCTGGCGGAGCGGATCCGCAAGGACGAGTCGCTCGTGCTGCTCGCCGAGGTGCCGGGAGCCGGCACGGTCGGCTTCGCCCAGGTCTACCGCGCCTTCTCCTCGCTCACCCTGAGCACAGCGTGGATCCTCAACGACCTGTACGTCGCCCCCGCCGGCCGCCGCACGGGCGCGGGCCGGGCGCTGCTGCGCGAGGTGCTGCGCCGGGCCCGCGAGGCCGGGGTGGCCGGGGTGCAGCTGGAGACCGCGTACGACAACCACATCGCGCAGGGGCTGTACGAGGCCGAGGGCTTCGTCCGCGAGGAGTTCCACGTCTACTTCCACGACCTCGGCTGAGCCCGCACCTCCCGTACGGCGCTACTCCCGCACCCGGATCCCGTACAGGAACCATGCGCTGAGCAGCAGCAGTACGGCCGTCAGCGGCCACATGCGCAGCAGCACCGGGCCGGCCGCCACCAGCGCGGCGAGCCCGTACAGCGCGACGGCCGAGCCCAGCAGGCCCTGGAGCGCGGCCGGGGTCCTGGCCGCCCGGACGATGAGCAGCAGGAGGACGGCGCAGGCCGGGTACAGCCACGGGTAGTCCCGGCCGGGGCCCTGGAACAGCACGAGGTCGCGCAGCTCGGAGTACTCGGACCAGGCGGTCTCCTTCACGGCCAGTTCCCGCGGGTACCGCCAGTGCACCGACAGCTCCGCCGCCTTCTGGAACGGCAGGGTCCAGTCCGTCAGGAGGAGGACCTGCCAGAGGAGGAGGACCAGTGCGCCGGCCTGGCCGACTCCGGCGAGGCCGCCCAGCCCGGCCCGGGAGCGGGGCGCCGGCGGCGTGTAGGGGACGTGGACCGGCTCCGGGGCGCGGACCGGCTCCGGAGCGGGTGCCGGTGCCGGCCTGGGCGCGGGCCTGGGCCGTGGCGGCGGCGGAGTCGGGGGTGCCTGGCGCGGCGGGGGTGGCGTCGGGGGCGTCGGAGGCACGGGCGGGCCTTCGGGCTTGCCGTACTTCAGCCGGGCCTCGCGGGCGCGGCGCATCGCCTCGGTGGTGTCGTCGGCCATGTCCCCTGTACCTGTCCTCTGCTCCCTGTTCGGCTGCCTGTACACAGGCCCCTGTGTCCCGGAGGTTGGCGCCGTTCAGCGGTGGCGGCCCCCGGCGGCCCCGGCGTTCCTGCCGCGCTGCCGGTCCTCGTAGGCCTGCTTCTGCCGCCGCGTGATCTCCGCGTCGTCGCCCTGGCCGCCGTGCTCCCGGGGGTCGCTGCGCAGCGAGAGGTCCCCGCAGACCGGGCAGTCGGGCCGCCGCCGGGTGCGCGGCCAGATGCTCTGGAAGGCGTACTGGCCGGGAACCTCGCCCAATACCTGGGGGAAGAACCAGTGGTCGGGCTCCATGGCGAACAGCGCCAGGGAGAGGTCCTTGCGGAGCGGGGTGGCCAGGAAGCCGCCGATCCGCTCGTGGCCGCCCGCCGGGTGCATCAGGGCCAGCGCGATCTTCGCGGCGGCCGCGGTCAGGTGGTGGATGTCGGTCAACAGGCCCGGTACGGCGTACATCCGGCCCGTGCCGTAGTCCGTACGCGGCTGGTGGCCCAGGTCGCCCAGGGACTCGCGGACCCCGCCGGTGGCGCACGACCAGCAGGGGGACCCGGGGGTGGTGAACACGACCTCGCCGCCCGCCGCGCCCTCGTACAGCCCGACGAAGAGGGCCGGGCGGCCGACGAAGTACGCGAGGTGGTTGAGGCGCTGCTGGGCGTGGTTGTCGTCGGTCGCGGCGATCACCAGCTGGGCGTCGGAGATCCGCTGCTGCCAGCTGTGGTTGTCCAGCGCGGCGACCTCGCGCTTGAGGACGGTGACCTTCAGCCGCCGGTTCACCCGCTTCAGGCGCCGGGCGGTGGCCTTGGCCTTGTTCCGGCCGATGTCCCGTGAGTCGAACATCGACCGGCCCAGGTTGGCCGGCTCCACGCGGTCGGGGTCGACGAGGGTGATCCTGCCGACGCCCGAGCGGACCAGGACCTCGGCGAGGTAGCTGCCGACCGAGCCGACGCCGACGAGCAGGACGTGGCTGTCGGCGAGGGCGGGCGACAGCAGCCCGCCGGTACGGGCGAACAGCCCCGCGCGGGCCGCCCTGGTCCGGCCGATCCCGACCCGCATGGTGAGCCGGCGGATCCGCCCGGGGGGCCGTTCGGCGGGCCGGGCCGCGGCGTCGGGGGAGGCCGGCGAGGGCGCGGGACCGGGCGGAGGTACGGGTACGGGGACGGGCGCCGACGCGCGCGGGTCGGGCACCGAGGCCTCGGGCCGACCGCCCGGGAGGGCGCCCTGGCCCGCCGGACCGGCGGCGAAGGACTCTTCGGCTCCCCACGGCGGCTCGTCGGCGGCCCCGCCCGCACCCATGCCCATGCCCGCACCCATGCCCGCTCCCATCCCCATGGCCGAACCCGCGCCCGCACCCACGACCCCGCCCGCGCCCGTACCCCCGCCCGTGTTCCGCAGCGCCTCCCGGAGCCGTTCCCGCTCCGGCACCCGGTGGTCCCACGGCAACTCGCTGACCAGCAGCTCCGGATGGCGCCCGTCGGCCCCGGCCTCCTCCAGCAGCAGCGGCGCCGTCACCGGGAAGTCGGGGGTGGCGAAGAGGTACCGCCGGGCCCCGGACCGGTTGAGCGGCAGGGGGACCCGTACGCCCGCCACCCCGCCGACCACACAGGTCCGCGGGTAGGCGTCGGACCAGGAGATCCCGGCCTCCCGGAGGGTGGCGGCCAGCGGCACGACCACCGGGCGCAGCGGCTGGAGCTGTACCCCGCGGGCGGTCCACATGGCCCCGAAGAAGGACATCCGGACGTTCTCGGCGGCGAGTTCGTGCCGGTCGAGCGGCCTGGTCAGGTCGTGGGTGACGATCGGGGCGATGTACCGCCCGAGGTCGGGCACGGCGTCCAGGGTGCGGCCGTATTCACGGTGGTCCTGCCGGGAGGGGTGCGGCATGCCGCGCGGGTGGGAGTGGACGATGCCCTTGAACCGGATGGGACCGGCCGCCTCCTGGCGGCCGATCTCGTCCAGCAGCCAGGCCGTGTTGCTGTACTCCACCCGCGTCACGTGCGCGTGGGCGTCGTGGACGAAGCCGGTCAGCACGTCGCGGCCGCGCAGCCCGAGCAGGGCGCCGCCCTGCTCGGGCCCGGTCCGCCCGATGTCCTTCCCCACCTGGTCGATCACGTAGTCGAAGACATGTACGGGCAGCACGGCATCGGTCCCTTCCGCTCGGGGTGGTCTGTTACTGCTTGGCGTTGAAGGGGAAGGGGTGGCCCATCTTGACGAAGTCCACGCCCAGGGCCCAGGCCGCCGAGCGGGCGTAGGCGTCCTGGAGGGTGGGCTGACCCGAACCGGGCCGCTCGGACAGGCAGATCACCCCGCTGCCGTAGAGGTGCACGCCGTGCGGGTCGTGGCTGGGCAGGGATTCCAGATCGGGATCGATCAGCCGCACCTGGTACTCGGTGCCGTTGAAGTGGGCGCACATCACGTACGTCCGGTTGAACATCGTGGTGATCTCGTAGACCCAGCCCTCGGCGCCGGGGGCGTCCTCGTAGTAGGTGTTGGCGGGAAACTTGGTCCGCACGACCTCGTACTCGCGGGCCAGGCGGGCCTCGGTGCTGAGGGCGGCGAAGGTGCTCTGCGGGACTCTCGACAGCGGGGCGTCGTCCTCGCCGCCGGTGCCGAGGCGGACCTTGCCGTCGCGGTCGACGTACACCTCCTGCTGGCCCGTCGGCTTCTTGGACTGGCTGGCGAAGAAGCTGTCGCGGATCGCGTTGAGGTCGTACATGTCAGCCATGTTCGTCATCCCTCCCCAGGGGAACGGTGGCGGTGCGGTGGAGTGCGGTGCGGTGAGATGCGGCGGTACGAGGTGGTGCGAGGCGGCCCGGGCCGTTCCTCACTTGGGGTCGCGGGTGATGAGCTCCCACACCCGGATGGTTCTCGGATCGTCGGGGCCGTGCGCCGTCAGGTGGTCCTGGTACAGGGCTTCGAACTCGGCGGCCGCGAGGGCCTGTTCTCCGGCGGCTGCCAGCCAGTGGGCCCGGTCGAAGCGGATCTCCGACATGCGCGGGTCGGTGGCGGAGAGGGCTCCGGAGACCGCGGTGAGGAGCTCCAGCAGGTGCTGCGCGGCCAGGGCGGCGTGTCCGGCCTCGCCCAGGTAGCGGGCCAGGTTGAGGGAGCAGATGAGGGCCAGTTCGTCGTCGGAGCCGAGGACCTGGCGGGCCCGCGCGGCCACCGGGGCGAGCCGGTCGGCGGCCTTGGAGGGCTGTCCGGCCCGGGCCAGGGCCTGGGCGAGGTGCAGGACGACCAGCCAGCCGCTGCGGTGGTCGGAGGGCAGCACGCGGGAGGCGTAGTCGAGGACCTCGCCGAGCCGTCTGACGCGCTCGACGGGGTCGGACTCCGCCTCCAGCACGGAGTTGCACCGGGCCTCGACCTCGGCCGCCGGGTCGGCCGGGGGCCCGGGCGGCGGGGGCGGGGGCGGCGGGGTCTGCGGGGTGACGACCACGGTGGGCACCGGGGTGGCCGCCGTGCTGAGGGCGCGGAACAGTGCGGCCATCTCCCGTGCGTCGGCCGGGCGGTGGCCCGGGTTCTTGGCGAGCAGCCGGGTCACCAGGACGTCCACGGCGGGCTGCACCTCCGGCCGCAGTTCGCGTACGGCGGGCACCACGGCGTGGCAGTGCTGCTTGGCCAGGGCGCCGTAGTCGCCGTGGGAGACGTAGGGCTGGCGGCCGGTGAGCATCTCGAACAGGACGCAGCCGACGGAGTAGAGGTCGGTGGCGGGGGTGACGGGCTCCAGGAGGAAGCGTTCCGGGGCCATGTACTCGGGTGTGCCGAGGAGTTGGCCGGTGGCGGTCACGCCGGCGGCGTAGCCGAGCTCGCCGACGGCGGTGTAGGAGCGGGCGATGCCGAAATCGAGCAGGATCAGCCGGCCGGCGGGCTCCCGGACCATGACGTTGCCGGGTTTGACGTCGCGGTGGACGAGGTTCCGGGCGTGGACGGGGACCAGGGCGTCGCACAGTTGCGCGGCCCAGGCCAGGGCCTGCGCCACCGGCAGCCGGTGCCCCTTGGGGACGGCGGCGCGCAGGGTGCGGCCCTCGATGAACTGGGTGATCAGGTAGAGGTGCCAGGAACCGGCAATTTCGGTCTCGTCCACATCGTGGATGCGGACGACGTGCGGATCGTCGATGGCCGCGAGGATCCTGGCCTCGCGCAGGAAACGGCGGGCCGCATGGGTGCCGCGGTCCGCGACGCGGAGGAACTTGGCGACGACGGTGCGGTCCAGCCGCAGGTCGTGGGCCTTCCAGACTTCTGCCATGCCTCCCGGGAAGTGCTCAAGTAACTCGTACCGGTCCAGTACAAGGCGCCCCAAAGGCGCGGGGTTCGCCCCCCGCATACCCGACATGGCTCAATGGTGGCACTTGCGTGTTCATCGGTTGACCGTATTCGTGAAACATTCTGGCGCTCCGTCGCGTCAACAGGATGGGACGGATGCGAGGGGGAGTTCATGCGGCAGGGGCGCAGAGACGGGTTCCGCGATTTCGCGGCAGGACGGTCGGCGCATCTGTACCGGTCGGCCTGTCTGCTGGCGAGCGGGGACACCCATCTCGCCGAGGACCTGGTGCAGGAGACCCTGGGGCGGATGTACCTGCTGTGGGGGCGCATCTCCCGCATCGACAATCCGGCGGCGTACGCGCAGACGGTGCTGGTACGGGCCTTCCTGACCCACCAGCGCCGCCGGTCGGCGGGGGAGCGCCCGGTCGGTGAGTTCCCCGAATCGTCGGCTACGACGGCCTCGGCCACGGGGGCCGGCGGAGCGGATCCGGCGCTGCGGCTGACGCTGCTGGACGCGCTGGGGCAGCTGGCTCCCAAGGACCGGGCGGTCCTCGTGCTGCGGTACTGGGAGGACCGCAGCGTCGAGGAGACGGCCGACGCGATGAACGTCAGCCCGGCGGCGGTCCGGACCCGGACCTCGCGGGCGCTGGCCCGGATGCGGGGGCAACTGGGCGGCAGCCTGGCCGCGTTCGCGGAGCTCTGAGGCGGCAGGGCTCGCCGCCCCGGCTCGGAACCCTTCCCAGGCCCCCTTCCCAGTCCCCCTTCCCCGTACTTCTTCCACCCATTGAACGGAAGGCTTGATTCCTCATGCCCTTTGAAGATGAGCTCGGCGAGGCCCTACGGCGTACGGGGGACGGTTTCACGACCGACCGGAACGCCCTCGTGGACGGTGGCGAACGGCGGGGCCGGCGGCTGGTGGCGCGCCGCCGGGCCGCCGTGGTCGGCGGATCGGTCCTGGCCCTGGCCGCGATCGGCACGGCCGGCGTCTACTCCGACAGCCTGCTCGGGGGCGCCGCCCCGGTCGGCGTGGCGGCGCCGCCCGCCCTGGAGACCAGCCCGCCCGCACGGTCCGACAATCCGAAGATCCCGGGAACCGGTACCGGCGCGGTCACCGCGGAACAGCTGATCGGGGTGCTCCGGGGCCTGCTGCCCGCCGGAGGGCTGACCGACGCCAGGGCGCGCGGCACCGACCAGCCGCCGGTCGTATCGGGGGTGTTCGACGACGGCAACGGCAAGGCGGCCATCAGTGTCGGCCTGGCCCGGGTGGACCCCAAGGGCAGCGTGGCGCGCGAGGCGACCCAGTGCGGGGACAAGAGTTTCCAGGGATATGACGACTGCCGGACCGAGAAGCTGGCGGACGGCTCCACCCTCCTGCTCTCCAAGGGCTACGAGTACCCGGACCGCCGGGTGGACACCAAGCTCTGGCGGGCCGTGCTGGTGACCCCGCAGGGCTTCCAGGTCGACGTGTCCGAGTGGAACGCCCCCGCAGAGAAGGGAGCCGCGGTCTCCCGGACCAACCCGCCGCTGACCACGGCCCAGTTGAAGGCGCTGGTCACCTCGGACCGGTGGCACCCGGCGCTGAACGACCTGCCGGCCGTCGCCCCGGGCGCTCAGGACCCGCCGGCGGACACCGGCGTGCAGGTCGGCTCCGTCCTGCAGTCCCTCCTGCCGAAGGACGGTGTCACGGTCGTCTCCGACGGCGGCCAGGGCGAGTACGCGTACGCCGTGCTCGACGACGGCAAGGGCGCATCGCTGGTCCAGGTCAACGTGCAGCCGCACATGGCGGAGACGCTGGCCGGCCTCATGTCGGGCGCCGACGTGACCACGCTGCCGGACGGCACCAAGGTGAAGGCGGAGCAGAAGCCGGGCGAGAAGGGCGGCGTCGGGGTGGTCTGGTGGAGCGTGGACACCCTGCGTCCGGACGGCCTGCGGGTGGTGGTCTCCGCCTTCAACACCGGCAGCCAGAACGAGGCCGCCACCCGCAAGGCGCCGCTGCTGACCATGGACCGGCTGAAGGAGATCGCACTGAGCCCGAAGTGGATCACCCCGTAGCCCATCGGGCACTCATCGGGTGCTCATTCAGCGCCCATTGGACGTTCGTTCGGCACTCGTTCAGCGCTCATTTGGCGTCGGCGTAGCACTCCACGATCGCCGTCGTGAACGGGAACCGGACCGGGGTGTCGCCGAAGGCGATCCGGCCGGCCCGGTCACCGGCGGCGCGGATCGCCTCGGCGACGGCCTCGGCCTCCTCGGCGGGGCAGTGCACGATCACCTCGTCGTGCTGGAAGAACACCAGCTCGGCCCGCATACCGGCGGTCGCCTGGCGCAGGGCGGCGAGCAGCAGCAGGGTCCAGTCGGCGGCGCTGCCCTGGACGACGAAGTTGCGGGTGAACCGGCCGCGGGCCCGGGTGTTGGTCGAGGCGTAGCTCGGGGTCCAGCCGTCGTCCCGGTCCTGCGGGATCCCGGCCTCGCCCTCCTCGGGGGCGTCGGCCGGCGGCGGGCAGGTCCGGCCCAGCCAGGTCCGTACGAGCCGGCCCTCCTCCCCGGCCTTGGCCGCGTCGTCCACGTAGGCCACGGCCAGGGGGAAGCGGCGGCGCAGCGCGGCCAGGTTCTTCAGGCCGTCGCCGGAGGTCTGGCCGTAGACGGCGCCCAGCACGGCGAGTTTGGCCTTGTCGCGGTCGCCGGAGAAGCCCTGGCGGGAGACGGCGGTGTAGAGGTCCTCGGGGCGGCCGGCCACCTCCATGAAGGCGGGGTCGCGGGAGATCGCGGCGAGGATGCGGGGCTCCATCTGGTCGGCGTCGGCGACGACGAGCCGCCAGCCGGGGTCGGCGACGACGGCCCGGCGGATGACCTTGGGGATCTGCAGGGCCCCGCCGCCGTTGGTGACCCAGCGGCCGGTGAGGGTGCCGCCGGGGATGAACTCCGGGCGGAAGCGGCCGTCGTGGACCCAGTCCGCGAGCCAGCTCCAGCCGTGGGCGGTGTAGATCCGGTACAGCTTCTTGTACTCGATCAGCGGCTCGACGGCGGGGTGGTCCAGCTCCTGGATCGCCCAGCGGCGGGTGGACTTGAGCTTGATCCCGGCCTCGGCGAAGGCCTTGATGACGTCGGCGGGCAGGTCGGGGCGTACGCGCCGGCCGAAGGCGGCGGAGACCCGGTCGGCCAGCTCGGCGAGGCGGCGGGGCTCGCCACCGCCCGCGTAGCGCTCCCCGAGCAGGTCGGTGAGCAGGGCCCGGTGCACGTCGGCCCGCCAGGGCAGGCCCGCGCGGTTCATCTCGGCCGCCACGAGGAAGGCGGCGGACTCGGCGGCGATCAGCAGCCGCATCCGGTCGGGGTGGGCGGTGGCCCCGATGCGCCTGGCCTGGTCGGCGTGGACCGCGAGCAGGGCGTCGAGGGGGAGGGGGGTCGGGCGGGGCTCGAACAGGGAGTCCTGGGTGCCGCGCTCGGCGGCGCGCTGCGGGGGGTCGGGCGGTACGGGGGCGTTGGTGAGCCGGGCCCAGGCGGCCGCCGCCGAGCGGGGCTCCCCGAAGCGGCCCTCGTGGCCGAGGAGCAGCAGCTCGGCGGCCTCGATGTCGTGGCACCGCTCGACGCGGGCGCCGGCGGCGAGCAGGCGGGGATACACGGCGGCCGTGGACGGCCAGACCCAGCGGGTGGTGGCGGGGGCGGTGCGGATGGCCTCGGCCGGGTCCCGGACGCCGATCCGCTGCCCGGCGCCGCCCGGGGTCACGGGCGCGGCGAGCCACGACCCGTCGCCGTCCTCGGCGAGGGCCCACCGGTCGGCGTGCTCGCTCACGAGTGCGAGTCTCCCACCGGGGTCTGACAGTCCTGCGGCGCCGGGCCGTGGTCCGGCCGCGGGCCCGCTGCGGGGGCGCCGCCCCGGGGCGGACGTCCGGGTGAGGGGACATGCCAAGCTGAGGGGGTGAGAGACCTTGCCGAGACCGTCGACCGAGCCTTCGCCGCAGCCCTGTACGCCCAGGACGACACCGGGCTGGACACCGGCGCCTCGGTGCTCGTCGCCGAGCCGGGGCGCTGGGCCGGGGTCGGGCGGGAGCTGCTGGTGCGCGGGGAGGCGTACGTACGGCAGGCCTGGGAGCGGGGTTGGCGGCCGGCCGACGTGCTCCGGCTGGTGCGGCGGGACCTGGAGGAGCGGCACCTGCGGATCACCGGGGACCTGATCGCCGCCGAGGCGCGCCGCTACGCCCGGCTCCCCGAGCGGTGGACCGACGCCGAGGTGTGGTGGACGGGCGACGACACCTATGCCGAGGGGCTCGCGCAGCGCGAACGGGCGGACCGGTTCACGCTGGCCACCGCCGTCCTGGAGGTGTTCCGGCTGCTGATCCGGCTGCCGTCGATCGAACCGGTGGGTCCGCTTCCCGGCGACCCGGCCGACGCCCTCGCCGAGCACGCCCACATCGAGCCCCGCATGCTCGGCCGCATCCGGGCCCTGCTTGCCAAGGCCGAGGCCACCACCTTCCCGGAGGAGGCGGAGGCGCTCAGCGCCAAGGCCCAGGAGCTGATGGCCCGGCACACCGTGGACGAGGCCGTGCTCGCGGCGAGCGGCAAGGGGCCGGCCCAGGTCCCGGCGGCGTGCCGGATCGGCGTCGAGCCGCCGTACGAGGAGGCCAAGGCGGTGCTGCTCGACGCGGTGGCCACCGCCAACCGCTGCCGGGCGGTGTGGAACAGCGGCTTCGAGTTCTCCACGGCGGTCGGCTTCGAGAGCGACCTGGAGGCGGTGGAGCTGCTCTACACCTCCCTCCTCGTCCAGGGCACGGCGGCGATGACCCGGGCCGAGGCCGCCCAGCGCTCCGGCGGGCGCAAGCGGACGAAGACCTTCCGGCAGTCCTTCCTGCTCGCCTACGCCAGCCGGCTCGGCCAGCGGCTCGCCGAGACCGCCGAGCACACGGCGACGGAGACCCCGGACAACCTGCCGGCCCTGATCGCCCGCGACGTGGCGGTCACCTCCCGGGCGGACGAGATGTTCCCCCGCACCACGACCACCCGCCTGCGCGGAGCCACGGACCACGCGGGCTGGGAGCACGGCACGGCGGCGGCCGACGCCGCCCATGTCGGAGGCCGAGGCAAGCCGCTCCCGCGCTAGCGCGGGGTGCGCACCGAGGCGGGCGCGAAGGCGGTGCGGGAGCGCCGGGTTCCGTGCTGGGACGGGGTCCGGTCGGTGCCGGCGGATGGGGACGCCCCGGCGTCGGGCGGGCTGCGCGGGGCCGCCCAGCAGTTCCTGGGCTCGTTGGACGAGGTGTCGGAGGCGCTTCGCCCTTGAGGGTGAACTGCAACCGGACCACGGGCGACCGGCGTCTGAGCCTGTGTGTGATCAAGGGACCACCCCGCGTGCACGTGCATCTGCCCATGCATGCGCCCATGAACAGAGCTATGATCCGGTGCAGTTGACATCTGCACTATCGGGGGCTTCCTGTGGACCACGCGTACAACGGGATGGCAGCTGCAGAACTCGACGGAGTGACCTGGCAGAAGAGCAGGCACAGCAACTCACAGGGATCCTGTGTGGAGTTCGCGAAACTGCCCGGCGGCGACGTCGCCATGCGCAACTCACGCTTTCCGGACGGACCGGCACTCGTGTACACGCCGGCCGAGATAGAGGCCCTGCTCCTGGGCGTCAAGGACGGCGAGTTCGATCACCTGATCAGCTGACGGAACAGCGCACCCATCAAGCCATGCACGTGCAGCGGCCGGGAATGATCGCAATGATCAATCCCGGCCGATTGTCGTACGGGTGGCGGCCGCTCAGTCCTGGAGCAGGAACAGCGCCCAGACCACCTTGCCGGTCAGCCGGCCCGCGAGCGGGTGCCAGCCCCAGCTGTCGCTGTACGAGTCCACCAGGAACAGCCCGCGCCCGGACTCCAGGTCGAAGTTCTCCTCCGTGCGCTCCGGCGAGAAGGCGCCGCCGGGCCGGTCCTCGCTGGGATCCCGCACCGCGCACACCAGCCGGGTGCTCCACCGCATCAGGTGCAGCCGAACCGGAGGCTCCGCCTCGGCGGCCGGCCGCCGCGAGTCCTCCGGCAGGGCATGGCGAAGCGCGTTGGTGACGAGTTCGGAGACGACCAGCGACACGTCGTCGAAGCGGTCGTCGAGACCCCACTGCGACAGCGTGGAACGGGTGAACGTACGGGCGCCCCGCACCGCCTCGAAGCGGGCGGGCAGAGCGCAGGAAGCAGACCCGGAGACAGCCGTGGGGTCGACCGGGGGCAGCCCCTGCCGTAACGGCTCGAGCATGGTCGATCCATTCGTCCCCATGCGAGGCACTCCCGGGATTCGCGGGCGGAGCGGTCATCTCCGTCCAGAAAGAACTGCGGGGTGGGTCCGTGCGCCGGCGCGAACAGCACGCAGGTGCGCGGGGACCATCGTTCCGAATGGCGGAGCCGGATGCAAGGGCAGATGCACGTGCACGCGCCGGACCTGTCCACTCCCGTGACGGTTCTTGCTCATTTCTTCCTACGCATACTTACGGACTTCTTTTCCGGGACGCCGAATTCCGTTACAGAACGAGTACGGGCCGATGCGTTTTGGTGGCAGACTGCGGCCCCTGGGGTACGGGGGCCCCGCACCGCACGCGCACACACCACGCGCACGCCATTGCGATGGGGAGGGCAGTACTAGTGACCGCAGAAGCAAGCGGTTCTGTGGTGCGCCGCATCCTCCTGGGCTCCCAGCTCAGGCGACTCCGAGAATCCCGCGGCATCACCCGTGAGGCGGCCGGCTACTCGATCCGCGCATCCGAATCGAAGATCAGCCGCTTGGAGTTGGGAAGGGTGAGCTTCAAGGCCAGAGACGTCGAGGACCTCCTGACGCTCTACGGAGTCACGGACACCGCGGAGCGCGAGTCCCTGCTGAGCCTGGTCCGCGAGGCCAACGCGACCGGCTGGTGGCACAGCTACGGCGACGTGCTGCCCGGATGGTTCCAGACCTACATCGGCCTGGAGGGCGCCGCCTCGCTCATCCGCATCTACGAAGTCCAGTTCGTGCACGGCCTGTTGCAGACCGAGGCCTACGCGCACGCCGTCGTCAGCCGCGGCATGCCCGGCGCCACCTCCGCCGAGATCGACCGCCGCGTCGCGCTGCGCCTGGAGCGCCAGAAGGTCCTCGTCTCCGAGAACGCGCCGGTCTTCCACGCCGTCCTCGACGAGGCCGCGCTGCGCCGCCCGTACGGCGACCGCGACGTCATGCGCGGGCAGCTGGAGCACCTCATCGAGGTCTCGCAGCGGCCCAACGTCCAGCTCCAGGTGATGCCGTTCTCCTTCGGCGGTCACGCGGGCGAGAGCGGAGCCTTCACCCTGCTGCGCTTCCCCGAGTCCGACCTCCAGGACATCGTCTATCTGGAACAGCTCACCAGTGCTCTCTACCTGGACAAGGACGAGGAAGTGGGGCAGTACGAGAGGGCGATGCGGCGACTTCAGGACGACTGCCCCGACCCCGACCGGACCAGGGATCTTCTCCGTGGCCTGCTCCAACTGTCTTGATTCGCACGTAGTATGACGTCTGATCAGTGCATGACGACCGATCGGTCTCCGGTGCAGCGCACGGGTGCGCGCTCGCAGTAAGGGATGGCATGTCGATATTCAGCGACCTCGCTCACCAGTACATCGACGGCGAATGGCTGGCCGGCACCGGTTCGTGGGACATCATCGACGTCAACCCGTACAACGGCGAGAAGCTGGCGGCGATCACCGTCGCCACCGTCGAGCAGGTGGACCAGGCCTACCGCGGCGCCGAGCGCGCGCAGAAGGAATGGGCCGCCACCAGCCCGTACGTCAGACGCGCGGTCCTGGAGCGCGCCCTGCGGATCACCGAGGAGCGCGAGAAGGAGATCATCGAGGCGATGATCGACGAGCTCGGCGGGACCCGTCCCAAAGCCGAGTACGAGGTCTTCCTCGCGAAGGAGTTCATCCGCGAGGCGCTCCAGCTGGCCGTCCGCCCCGAGGGCCGGATCCTGGCCTCGCCGGTCGAGGGCAAGGAGAACCGGGTCCAGCGCCTCCCGGTCGGCGTCGTCACCGTGATCAGCCCCTTCAACTTCCCCTTCCTCGTCACCCTGAAGTCGGTCGCCCCGGCGCTCGCACTGGGCAACGCGGTGGTGATCAAACCGAACCAGAACGCCCCGGTGGTCGGCGGCGGGGTCATCGCCAAGATCTTCGAGGACGCGGGCCTGCCCGCCGGACTCCTCAACGTCCTGGTCACCGACATAGCCGAGATAGGCGACGCGCTCCTGACGCACCCCGTCCCCAAGGTGATCTCCTTCGCGGGATCGGACCGGGTCGGCCGGCACGTCGGCGCCGTCGCCGCCCGCCACTTCAAGCGCACCGTCCTGGAGCTCAGCGGCAACAGCGCCCTGGTCGTCCTCGACGACGCGGACCTCGACTACGCGGTGGACGCGGCCGTCTTCAGCCGCTTCGTCTACCAGGGCCAGGTCTGTATGGCCGCCAACCGGATCCTCGTGGACGCCGCTGTCGCGGAGGAGTTCACCGAGAAGTTCACCGCCCGCGTGCGGGGCCTGAAGACGGGCGACCCGCACGAGGCCGACACGCAGATCGGCCCGCTGATCAACTCCTTCCAGGCCGACGCCCTGACCGCGCTCGTGGACCGGGCCGTGGAGTCCGGCGCGACGGCGCTCGTACGGGGATCTACGCGCGGCAACCTGGTCGAGCCCACCGTGCTGGCCGGGCTCCCCGAGGACTCCCCGCTGCTCGGCCAGGAGATCTTCGGCCCGGTGGCGCTGCTGGTGGTCTTCGACGGCGAGGACGAGGCCGTACGGCTGACCAACGCGACCCCGTACGGGCTCAGCGGCGCCGTGCACACCCGGGACGTGGAACGCGGCGTCCGCTTCGCGCAGCGCATCGAGACGGGGATGATCCACGTCAACGACTCCACGATCGGGGACGAGCCGCTGGCCGCCTTCGGCGGCGAGAAGGCCTCGGGCCTGGGCCGCCTCAACGGCGAGGCCACCGTCGAGGCCTTCACCACCCAGAAATGGATCTCGGTACAGCACGGCCGGAGCCGCTTCCCGTTCTAGACTCATCCGGGCGTACGGCATGCGTCCGGGGGAGATCGAGTTGAGCAACATACCGGAGACGGGACGGACCCCTCGGGTCCAGAACCGGCTCGTCGTCATCCAGATCGTGGTCTTCTCGCTGCTGCTCACCCTGGGCGGGCGGCTCTGGTACCTGCAGATACGCAATGGCCAGGGCTACACGGACGAGGCGAAGAACAACCACGTCCAGCAGGTGGTCCAGCCCGCCGTGCGCGGGTCGATCCTGGACTCGCGCGGGGTTCCGCTCGCCGACAACGCGACGCACCTCGTGGTCTCGGCCAACCGCACCGAGCTGCTCACCATGAAGGACAAGGGCAAGGCCGTCCTCACCCGCCTCGCCGGGGTCCTGGGCATGGACCCCCAAGAGGTGATCGACAAGGTCCGGCTCTGCGATGCCAAGACCCCCAAGCCCTGCTGGAACGGCTCGCCGTACCAGCCCATCCCGGTCAGCGACGAGGCCACCACCGAGCAGGCGCTCCAGATCCACGAGCACGCCGAGGACTTCCCCGGCATCACCGCCGAGCCCACCGCCATGCGCCGCTATGCCGCGCCGGACGAGGCCAACACCTCCCAGGTGCTCGGCTACCTCTCGCCGGTCACCGACGAGGAGATCGCCAAGGCGAAGAACTCCGACTCGCCCTACCTGCGCTCCGACCAGGTCGGCCGCTCCGGCCTGGAGCGCACGTACGACAAGGAGCTGCGCGGCAAGGCCGGCATCACCCGCTACGAGGTCGACAACCTCGGCCGCGTCACGGGCCAGGGCCGGACCGACAAGGCGCAGCCCGGCTCGAACATCGTGACCTCGATCGATTCGCGCGTGCAGGCCGTCGCCGAGCGCGAGCTGAACAACGCGATGATCGAGGCCCGCAAGACGTACGACAAGAACACCCGCAGGAACTACGAGGCGGACTCGGGCGCCGTGGTGGTCATGGAGGCCAAGACCGGCCGCGTCGTGGCGATGGCCTCGAACCCGACCTACGACCCCAACGCCTGGGTGGGCGGCATCTCGGCCAAGGACTACGCCGGGCTCACCGACAAGGAGTCGAACTACCCGCTGCTCAACCGGGCGATCCAGGCCCAGGCGGCGCCGGGCTCGATCTTCAAGGTGGTCTCCTCGACGGCGGCGGTGAACGCCGGGTACCCGTTCAACAGCCGCTACCCCTGCCCGAGCTCGTACTCGGTCGGCAGCCAGACCTTCACCAACTTCGAGTCCCAGGGCCACGGCGACATCACGATCGGCCGCGCCCTGGAGGTCTCCTGCGACACCGTCTACTACGCCCTCGCGGACCAGGAGTGGAAGAAGGACGGCGGGATCAACCCGAAGAAGAACCCGAACGACTGGTTCTTCAAGACCGCCCACGAGTTCGGCCTCGGCAAGCCCACCGGCATCGACCTGCCCAACGAGGTCGGCGGCCGGGTCCCCGACCGCAAGTGGAAGCAGGACTTCTTCGAGGCGAACAAGGCCGCCTGGTGCCGGGACGGCAAGAAGAACGGCTCCTTCGCCGAGAAGATCGCCTACGAGAACTGCCGCCAGGGCAACCAGATGCGCGAGGGCGACGCCATCAACTACTCGATCGGCCAGGGCGACACGCTCGTCACGCCGATCCAGATGGCCTCCGTCTACGCGGCCATCGCCAACGGAGGCACGCTGCACCACCCCGGCATCGGCAAGGCGGTCGTGAGCGCCGACGGCAGCTCGGTGCAGGAGATCGCGCCGAAGGTGCAGGGCAAGCTGCCGATGGACGGGAAGACCCGCGACGACATAGACGAGGCCCTCGCCGGCGTGGCCACCAACGGCAGCGCCGCCTGGCGCTTCGGCGGCTGGCCGCAGAAGCAGATCCCGATGCACGCCAAGACGGGCACGGCCGAGGTCCAGGGCAAGCAGACCACCTCGTGGTTCGCCTCGTACACCGAGGACTACGCGATCGTCATGACGATCTCGCAGGGCGGCACCGGCTCCGGGGCGTCCGGGCCGGCGGTCCGCAAGATCTACGAGGCGATGTACGGGCTCGACCCGACGGGCAAGCAGGACCTCTCCAAGGCCCTGCTGCCGCAGCCGGCCGGCGCGCTGCCCGTGCTCCGTCCGGACCCGGAAATCCCCGTCAACTGAGCGGGGATCGAGGACAGAAGCTGACCGCATTGCTCCGTAACGTGGTTCTTGTCAGCAGGAGAGACACGAACATCCACGCAGAAGGCGGTCCGTCATGGCTCAGATTTCCACCGAGGTTCCCGGCGACGAGCGCGGCACGCTCCTCGCCTTCGTCGAGTCCCAGCGCGCCGCGATCCGCGAAACGCTGCTCGGGATGAGCGAGGAGCAGGCCGCGAACCGCGCCACCGTCAGCGCGCTCACCCTCTCCGGGGTGGCCAAGCACGCCGCCGAGGTCGAGCTGGGCTGGCTGCGGATGGCCCAGCAGCGGCCGAACGAGCTCCAGCGCTCCCCGGAGACCTGGGGCGACTCCTTCGTCCTGGTCGACGGCGAGTCGATCCCCTCGGTCCTGGCCTTCTGGGACGGGGTCACGCAGGAGCTGGAGGCCTTCGTCACGGCCCTCCCGAGCCTCGACGACACCTTCCCGCTGCCGCCGAGGCCCTGGTTCCCGAAGGGCCACAAGGTCTCGATGCGCTGGATGCTGCTGCACCTGGTGGAGGAGTTCGCCCGGCACGCGGGCCACTCGGACATCGTCCGCGAATCCCTCGACGGAACCAAGGCCATGGGTTAGGGGACGGGTTAGCTAGCCTGGCCCCATGTCAGCGATCCGGCTTCTCGTACTCGGTGCCGTCCGCCAGCACGGGCGGGCGCACGGGTACCAGGTGCGCAACGACCTGGAGTACTGGGGCGCGCACGAGTGGTCCAACACCAAGCCCGGGTCGATCTACCACGCGCTCAAGCAGATGGCGAAGCAGGGGGTCCTGCTCGCGCACGAGGTGGCGCCCAGCGCGGCGGGCGGGCCGCCGCGCACCGAGTACGAGGTCACGGACGCCGGCCGCGCGGAGTACTTCAAACTGCTCCGCGAGGCCCTGGCGGCGTACGACCAGAAGTCGGACGTGCTGTCGGCGGCGATCGGCTTCATGGTCGACCTGCCGCGGGACGAGGTGCTGGCGCTGCTGCGCGAGCGGCTGGCGAAGCTGGCGGGGTGGCGGTCGTCGGTGACCGAGTACTACACGCCGGAGGGCGGCCCCGAGCAGCTGGGGCACATCGGCGAGATCATGCACCGGTGGGTCCACTCCGCGGATGCCGAGGCGGAGTGGACGCGCGGGCTGATCGCCCGGATCGAGGGGGGCGCGTACTCCTTCGAGGGTGAGGGCGATCCGTTCGTGGGGGTGCTGGCGGAGGGCCAGGAGAACCCGTTCGCGCAGTGAAGTCCCTCTGATCACCGACCGGGGATCACGATCACGGATCACCGCGCACCCGCGCACCCGCTTACTGATCAAGTTTGACTAGTCCGTAGCCGGGCAGTACCTTGGCGCGTCCCAGTACTCAAGTTTGACTACCTAGGAGTCGTGTTGGCGATCTTCGTCGAAGGTGTCCACAAGCGGTACGGGGCCAAGGCGGCCCTCGCCGGGCTCGACCTGGAGGTCGCCCCCGGCACGGTCCACGCGGTCCTCGGCCCCAACGGCGCCGGCAAGACCACCGCCGTCCGGATCATGAGCACCCTGCTGCGCCACGACGAGGGGGTGGTCCGGGTGGCGGGCCACGACGTACGGAAGGACGCGGCCGCCGTCCGCTCCCGGATCGGGCTGCTCGGCCAGCACGCGGCCCTCGACGAGGAGCTGGACGGACGGCAGAACCTGGAGATGTTCGGCCGCCTGCACCACCTCGGGGCCCGGCGGGCCCGGACGCGGGCGGACGAGCTGCTGGAGCGCTTCGGCCTGGCGGACACCGGCCGCAAGCCGGTCACGCGGTACAGCGGCGGCATGCGGCGCCGGCTCGACCTCGCGGCCTCCCTGATCACGGACCCGGAGGTGCTGTTCCTGGACGAGCCGACCACCGGGCTCGACCCGCGCGGCCGCGCCGAGGTGTGGAGCGCGGTCCGCTCCCTGGTCGGCGGGGGCACGACCGTCCTGCTGACCACCCAGTACCTGGAGGAGGCCGACCAGCTGGCGGACCGCATCGCCCTGGTCGACGGGGGCCGGGTGGCGGCCGAGGGCACGGCCGACGAGCTGAAGTCCCTGGTCGGGGCGGACCGGATCGTCGTGGTCCTGCCCGACGCCGAGCGGCTGGCGGCGGCCGCCCCGCTGCTGCCGGACCCGACGGTCGACGCGGACGCCCTGACCCTGAGCTTCCCGGTGGAGGACCGGATGGCGAGCCTCGCCCGGACCCTGCGGGCACTGGAGGAGGCGGGCATCGAGGTGGCGGACCTCTCGATCCGGCGGCCCACGCTGGACGAGGTGTTCCTGAGGCTCACGGACCGTACGGAGGTGGCCGCATGAGCAGCATGGCGTGGATCGCATCGGACTCGTGGACGATGACGCGGCGGGAGCTCGCGCACTGGGCGCGGCAGCCCGTGCAGGTGGTCGTCGGGCTGGTCTTCCCGGTGATGATGCTGCTGATGTTCGGCTTCCTGGTGGGCGGCGGGCGCGGGATCGACGGCGAGTACGTCGAGTTCCTGGTGCCGGGGATGCTCGCGCTCACCATGGCCTTCGGGCTGGAGGGCACCATGACGGCGGTCACCCAGGACCTGGGCAAGGGGGTGATCGACCGCTTCCGCGCGATGCCGATGTCCTCGTCGGCGGTCCTCGTGGGCCGCAGCGCGGCGGACATGCTCCAGTCGGCGCTCGGGCTGGTGGTCCTGGCCGGCGTCGGGCTGCTGCTCGGCTGGCGGTGGCACGGCAGCGCGGCCGCGGCGCTGCTGGCCTTCGCGCTGCTCCTGCTGCTGCGCTTCGCGATGCTGTGGATCGGCATCTTCCTCGGCATGGTCGCGGGCCGGCCGGAGATGGTGCAGGCGGTGCAGATCCTGGTGTGGCCGGTGGGCTTCCTCTCCAACGCCTTCGCCTCGCCGGAATCGATGCCCGGCTGGCTGGGGGCGGTGGTCGAATGGAACCCGATGTCGGCGACGGCGACGGCCGTCCGCGAGCTGTTCGGCAACCCGGCGGCGGCCTCCCCGTCGTGGGCCTCGGACCACGCCGCCCTCCTCGCCGTCGGCTGGCCGGTCCTGCTGGTGGCGGTCTTCTTCCCGCTGGCGGTGGGCCGCTTCCGGGGCCTCGGCCGGTAACTGCCACGCTGGAGGACCGGACGTGCGCAGAGGGCGTGCGCAGAGGACTTGCACAGAGGACTTGCACCTCACGTGGCGTGAGGACCCACAGTGAAGGGCGTACCCAACCAGAGGAGCGGAAGGCAATGGGCTACTCCGTGGGCCAGGTCGCCGGATTCGCCGGAGTCACGGTGCGCACCCTGCACCACTACGACGAGATCGGCCTGCTCTCCCCGAGCGGCCGCAGCCACGCAGGACACCGGCGGTACGACGACGCCGACCTGGACCGGCTGCAGCGGATCCTGTTCTACCGGGAGCTCGGCTTCCCGCTCGACGAGGTCGCGGTCCTGCTGGACGACCCGGAGACGGATCCGCGGGAGCATCTGCGCCGGCAGCATGCCCTGCTGACCGACCGGATCGCCCGGCTCCAGCAGATGGCCACGGCCGTTGAGCACGCCATGGAGGCGAAGAAGATGGGCATCAACCTCACGCCGGAGGAGCGGTTCGAGGTCTTCGGGGACAAGGACCCCGAGCAGTACGCGGAGGAGGCGGAGCGGCGCTGGGGCGACACCGAGGCCTACGCGGAGTCGCAGCGGCGGGCCGCCTCGTACACCAAGGACGACTGGAAGAGGATGCAGGACGAGAGCGCCGACTGGGGCGCTCGCTACGCGGCCCTGATGGAGGCCGGCGAGCCCGCCGAGGGCGAGCGCGCGATGGACCTCGCCGAGGAGCACCGGCAGCAGATCACCACCTGGTACTACGACTGCGGGTACGAGATGCACACGTGCCTCGGTGAGATGTACGTGGCGGACGAGCGGTTCAAGGCGTTCTACGACGCGATGAGGCCCGGTCTCGCCGAGCACCTGCGGGACGCGATCCTGGCGAACGCGGTGCGCAAGGCGTAGTCGGCGTGCGCACGGCGTAGGCGAATCGTCACGCATACGACCCCCTCCGGCCTCTGGAACCGGGTGGGGGTCGTGTGCGTTGATAATTGAGACCGCCCGCCCCGCACACGCCCCCTCATCCAGGAGAGTCCGGAAACCGTGTACACGCTTGCGCTCGGCCCACAGTGGCTGTCCCCGGACTATCTGATTTCGCACTTCGGACTGATCGGCATCCTGGTCATCGTCTTCGCGGAGTCGGGACTCTTCGCGTTCCTGCCGGGTGACTCGCTGCTGTTCACGGCGGGCCTGCTCGTCGCCAACGGCGAGTACATCAAGCAGCCGCTGTGGCTGGTCTGCACGCTGATCGTGGCCGCCGCGATCATCGGCGACCAGGTCGGCTACATGATCGGCAAGTTCTTCGGGCCCAAGCTCTTCAACCGGCCCAAGTCCAAGATCTTCAAGCGGGAGAACCTGGACAAGGCGCACGAGTTCATGGACAAGCACGGGCCGAAGGCCATCGTGCTCGCCCGCTTCGTCCCGATCATCCGCACCTTCGCGCCGATGGTCGCGGGCGCCGGCTCGATGAAGTACCGCACCTTCCTGACGTACAACGTCATCGGCGGCATCGGCTGGGGCGCGGGCATCACGGTCGCGGGCTACTGGCTCGGCCAGATCGACTTCATCAAGACCAACATCGAGGCGATCCTCGTCCTGATCGTCCTCATCTCGCTCATCCCGGTGATCTTCGAGGTGATGAAGGCCCGCAAGGAGAAGAAGGCCCTGGCGACCGAGGGCCCGTACGAGGCGGACGGCGCACAGGCCCAGGGCCAGCGGGGCCGACACGCGAAGCGCTAGCCGACCGTCCAGCCTCGCCGGCGTTTGAGGCGCGGGGCCCGGGGCGGAGCCCCGTTCTTTGAGCCGCGGGCGCGGACGGCGCCGCAGAATCCAGCCCCGCCGGCGTTTGAGGCGCGGGGTCCGGGGCGGAGCCCCGATCTTTGAGCCGCGGGCGCGGACGGCGCCGCAGAATCCAGCCCCGCCGGCGTTTGAGGCGCGGGGTCCGGGGCGGAGCCCCGTTCTGTGAGCCGCGCGCAGCACACCGCACCAGCCACCACGTACGCCCCCGCAGGCCGGCCAAGGCCTGCGGGGGCGTACGTACACCCCCCTAGAAGCCCCGTGTCCGCTTCGCGGCGCGCCGCTTGGCCGCACTCGCCGCCCCCGGAATCCGCATGAAGAGCCGCGACGTCTCCGACCCCAGGTTGACCCCGATCGCGATGGCCAGCGCGATGGCCGCGGCGTTCACCAGGGAGCCCAGGCCCTCGTTCAGCCGGTTCTCGGCGATCAGCAGCAGCCCGTAGTACGTCGCCGAACCCGGCAGCAGCGGCCCGATGGCCGCGGTCGTGTACGGCAGGGCGGAGGCGAAGCGGTAGCGGGAGAAGAGCTGCCCGAACAGGCCCACCAGCCCGGCCGCGATGGCGGTGGACGGCACGGGCGGGATACCGCCCGCGTAGTGCAGGGCCCCGAAGGTCACCCAGGCGACCCCGCCGTTCAGCGTCACGATCCACACGGTGGAACGTTCCTGCTGGAGCAGGATCGCGAAGGTGAACACCAGCACCATCGAGGCCGCGATCTGGATCAGCGGGCGCTGCTGGATCTGCAGGACCTCCTCCGGCCGCGGGGAGGCGTCGAACTGCAGGCCGACGTAGAGGACGACCAGTACGCCCATGATGATGCCGATGAAGAGGTACATGACCTCCAGCAGCCGGGCGGAGGCGGTGATGTAGAAGCCGGTCAGGCCGTCCTGCACGGCCGCGACCAGGGCCCGCCCGGGCAGCAGCGCGAAGAGCCCGCCGGTGATCACGGCGGAGGCCTTGACGTCGATCCCCGTCATGTTCAGTGCCACCCCGATCGCGGCGGGCGGCATCGCGGCGACCACGAACTGGTAGAACTCGGGCAGTCCGCGCCCCGCGCACAGCCATGCCAGCCGGTCGCCGAGCACCGCCCCGACGGCCGCCGCGATGAAGACGAGCACCCCGCCGCCGACCAGGGTCGAGGCGGCCCCGGCGAGCAGTCCGGCGGCGGTCGTGAGCACCCAGCCGGGGTACGGGTGGCGGTTGCGGCGGATCTCCGCCAGGCGGCGGTAGGCCTCCTCCAGCGAGATGTCGAACTCGTGCGCGCTGATGTCGTCCACCAGCTGGTAGACGGCCGCCAGGCGGGTGTAGTCGGTGCCGCGGCGGCGGACCGTGCGGTTGGCCGAGACGGGGTCGTCGACGAGGGAGGGCTGGTGCGTGATGGACAGCATCGTGAAGGTGACGGTGGGCTCGCACCGGTCCAGCCCGTAGGAGCGGGCCACGGCGAACATCGCGGCCTCCACGTCCTCGGCGCCCTCGCCGCCCGCGAGCAGCAGCTCGCCGATGCGCAGCGTCAGGTCGAGTACGCGGCCCACGGCGGGCCCCGCCTCGGTCGGCCTCTGCACGAGCTCCGGTCCGGGACGGACGTCGACCGGCATGCGCAGCATCGTGCGCATCCGGTCCTGCCAGGGGGACTCCTTCATGCGGGCGACGGGGAAACCCTGGCCGGGGGTGTAGGCGGACGGGGAGTGCTGGGCGCTGTAGGTCGCCGGGGCGGCGAAAGCGGAACCCTCGGGCTCGGCGGCGGGCGGCTCGGCACCCGCCGGACGCGCGAACTCGGAGGTCGGCTGGTCCTCCTCCGGAACCTCCGGCTCCATCCCCGGCGGCACGGAGAAGGCGCTGTGCGCCTCGTCGGACTTCGGCTTCCGGTCCTCGAACCCGGATCCTTCGGCCTCCGCCACACGTCCTCCAGTCCTGGCAGCCCGGTATCAGTATGCGGAACGGGTCGGGTGGGGGCGCGGGGGGTTGGCCGGGCGGGGTCCCGGCCCCCTTCGCGCCACCGGGGTGGGGCGGAACGCGAAGGCGGGCGGTGTCCCCGAGGGGATACCGCCCGCCTTGTCACGCGGGGTGCGGGGGAGTGCCCCGGCCCGTTACACCTGAGCGGGAGCTCAGTGGTGGCCGCCCTGGGCCTCGAGGCGCTTGAACGAGGCCTCGATCTCGGCCTCGGCCTCGGTGCGGCCGACCCAGTTCGCGCCCTCGACGGACTTGCCCGGCTCCAGGTCCTTGTAGACCTCGAAGAAGTGCTGGATCTCCAGGCGGTCGAACTCGGAGACGTGGTGGATGTCGCGCAGGTGCTCGACACGCGGGTCGGAGGCCGGCACGCACAGCAGCTTGGCGTCGCCGCCCGCCTCGTCCGTCATGTTGAACATGCCGATGGCGCGGCACTTGATCAGGCAGCCCGGGAAGGTCGGCTCGTCAAGGATGACCAGCGCGTCCAGCGGGTCGCCGTCCTCGCCGAGGGTGTTCTCGACGAAGCCGTAGTCGGCCGGGTAGCTGGTCGAGGTGAAGAGACGACGGTCCAGACGGATCCGGCCGGTCTCGTGGTCCACCTCGTACTTGTTCCGCGAACCCTTGGGGATCTCGATGGTGACGTCGAACTCCACGTCCTGCTCCTCCATATGCTTCGAGACTGCATTGAATTCAACTGCGTGCGCGTCCGGCCCAGCCTCCCCCAGCTACCGCTGGGCGGGTACCCCCAGCCGGGTGGGGTGCCATGCTCGCGGCAAGACGCAGTGATTAAGTGTCCCTCACGCATATGTGTGATCGCGAAAGGGGCTGGTCCGAGGTGCCATTGGTCAAGACGTGGCAGCTCATCGCGGGGTCGGCCGTCTCCGGCCTGGCCCTGTCGGTGGCAGTGGTGGCCGCCGCCGGTCCATGGGACTCCGGCCAGCGTAAGGCCGAGCGGGACAGGGCCGCCTCCTGGGGCCGTACGGGTGGCGCAGATCACGGTGGAGAGCCGCTGCCGCAGGCCGCGCCCAGCGCCCCCGGGGTGCTCGGGGCCGTCGGGCCGGGGGTCCCGCGCGGGCAGGCCGCGGTCGCCTCCGAAGGGCTCGCCGCCGCGTTGAAGCCGCTGCTCGCCGATCCCGCGCTCGGCACCGTGCGTACCGCCTCCGTCGTCGACACCGCCACCGGGCAGGTGCTGTACGAGGCCGGGGCCCGGGACGCCATGACGCCCGCCTCGACCATCAAGATCGTTACCGCTGCGGCGGCGCTGGCCGCGCTCGGGCCCGAGCATCGGATCAAGACCACCGTCGTTCCCGGGGGCGGCCCCGGGCAGATCGTTCTGGTGGGGGGCGGCGATCCGTCGCTGACCGCCAAGAAGAAGAGCCCGGCCGGGGCGGGCGGCAGCCTCGTCGCGCTCGCCGCCGACACCGCGCAGGCGCTGAAGGCCGCCGGGACCGTGAGCGTGACCCTGGCGTACGACGACAGCCTCTACACCGGGCCCGCCCGCCATCCCATCGGCGTCAACCCCAACATCGCCCTCGTGACCGCCCTGGCGGCCGACGAGGGCCGCCCCGACGACTCCACCTCCGGGCCGGTCGAGCGGGCCGAGGACCCCTCCAAGGCCGCCGCACGGGCCTTCGCCGACCTGCTGGCGGAGCGCGGGGTCAAGGTCACCGGCGAACCCGTACGGGCGAAGGCCGCGGACGGTGCCCAGCCGCTGGCCGTCACCCACTCCACCCCGCTGGCCGGGCTCGTCGAGCGGATGCTCACCAACAGCGACAACGACATCGCCGAGGCCCTCGCCCGGCAGACCGCCCTCGCCTCCGGGCAGCCCGCCAGCTTCGAGGGCGCCGAGAAGGCCGTGAGCGCCAAGCTCGCCGGCCTGGGGGTGGACGTCGCCGGGTCGCGGTTGGCCGACGGCAGCGGGCTCAACCGGGCCGACAAGGTCAGCGCCGGGCTGCTGACCGGGGTCCTCGCCAAGGCCGCCGACCCCCAGCACCCCGAGCTCCGGCCGGTCCTGACCGGACTGCCCGTCGCCGGATTCACCGGGACCCTGCGCAGCCGCAACGCCGGCACCTCCCCGGCCGCCGGCCTGCTCCGGGCCAAGACCGGCACCCTGACCGGCGTCAACTCGCTCTCGGGGACGGTCGTGGATCCGTCGGGGAGGCTGCTCGCCTTCGCCTTCCTGACCGCGAACAGCGCCGACGGGCCGACCGCCGAGAAGGGGCTCGACAAGCTGGCCGCCGCCGTCGCGGGCACTCCGTAGGGGGTCCGCGAAAGCCCTGGTCCACGTACGGTTGACGCATGACGAGCATCAGTGGTGCGGAGATGGTCGACTGGAACCTCGCGGTGGCGACCGCGACCCGGCTGGTGCGGCCCGGCCCGGAGGTCAGCCGGGACGAGGCCCGGGCCGTCGTCGCGGAGCTGCGCGGGCACGCCAGGACCTCGGAACGGCACGTGCGCGAGTTCACCCGGATGATCCAGGACGGGACGCCCGTCAACGACACGCCCGTCCTGGTCGTCGACCGGGCCGGCTGGGTCAAGGCCAATGTGGCCGGCTTCCGCGAGCTGCTCCAGCCGCTCCTCGGCAAACTGCAGGACCGCCGCGCGGGCACCCCCGGGGCAGCCGTCTTCGGCGCGGTGGGCGGCAAGGTCACCGGCGTCGAGCTGGGCATGCTGCTGAGCTTCCTGGCCTCCCGGGTCCTCGGCCAGTACGAGACCTTCGCGCCGGTCTCCCGCGAGCTGCCGGGCTCCGGCACCGGCGGCGGCCGGCTGCTGCTCGTCGCGCCCAACATCGTGCACGTCGAGCGCGAGCTGGAGGTGAACCCGCACGACTTCCGGCTGTGGGTCTGCCTGCACGAGGAGACGCACCGTACCCAGTTCACGGCCGTCCCGTGGCTCCGCGACCACCTCGAGGGCGAAATCCAGACGTTCCTCGGAGCCACCGAAGTGGACCCGGTGACCGTCCTGGAGCGCCTGCGCGAGGCCGCCCAGTCCTTCGCGGGCGCCCGTCCCGACGCCGAGCGCGGCGACGAGGGCCGCTCCCTCGTCGAGATCGTGCAGACGCCCGAGCAGCGCGAGGTGCTGGGCCGGCTGACCGCCGTCATGTCCCTGCTGGAGGGACACGCCGACTACGTCATGGACGGCGTAGGGCCGCAGGTGGTGCCCTCCGTCGCCGAGATCCGCGAGAAGTTCCAGCAGCGCCGGGCCAGCGGGGCGGGCCGCCTCGACGCCGCGCTGCGCAAGCTGCTCGGCCTCGACGCCAAGCTGCGCCAGTACCGCGACGGCGAGCGCTTCGTGCGCGCCGTCGTCGGCCAGGTCGGCATGGACGGCTTCAACCGGGTCTGGACCTCCCCGAACACACTGCCGACAAAGGCAGAGATCGCCAGGCCCGCGGACTGGGTGGCCCGCGTACACCGCAAGGGGAGCGAAGAGAGCGAATGAGGGTGACGCAGGGGGCGTAAACATGTCTCACTGGGGGAAGCAGCATCACCCGTCCGAGGGACCGTGGGCCGTGGAAGGGCGTGCGATGCTCGGGGAACGGCTCGGTTCTGTCACCATCGTCGCACTCTGAGTGACATCCCTGAGTGACAGCCCCCGCCCCGCGGGGGTACCCGGGCACCACCCCCAGCGCACCACACCCCCAGAAGCCTCCGAGGCATCCGAACACCATCGAAGGGCACCGGACATGGGTCCCCATCCTGCGGTCGCGGCGATACGCCTGGCGGTCCGCCGCGTACTCCACGACGTCCTCACCGACCTCACCGACCTCCCCCGGACCCCGTCCGGGCGGACCCCCATCGGCGACCCCCGCGCCGCTCTCGGCACCCCGCCGCTCGTCCTCGTCGCCTGCTCCGGCGGCGCCGACTCCATGGCCCTCGCCTCGGCCCTCGCCTTCGAAGCGCCCAAGCTCGGCATCCGGGCCGGCGGCATCACCGTCGACCACGGCCTCCAGCCCGGCTCCGACCTCCGCGCCGCCGAGGTCGTCTCCCGCATGACCGCCCTCCGCCTCGACCCGGTGGAGTCCGTCGCCGTGCGCGTCGGCCGTGACGGCGGACCCGAGGCCGCCGCCCGCGACGCCCGCTACGGGGCCCTGGACGAGGCCGCCGACCGGCTGGGCGCTGCCGCCGTGCTGCTCGGCCACACCCGGGACGATCAAGCCGAAACCGTCCTGCTGGGCCTCGCCCGCGGTTCCGGCATCCGCTCCCTGTCCGGCATGGCCGAAGTCTCCGGCGGGCCCGGCCGCAGCCACCGCTACCGCCGCCCCTTCCTCCAGGTCGACCGGCAGACCGCCCGCAAGGCCTGCATGGTCCAGTCCCTCCCCGTCTGGGACGACCCGCACAACATCGACCCCGCCTACACCCGCTCCCGCCTGCGCCACGAGGGACTGCCCGCCCTGGAGAAGGCGCTGGGCAAGGGGGTCGTCGAGGCACTCGCCCGAACCGCCCAGCTCTCCCGCGACGACGCCGACGCCCTGGACGCCTGGGCCGCCGAGGCGGAGACCGGCGTACGCGACGAAGACGGCCGCCTGGAGTGCGCCAAGCTGTACGCCCTGCCCCCGGCCGTCCGCCGCCGGGTGCTGCGCAGGGCCGTGGTCGCCGCCGGTTCTCCCGCAGGCTCCCTCTTCGCCCGCCACATCGAGGAAGTCGACCGCCTCATCACCGGATGGCGCGGTCAGGGCGCCATCAACCTGCCCGGCCGGGTCGAGGCCCAGCGGCAGGGTGGCAGACTTGTCATCCGGCAGGGCTGATTGGTGCTGAAACACGGCTGAGTCCTCCGGGGGCACCCCCCGGAGCCCCGGCCGACAACGAAAGTGATGCGGGTGGACGAGAAGGACATGGGCGGCGACCTCCAGTCGGTGCTCATCACCAAGGAAGAGATCGACGCGAAGCTGGCCGAGCTGGCCGCGAAGATCGACGCGGAGTACGCGGGCAAGGACCTGCTCATCGTCGGCGTCCTCAAGGGCGCGGTGATGGTGATGGCGGACCTGGCGCGCGCCTTGTCCACCCCGCTCACCATGGACTGGATGGCGGTGTCCTCGTACGGCGCCGGGACCCAGTCCTCCGGCGTGGTGCGGATCCTCAAGGACCTGGACACCGACATCAAGGACAAGCACGTCCTGATCGTCGAGGACATCATCGACTCCGGTCTGACGCTGTCCTGGCTGCTGTCGAACCTGGGCTCGCGCCAGCCGGCCTCCCTGGAGGTCGTCACGCTGCTGCGCAAGCCCGATGCGGCGAAGGTCGCGATCGACGTGAAGTGGGTCGGCTTCGACATCCCGAACGAGTTCGTCGTGGGCTACGGCCTCGACTACGCGGAGAAGTACCGCAACCTGCCGTTCGTCGGCACGCTCGCCCCGCACGTCTACGGCGGCTGATCCCGCTCCCGGTCCCCGGGAACCCCGATGAAGGCTTGGGGAACCTGGGGACGATTCCCGCCGTTGGAGCAGGGGAAGGCGGGTCTGTCAGCCGTCCCACGAGGCCGCGGGTGACAATACAGGGGTACATTCCGAAGAACAGTCTTTACTCACAGCAGCATTTACCTACGGGCAGGAGGGACGGGGTGCCTGGCGCCCCGTATGGATGGACGTGAAGCGATACTTCCGTGGGCCGGTCATGTGGATCGTGCTGGCCGTCCTCGCCGTGGTCGTGTTGATGAATGTCGTCGGCTCCGGCGGCGGCTACAAGTCGGTGGACACCAGCGAGGTCATCAAGGCGATCAACAGTGGCCAGGTGGAGACAGCGAAGCTGACCACCGGCGACAGCCAGATGATCAAGATCGAGCTGAGCCAAGGCCAGAAGCTCGGCAAGCACGACGGCACCAAGTTCCAGGCCAACTACATCGGGGATCAGGGCGTCCAGCTCGCCCAGAACCTCCAGACCAAGTACGAAGCCGGTCAGATCCCTGACGGATACTCCGTCACTCCGGACAAGACCAGCCCGTTCCTGAGCGTGCTGCTCTCGCTCCTGCCCTTCGTCCTCATCGTCGTTGTCTTCCTGTTCCTGATGAACCAGATGCAGGGCGGCGGCTCCCGAGTCATGAACTTCGGGAAGTCCAAGGCCAAGCTCATCACCAAGGACACCCCGAAGACCACGTTCGCCGATGTCGCGGGCGCGGACGAGGCCGTCGAGGAACTCCACGAGATCAAGGAGTTCCTCCAGGAGCCGGCGAAGTTCCAGGCCGTCGGCGCCAAGATCCCCAAGGGCGTGCTGCTCTACGGCCCGCCCGGCACCGGTAAGACCCTGCTCGCGCGTGCCGTCGCGGGCGAGGCCGGTGTCCCCTTCTACTCGATCTCCGGTTCCGACTTCGTCGAGATGTTCGTCGGTGTCGGTGCCTCGCGTGTCCGCGACCTGTTCGAACAGGCCAAGGCCAACGCACCGGCGATCGTCTTCGTCGACGAGATCGACGCCGTCGGCCGGCACCGCGGTGCGGGTCTCGGCGGCGGTCACGACGAGCGCGAGCAGACCCTCAACCAGCTGCTGGTCGAGATGGACGGCTTCGACGTGAAGGGCGGGGTCATCCTGATCGCCGCCACGAACCGTCCGGACATCCTCGACCCGGCGCTCCTGCGCCCCGGCCGCTTCGACCGGCAGATCGCGGTCGACCGCCCGGACATGCAGGGCCGTCTGGAGATCCTCAAGGTTCACCAGAAGGGCAAGCCGGTCGCCCCGGACGTCGACCTGGGTGCGGTCGCCCGTCGTACGCCCGGCTTCACCGGTGCCGATCTCTCCAACGTCCTGAACGAGGCCGCGCTGCTCACGGCCCGCTCGGACAAGAAGCTGGTCGACAACCACGCGCTGGACGAGGCGATCGACCGCGTCGTGGCGGGTCCGCAGAAGCGGACCCGGATCATGTCGGACCGGGAAAAGAAGATCACCGCGTACCACGAGGGCGGTCACGCCCTGGTCGCGGCGGCCTCCCCGAACTCCGACCCGGTCCACAAGATCACGATCCTGTCCCGCGGCCGGGCCCTGGGCTACACGATGGTCCTGCCCGACGAGGACAAGTACTCCACCACGCGCAACGAGATGCTCGACCAGCTCGCGTACATGCTGGGCGGGCGCGCGGCCGAGGAGCTGGTCTTCCACGACCCGACCACCGGCGCGGCGAACGACATCGAGAAGGCCACGGCAACGGCCCGCGCGATGGTCACGCAGTACGGCATGACCGAGCGGCTGGGCGCGATCAAGTTCGGCGGCGACAACACCGAGCCGTTCCTGGGGCGCGAGATGGCGCACCCGCGGGACTACTCGGAAGAGGTCGCGGCGCTGGTCGACGAAGAGGTCAAGAAGCTCATCGAGACCGCGCACAACGAGGCCTGGGAGATCCTCGTCGAGAACCGTGACGTCCTCGACAACCTGGTCCTCGCGCTGCTGGAGAAGGAAACGCTGAACAAGGAGCAGATCGCCGAGATCTTCTCCACGATCGTGAAGCGTCCGGCCCGCCCCGCGTGGACCGGCTCCTCCCGCCGCACCCCCTCCACCCGTCCGCCGGTGCTCTCTCCCAAGGAGCTCCAGCTGACGAACTCCGCGAACGGCACGTCGGCGGCCACCGCCGTCACGCCGGTCTCCACGGAGAAGGGCATCGAGGTGGCCCCGGAGGACCGCCCCGAAGTCTGATCCACCCGGAATGGAAGCCGCGCCCCCCAGGTTCTAGCCTGGGGGGCGCGGCACTTTTCACAGGAACGAGGAAGCGATGACGGACCCAGTGACCCTGACCGGCGACGAGGGCACGATCGGTGTGTTCGACGAGAAGCGCGCCGAGGCGGCGGTCCGTGAGCTCCTGATCGCGGTCGGCGAGGACCCGGACCGCGAGGGCCTCCTGGAGACCCCGGCGCGCGTGGCGCGGGCGTACAAGGAGATATTCGCCGGCCTCTACCAGAAGCCCGAAGAGGTCCTGACGACGACGTTCGACCTGGGCCACGACGAGATGGTCCTGGTGAAGGACATCGAGGTCATGAGTTCCTGTGAGCACCACCTCGTCCCCTTCCACGGTGTGGCGCACGTCGGCTACATCCCGTCCACCGACGGCAAGATCACCGGCCTGTCGAAGCTGGCCCGCCTGGTGGACGTCTACGCCCGCCGCCCCCAGGTCCAGGAGCGGCTGACCACGCAGATCGCGGACTCCCTGATGGAGATCCTGGACCCGCGAGGCTGCATCGTGGTCATCGAGTGCGAGCACATGTGCATGACCATGCGCGGCGTCCGCAAGCCCGGCGCGAAGACCATCACCTCGGCGGTCCGCGGCCAGCTCCGCGACCCCGCGACCCGCAACGAGGCCATGAGCCTCATCATGGCGCGCTGACCCGGCAGGGCCGTCCCGGCAGCGGCCGGCCACCGGCTCCTAGGCGGTGGCGTGGGCCTTGTCGGGGTCGTCGTCCTCCGGGAGCTTCAGGACGTGTTCCAGGAAGAGGGCGGCGGCGATGACGGCCGCGCCCGCCAGGACCGAGAAGCCGGCGTACCAGGCCTGGTCCCGGCGGGCGGGGACGTCGAGGGAGTCCATCAGCAGGAAGACGCCCACGCCGCCGTAGGCGCCCGCCACGAGGGCCGCCACCAGGGCGCTGGCCTGGCCGAAGACCACCGCGCGGGCCGCCATCAGCGGCTCCACGCCCTTGGCGCCCGGGCGGCGCTCCCGCTGGGCCTTGAGGCGGGCCCGCATCGACAGGGCCGTCGCCAGGAGGATCGCGGCGATGGCGCCCAGGACGATCGGCGCGGCCAGCGGAACGCCCGGCAGGGTGCCGTACGCGTTCCACAGGCGGGCACCCGCCCAGGACAGGACCCCGGCGACGACGAAGATCCCCGCCAGGACCGCCGGCCTCAGTTGCTTCACTTGCCCGTTCCCCGCTTTCCGCCGCACACGATCCGTCAGCAGTCCACAGGCTCGCACAGTTCCCCCCGCGTACGTGGCGATGGTGTCGGGTTCTCGCCGTGATGTCCGGTGTGTGAGAGGTGCCGTATGTGAGTTCATGGGTCGAATGCGTGACCTTCTGTTGGGGTCGTCGTTGATCCGATGACAGCACTGGACAGCAGGGGGGCGAGGGGTGACGCGGAAGGTGCCGCTCCTCCGGGGCGAGGCGGCTCGGACCGCTTGTGCTCGTGTTCTGTTGCGGAGGGGGGTGGATGAGGAGAGCGGCGAGTTCCTGTCCTCATCGGTACTGGCGGAGCGGGTCGGCTGGTGTGCAGAGCTGGTGGCCGGCATGGTCGCCGACCTGCTGGCCGGGCACTGGAATGCCGCCGATGTGGACGTTCTCGCGTCCGGAGAGGACTACGGAGGCAGGAGGCTGCCTTCGAGCGCGTGCGTGGCGCTGCGCCGTCTGGGATGGACTGCTGCGGCGCCGGAGGGCGTGCGGGTCAATGACCGGATCGTTCGCATGGCACAGGAGCAGGCCGGGCGCCTCCTGCGGTCCGTGAAGTGGCGTGCCGAACTGATCGGCGGGGTGATCGCGACCTGGCCCGCCGACTCGGACAGGCGTACGGGACAGGAGTGGGATGCGGTGCGTGCGGCGGTGCCGGACGGGACGCGTCTGCCGTCCAGCGTCTTCAAGGGCCGCACCCGGCAGATCGCCGCCTTCTCCACGAAGCACGGGCGGATGCCCGCCGATCTGTTCGAGATGGAGAACACCCCCAGACCGGCACGGATGCTCCTGCTGTCCGCCTGCGACAGACAGCAGGCGACCATCGAACGGGCGGACGAGCCGGGCCGTGCGCTCCTGCGCCTCCAGCTTCCCACCCGGCCCGAACCGCGGTCGTACAAGGACTGGACATGGGTGTCGTGCCCCATCGAACTGCCCCCGACGATCCCGGCGCGGGCTGTGCTGCACCTGCCCACTCTGCGCCCGTGCCAGGGCCTCGTCCGCGCAGATCTCGCCTACACCCATGCCGTGCCGAGATCGACCGGCAGCGGGCACAGGGTGGCGCTCGGTGTGGACTGGGGGTTGAACACCCTGTTGTCCGCTGGGTCTGCCCGGCTCCACGACGACGGGCAGATCACCGCCCTCGGATCCGGGGGCATGTTCCGCGCCGCCGGTGTTCTCGCCAAACAGCACCGCCTGCGCCGACTGTCCGAGCGTTTACAGACCAAGGCTGACCACTACGGACGGCTCCTCGCCGGACACGCGAGGCTCGGACGCGAGGCTCCGACCGCCCTCGACACTGATCACGCCGTCCTGCGGGACGAGATTCAGCACGTGTCCGCACGACGGTCGAACCTCAATGACGCGTTGGCGTGGGCGGCCGCCCGGTGGGCGGTCGATCAGGCCATCACCGTACGGGCGAGCGTCATCTACGTCGAAGACCTCCGCTCCATGGAAGCCAGCGGCATGGGCCGCACCATGAACACGCGTATGTCGCAGCAGGTCCGCGGGCGGATCGTCGACCGCATGCGGCACCTGGCCGCCGAGACGGGCATCGCCGTGGTCACCGTCCCGGCGCGGAACACGTCCAAGCACTGCCCCCGGTGCCTCACCCCGCTACGGCACCGAAAGGCGCCCGACCGGCCCACCACACCTGGCTGGAAATGGGCTGTCTGCCCCGCCTGCGCCTGGCAGGGAGACCGCGACCAAGGAGCCTGGCAGCGCATCGCAGCGCGCGGTCTGGCACACCAGGCCAAGACCGTGACCGACCGCACCACCGGAATCATGGCCATCCGCACGGTGGTGGACACACTCGAAGCGGCCGCGGTTATCACGCCGACTGCGCCGAAGACCAGCCGGAAGGATCGGTCCAAGACCGGACCCACCCGGCGACGGGCAACACGCCCCGCGCCCAGGCGACGCAGGGCACCCTCCCCCACCAGACCGCAAGGCCTGGCGGGAAAGCGTCCGGAGGGACACGCTCATACGGACCGGTACCGGCTGCCCCGCGCAGCCCACCGGCACCAGGACGTGACGACGATCAGCACACCCACCACCAGCCGACACCGGCCACGAGGAGCAGCACTGGGCGCGGGATTCCACCTCCATGCCCATACGAGTCCTCCACAGTGGGAGATCCCGTTCTCGGACACAGGTCTGACCACAGGATCAGTCAGCCGATCAGAGACGCGAACGACTACTCCGGCAGGCGGAGTTCCAGGTCCGGGCGCGGCGTGACTCCGGTGAGGCCGATTCCGGCCAGGAGGGCGGCGACGGGGCCGTGGCCCGGGAGCTGGGCCTCCGGGTCGATGTCGTGCCAGGGGGCCAGCACGAAGGCGCGCTGGTGGGCGCGGGGGTGCGGGAGGGTGAGGACGGGGTCGTCGGAGACGACGTCGGCGTACGCGACGATGTCGACGTCGATCGTGCGCGGGCCCCAGCGCTCCTCGCGGACGCGGTCGAAGGCCTCTTCGATGGCGTGGCCGCGCTCCAGGAGCGAGGACGGGGGCAGGGTGGTCTTCACCGAGACGACCGCGTTGAAGTACGCGGGCTGCGAGCCGGGCTCGACGCCCCACGGCTCGGTCTCGTAGACGGGGGAGACGGCCTTGACCCGCAGGCCGGGGGTGTCGCCGAGGGCGTCGATGGCGCCCTGGAGGGTCTCCAGCCGGTTGCCGAGGTTCGCGCCGAGCGCGATGACGGCCCATTTGGGGTTGGACAGGGTGACGTCCGCCGCGTCGACCGCCTCGACGACGGAGGCGGGGACCGGCTGGACGGTGGGGTCGCTCTGGGCGTTCAGTCCGTTGTTCATGCGCGGCTCCGGGTGATCGTGATGGTCACGTCGTCGAAGGGGACGGTGATGGGCGCGTCCGGCTTGTGGACGACGACCTCCACCTGTGCCACCGCTTCGTGCTTGAGGCACTGCTGGGCGATCCGCTCGGCGAGGGTCTCGATCAGGTCGACGGGCTCTCCCTGGACCACGTCGACGACCTCTTCGGCGACGACCCCGTAGTGCACGGTCTTCGCCAGGTCGTCTCCGGCCGCCGCGGGGCGGGTGTCGAGGTGCAGCACGAGGTCGACGATGAAGGTCTGGCCTTCCTCGCGCTCCCGGGGGAAGACGCCGTGGTGCCCGCGAGCCTTGAGGCCGCGCAGCGCGACTCGATCCACGCGAATCACTCCTGCTTTCGTAGGTGCTTCCGGTCCGGGACTCCCCGAAACCATGGGCCTATGCCGAGTGCGGTCGGCGTCGTCCGTCTTCGAATTTACCTGCGAAATACCCGGGACCCCGCCGGAGGGGGTCAGGAGGTGTCCTCTTCGTCCTCTTCGTCGGAGTCCGCGAGGACGGGAGAACCGTGGTGGGACCAGAGTCGCCAGCCTTCGGATGTGCGTCGGAACACATTCGTGGCGACGACCAGCTGGCCGACCAGCGGGCCGAGCTCCCCGCCGTCCTCGGCGGGTCCGCCGCTGAGGATGTTCTCCGTACACGTCACCAGCGCGGTGTCGCCTATGACGGCGACCTTGGTGTCGGTGAGGAAGAACTGGATGTAGTCCGTGTGGGACATGATCAGGGCGTACGAGCGCAGCACCTCGCCGCGGCCGGAGAGCACCGGCCAGCCGGGGTGCACGCAGGAGATCTCGTCATCGAGCCAGAGCGCCGACAGTGCGTCGAAGTCCCCCCGCTCCATGGCCTCGTAGAAGGCCGTGTTGACCTCTTCGACCGCTTCGATGTCGGTTCTGCTCACGTGGCTCCTTGTCGGTCGGTAGGGGTCACAGCGCTCCTTCCACGGCGCGGGCCACGCGAACCGCGTCCGCGGTGGCCCGTACTTCGTGGACCCGTACGGCCCAGGCGCCCTGGTGGGCGGCGATCGCGGAGACGGCGGCCGTGGCGGCGTCGCGCTCGCGGGCGGGCGGCGGGGCGGCGTCGGCCGCGCCGGCCAGGACCCGGCCGAGGAAACGCTTCCTCGACGCGGCGACCAGCAGCGGGAAGCCGAGTGCGCGCAGCCGGGGCAGGTGGGCCACGAGGGCCAGGTCGTGCTCGGCGTTCTTCGCGAAGCCGAGGCCGGGGTCGACGACGATCCGCTCGGGGGAGATCCCGCCGGTGACGACCGCGTCGATGCGGGTGCCGAGTTCGGCGGTGACCTCGGCGAGGACGTCCTCGTAGACGGCGAGGCTGTTCATGGTGTCGCTGAAGCCGCGCCAGTGCATGACCACGAAGGGGACCTCGGCGGCCGCGACGGCCGGGATCATGCCGGGGTCGGCGAGTCCGCCGCTGACGTCGTTGACGAGGACGGCGCCGGCCGCGACGGCCCGGGCGGCGACGGCCGCGCGCATGGTGTCCACGGAGACGGTGACGCCCTCGGAGGCCAGGCCGCGCACGACGGGGACCACCCGGCGCAGCTCCTCCTCCTCGTCGACGCGGGGGGCGCCGGGGCGGGTGGACTCGCCGCCGACGTCGACGAGGTCGGCGCCCTGGGCGACGAGGTCGAGGCCGCGCTTGACGGCGGCGGTGGTGTCGAACCAGCGGCCGCCGTCGGAGAAGGAGTCGGGGGTGACGTTGACGACGCCCATGACCGCGCAGCGGTCCCAGTCGGGCAGCCCTGTTACCTGGCCCCTGGGGGCCGGCCCGCGGTTGCTGTTCATGGGCTCAAGGGTAGAGCCCTTGCCCTGGCCGGGCGGTTGCGGTGGGGCGGGGCGGGGGCTGTGCCCCGGACCCCGTTCCCGGGGCTCCGCCCCCGGACCCCCGTGCCTCGAACGCCGGCGCTGGGTGTGCGGGTGCGGCGCCGTTGCCGGGGCTCCGCCCCGGACCCCGCGCCTCAAACGCCGGCGGGGCTGAAAGATCGGGGCTCCGCCCCGGACCCCGGCGCCTCAAGCGCCGGCGGGGCTGGATTGCCCGGAGGGCAATTCCAGCCCCGCCGGGCGCGGTCAGCGGTCAGCCATCAGGCCGCCTGGACCTCGCGTTCCTTCTGGGCCGGGACCTTGGCCGTGGTGTGGTTGTGGGCGCAGTCGCGGACCGGCTTGGGGCGGCGGCGGCTGGCGAACAGCCGCGGCAGGGCCAGCGTGACGAAGCCCTCGGCCTGCATCACGGCGAAGCCGATGCGGGGCAGGTCGCGGTGGGTGCGGTAGACCATGAAGCGCGGCTCCCAGCGGGGGCGGAACTTCTCGTTGAACTTGTACAGCGACTCGATCTGGAACCAGCGCGACAGGAAGACCAGCAGGCCGCGCCACATCCGCAGCACCGGGCCCGCGCCGATCTTCTCGCCGCGGGCGAGGGCCGCGCGGAACATCGCGAAGTTCAGCGAGACCTTCTCGATGCCCAGGGACGGAGCCGCCTCCAGGGAGGCCACGATGAGCAGCTCGTTCATGCCGGGGTCGGCGGCGCGGTCGCGGCGCATGAGCTCCAGCGACATGCCGTCGGGGCCCCACGGGACGAAGTGGAGGACGGCCTTCAGGTCGCCGAAGGGGCTGGTGTCGCCCTCCTCCACGCGGTGCGCGGTGGCGATGAAGCAGTCGCCGTCGCCCTCCTCGCCGACCCGGCCCAGGGCCATCGAGAAGCCGCGCTCGGTGTCGGTGCCGCGCCAGGCCTCGGCGGCGCCCCGCACCTGCTGCAGCTCCAGCTCGGTGAGCTCGCTGACGCGGCGGACCTTGGTGGTGTAGCCGTTGCGCTCGATGCGCTTCACCATCTGGCGGACGTTGCGCATGGCGCGGCCCGAGAGGGAGAAGTCTTTGACATCGACAATCGCCTCGTCACCCAGTTCCAGCGCGTCCAGGCCGGTCTCCCGGGTCCAGACCTCGCCGCCGGTCTCGCTGCAGCCCACGACGGCCGGGGTCCAGGAGTGGGCCTTGGCCTCCGCCATGAACCGCTCGATGGCGCCGGGCCAGGCCTCGACGTCGCCGACCGGGTCGCCGGAGGCGAGCATCACGCCGGAGACGACGCGGTAGGTGACGGCGGCCTTGCCGCTGGGGGAGAAGACGACGGCCTTGTCGCGGCGGAGCGCGAAGTGGCCCAGCGAGTCGCGGCCGCCGTGCTTGGCGAGCAGCTCGCGCAGCTTGGTCTCGTCGTCGGCGGTGAGTCGGGCGGCCGGGTGCTCGGGGCGGAAGGCCAGGTAGATCGTGGTGAGGGCGGTCAGCATGCCGAGGGCGCCGAGCGAGTAGCCGACGGTCCAGGAGACGCGGCCGGCGTAGTCGACGGGGCCCTCGAAGCCGAAGAGGCCGTAGACCACGTGCTGGATCTGCTCGTACAGGCCGGGGTCGCCGACGACCTTGCCGGGGTGGACGTTGACGATGACCAGGCCCAGGCCGATGGAGCCGGCGCTCATCAGGACGAAGTTCGCGAGCGCCTTCCAGCGGCTGCGCGGGTCGGGCAGCGCCTTGAATTCACCCTGGTGGCGCAGCAGCAGGCCGAAGAGGACCGCCGCGATGATGACGCCGATGAAGGAGTGCCGGTACACGAACTGCGCGGCGGCTCCCGCGGGCAGCAGCAGGACGGCGGCCCGCCAGGCGCGCCGCTTGTGCCGCTTGAGGCCGTGTGCCAGCAGCAGGAGCAGTACGCCCGAGCTGATGGCGAGGGCGGCGGCGAAGGGCCCGACGGAGCCGGGCAGTACCTCGGTGACCGCGTGGATCCGGCTGTGCCGGAACCGGGGGAAGACCCCGGCCGCGATGTCCAGAAGGCCGACGATCGTGACGGCCGTACCTACGAGGCCGGGCACGGCCTCCGGTCGTGGCCCGCGGAGGATTCGGCGGACCCGCTTCGGAACCTGTCCGGACTTATCGCCATCTATCCTGCTAGACATCGCTTCCCGTTGCTCCGCGAGAGATCATGTGGCCGAAGGCCGCGACAGCCTCCGGTGTGTGGTGCGTCCCTTAGGACGACATCGAGGAGGAGCGGGTTCACTCTTCCGTCGGAAAAATCCAGTCCTGCCATCAGAAAGTCGACTGACTGCTCATGGGTCTCACCAGTAATACGGTCCTGGCGCTGGCCATCATCGCCGGTGTGCTGCTCTTCGCGGCAACGATCTGGTTCTGGCCGAAGCTCTCCGGCCGCTCGTTCCGGGCGGTTTCCGGCCGGATCGGTCTCCTGCTGGCGACCCAGCTGGCGCTGTTCTCGGCCGTGGGGCTCGCGGCGAACAAGTCTTTCCTCTTCTACGGTTCCTGGGCTGACCTGTTCGGCCAGGAGACGTCCATCGGCAAGGTCGTCGACCACTCGATGAGCAGCAAGGACATCAAGGTCATCGACAAGCAGAAGCTGGACGTCCCCGGCGGCGGCAAGCCGCAGGTCGGCGGTCAGATCCTGAAGGTTGCCATAACCGGGCAGAAGTCCAAGATAACGAGCCCCGGCTACGTGTGGCTCCCGCCGGAGTACTTCCAGCCGCAGCACAAGGACCAGAACTTTCCGGCGTCCATCGTCCTGACGGGGTACCCGGGCACCGCCGAGAACCTGATCAAAGGGCTCGACTACCCGATGAAGGCCTTCAGCCTGTCCAAGGCGGGCAAGATGAAGCCGATGATCCTGGTCATGCTGCGCCCGACCGTGGCGCCGCCGCGCGACACCGAGTGCGTCGATATACCCGGCGGACCGCAGACCGAGACCTTCTTCGGCCAGGACCTGCCGCAGGCCATCACGGACACCTTCCGGGTCGGCAAGAAGCCGCAGAACATGGGCTTCATCGGCAACTCCACGGGCGGCTACTGCGCCCTGAAGATCGCCGCGCACTACCCGCAGACCTTCGGCGCCGCCGCGGGTCTGTCCGCGTACTACGAGGCCCCGGACGACCCGACGACCGGTGACCTGTTCCACGGCGACGACAAGCTGAAGAAGCGTGCGGACGTCCTGCACAGCATCGGGAACAAGAAGCCGACCGGCACGTCCTTCCTCGTCACCAGCAGCGAGAAGGGCGAGCCGAACCTCGGCGACACCAAGAAGTTCATCAAGCTGATCAAGGGCCCGGACCGGGTTTCCTCGATCATCCTCGACAGCGGCGGCCACAACTTCAACACGTGGCGCCGCGAGATCCCGCCGATGCTGGTGTGGATGAGCGGCCGCATCCAGGCCTGAGGCCAGGTCGTGTGCGCAGGCGGAAGGGCCCGACTCCGGGCGGGCCCTTCCGCCGTTTCCGCGGCCTCCTCGGACGCGCCCGCCCCTACGCCTCCTGCAACTGGGCCCGGCGCAGCGCCCGGTGGACGCCCTCCGGGGTCAGTACGCCGATCAGCTCGCCCGAGTCCGGGTCCGTGACCCCGATCCGGCCCGAGTCCTCCTGGAGCAGGGCGGAGAGGGCCTCGCGCAGCGTCGACCCCAGCTCCACCGCCGCCGCCGGGGCGGGGGACCTGCCGTCCGCCGCCGCCAGGTCGGCCGCCTCCACCGGGGTGACCGCCAGCCGCTTGAGCCCCCGGTCGGCGCCGACGAAGGAGGCCACGTACTCCGTGGCCGGAGCCCCGAGGACCACCGCCGGGCTCGCGAACTGCTCGATGGTGCCCGCTCCGTAGACGGCGATGCGGTCGCCCAGCCGGATCGCCTCCTCCAGGTCGTGCGTGACCAGCAGGATCGTCTTGCGCACCGTCCGCTGGAGCGTGAGGAACTCGTTCTGCAGGCGCTCGCGCACCACCGGGTCCACCGCACCGAACGGCTCGTCCATCAGCAGCACCGGCGGATCGGCGGCCAGCGCGCGGGCCACGCCGACGCGCTGGCGCTGCCCGCCCGACAGCTGCTCCGGGTACCGGCCCCCGTACACGGACGGGTCCAGGCCCACCAGTTCGAGCAGCTCGGCCGCCCGTGCGCGGGCCTTGGCCTTCGGGGTGCCGAGCAGCTGCGGCACGGTCGCCGTGTTCTCCAGCACCGTCTTGTGGGGGAAGAGCCCGACCTGCTGGATGACGTAGCCGATCCGGCGGCGCAGCTCGACCGGGTCGGCGGCCGCGATGTCCTCGCCGGCGAGCAGGATGCGGCCGGAGGTCGGCTCGATCAGCCGGTTGACCATCTTCATCGTGGTCGTCTTGCCGCAGCCCGAGGGGCCCACGAGCGTGACCAGCTCCCCCTCCGCCACCTCGAAGGAGAGGTCCTCGACGGCGGTCGTCCCGTCGGGGTAGCGCTTGGTCACATGCTCGAATCGGATCACATGTCCATCCTTCCCTACCCGTGCGCCCGTTTCGGCGAAGACTTTGTCAGGTGTGTATTACGCACCTGTGAAGGATTCCGATCATTGTCGGTGCCGGGGGTTATGGTCGACTGGAGTGTTGACACGTGCGTTCGGTGACGGGTGGGGGTGAGGGGCATGGCCGGGCAGAGCTGCCTGGTGGCGAACGACTGGATCTGCTGGGAGTACGTCTCCTCGCGCTCCCAGGAGCTCACCGACGCCACCCTCGAACACGTCTGGATCACCGGCGTTTCCGTCCTCATCGGCGTCGCCGTGTCCGTGCCGCTCGCCCTGCTGGCCCGCCGCGGCCGGCGCTGGGCGGCGCCCGTGCTCGCCTTCACCACCCTGCTCTACACGATCCCCTCGCTCGCCATGTTCTCCCTGCTGCTGCCGGTGTTCGGACTGTCGGCGGCGCTGGTGGTGACCGGTCTGGTGCTCTATTCGCTGACCATCCTGGTCCGCAATGTGATCGCCGGGCTGGAAGCCGTCCCCGAGGAGGTGCGGGAGGCCGCGCGCGGCATGGGCTACGGCCCGGGCCGGCTGCTCTGGCAGGTCGAACTGCCGCTGGCGCTGCCCGCGCTGCTCGCCGGGGTCAGGATCGCGACCGTGTCGACCGTCGCGCTGACCACCGTCGGCTCCATCGTCGGCAAGGGCGGCCTCGGCAATCTCATCGCCCCGGCCGTGAACAGCTCCTTCAAGGCCCAGGTGCTCACCGCCTCGGTGCTGTGCGTGCTGCTCGCGCTCGTGGCCGACCTGCTGCTGCTCGGCGTACAGCGGCTGCTGACGCCGTGGACCCGGGCCGGCGGCGGGCGGCCGGCGGCTCCGGAAAAGGCGGTCTGAGGCGATGGGCGTGATGGGAGGGGCCTGGGACTGGCTGGCGAACGGCGCCAACTGGTCGGGGGAGAGCGGGGTCTGGCACCGGCTCGGCGAGCACGTCTACGTCAGCGGGATCGCCCTCGCGATCGCCTGCGCGGTCGCGCTGCCCGTCGGGCTGTTCCTCGGCCACCTCGGCAAGGGCGGCGCCCTCGCCGTCAACATCTCCAACATCGGCCGCGCCGTGCCGGTCTTCGCGGTGCTGGCCCTGTTCATGGTCTCCCCGCTGCGCAACGCGGGCTATCTGCCGACCATCGCCGCGCTGGTGCTGTTCGCCGTCCCGCCGCTGCTGACCAATGCGTACGTGGGAATGCGCGAGGTGGACCGCTCGGTGGTGGAGGCCGCCCGGGGCATGGGCATGTCCGGCGGCCAGCTCTTCTTCCGGGTGGAACTGCCGCTCGCGCGCGGGCTCGTGATGACCGGACTGCGCTCGGGCGCGGTGCAGGTCATCGCCACGGCCACGATCGCTGCGATGGTCGGCCAGGGCGGCCTCGGCCGGATCATCACCGCCGGCTTCAACACGTACAACACCGCGCAGGTCGTCGCGGGCGCCCTGCTGGTGGCGGCGCTGGCCCTGCTGGTGGAGGGCTTCCTGGTGGCGGCCGACCGGCTGCTGCCGCGGACGGCCGCCCGCCGCTGATCCCTGCCGACCGTGCCGACCTCGACGACCTCTTTCCCCGCCTCGAACGGAGTCTCCCCATGACCAAGACCACGCGCGTCCTCGGCGCGTCCCTGGGCACCCTCGCCCTGACGGTGTCGCTGGCCGCGTGCGGCGGCGACACCCTGGAGAAGAGCAAGGACGGCGGCTCGTCCTCCGCCGCCCCGGCCTCGGGCGGCGCCAAGGGCAGCCTGGTGATCGGCGCGGCCGGCTTCACCGAGTCCAACGTCCTGGCCGAGCTGTACGCGCAGCTCCTCAAGGACGCCGGCTACAGCACGTCGATCAAGACGGTCAACAACCGCGAGCTGTACGAGCCCTCGCTGGAGAAGGGCGAGATCGACGTCGTCCCGGAGTACGCGGCCACGCTCGCTGAGTTCCTGAACGCCAAGGTGAACGGCCCGAAGGCGCCGGAGGAGAAGCCGGTCGCGTCGAGCGACGTCGCGGCGACGGTGGCCGGCCTGGAGAAGCTCGCGGCCCCGCTGGGCCTCAAGGCGCTGCCCGCGGGTGCGGCCGTGGACCAGAACGCCTTCGCGGTGACCAAGGAATTCGCCCAGAAGAACAATCTCAAGTCCCTTTCCGATCTTGGAAAGTCGGGCCTCAAGGTGAAGATCGCGGCGGGCGACGAATGCGCCGTCCGGCCCTTCTGCGCACCGGGGTTGACGAAGACGTACGGAATCCAGGTTTCCGGTATCGACCCGAAGGGTGTCGGCACCCCGCAGGCCAAGCAGGCGGTCAAGGACGGCGCGGACCAGCTGGTGCTGACCACCACCACGGACGCCACGCTGGACAGCTTCGGCCTGGTCCTGCTGGAGGACGACAAGAAGCTCCAGAACGCCGACAACGTGCTGCCGGTGGTCAACGCCAAGGACGCGGGCGCCCCGGAGGTCGCGGAGGCCCTCGGCAAGCTGACGCAGGCGCTCACGACGGCCGACCTGGTCGACCTGAACCGCAAGGTGGACGCGGAGCGCGCCAAGCCGGCGGACGTCGCGAAGGCCTACCTGGAATCCAAGGGCCTGCTGAAGAAGTAGCAGTTACGCGTTTGATGGAGAAATGTGGGTTGACGTGCTCCCCGGCCTAAGGGCCGGGGATTCCCGCCGCGGCCGGGTGGCCGGCTGGGCGGCTTCCTGCTTCAACGCGCTGTGCCGGGATCTTCGCCCCGGTCTTACCTGCGCTCTGCGAGGCGTTTAGCCTGTCCGCCCGTCCGGCGGCCAGCGTGTTGTGTGCTGCGTTCTCGTCGCGATCATGGACGGTCCCGCACCTCCCGCAGGTCCATTCACGGACATGCAGGGGCTTGGGACCGTCCTTGACCCCGCAAACAGAGCAGACTTGCGAGGTCGGCTCGAACCGGCCGATCTTCCCGAAGTGTCGGCCGTGCTTGGTGGCCTTGTACTGCAGCATGTTGACGAACTGGGTCCATCCCGCGTCGTGCACGGACTTGGCCATGCGGGTGCGTGCGAGGCCCGACACCGCGAGGTCTTCCACGTACACCGCTTGGTTGTCGCGGATGATCTGCGTGGAAGTCTGGTGGTGCCAGTCCCGACGCCGGTCGGCTACCCGGGCGTGTTGCCGCGCGACCTTGATCCGGGCCTTCGCGCGGTTCTTGCTTCCCTTCGCCTTACGGGAAAGGTCCTGCTGCAGGCGTTTGAGCTTCTTCTCCGCCCGGCGCAGAAACTTCGGCGAAGAGATCTTGGTCCCGTCGGAGAGTGTGGCGAACGTCGCGAGACCGAGATCGATGCCGACTTCGCTGTCCAAATCGGGCAGGAGGTCGGGGGCGGCGTCCACCACAAAGCTGGCGAAGTACCGGCCGGCGGAGTCCTTGACGATCGTCAGCGAGGTGGGTGTGGCAGGCAGCGGTCTCGACCACTGCACCTTCAGGCAGCCGACCTTGGTCACATGCACCGTGCCGTTCTCGTTCAGGGAGAAGGCGCTGGTGCTCAAGCGGATGGACTGCCTGGTGTCCTTCTTGGACTTGAAGCGGGGAGGGGAGACCTTCGGGCCTTTGCGCTTGCCCGTCAGGGAGTCGAAGAAATTCTTGAAGGCGGCATCCAGATCCCGCAAGGACTGCTGAAGCACCACGGCCGACACCTCGGCCAGCCACGTGCGTTCTTCCGTGCGTTTGGCCTGCGTGATCCGGACCTTCGACAGCTCGGCCGACGTCACATACGGCAGCCCCGCCGTATGCGCTTCCTTCCGGTCGCGCAGGCAATCGTTCCACACCACACGAGCGCATCCGAATGCCTGCGCAAGCGCGGCGCGCTGGGAGGCATCCGGATAAATCCGGTAGTTGTAGCGGAGCTTCACACGGGAGACCGTATGACCGCATCCGGCATGATGCGGGAGAACATCAGAAATGAGCGGGAATGACCATTCCCGCGTAGCCTGTGGACAACAACAGCGTCCGGGCCGGCGTGCGGATCCGAACAATCGTGATCATCTCGGACCGCGACGGCGGGCTGGGGCTTTCGCCGCAGAGCCTCGGTAACTCCTCTGAAGAGATTGCCGGGCGGGTACCCCACAAGCGTCCACGCCCTGTAAATTTCGGGCCATGCCCCGTGGACGCCACCGCAATCCCGAACCCCTGCACCGGCTGCTCACGCCGACGAGCGTGGCCGGCGTGTCCCTCGCCAGTGCCGGCGCGGCCTGGCTGCTCGCGGAACCTGTGGCGCTACGGCTGCTCGTGGCCCTCACGGCGGGTGCCGGGATCGCCGGCGCCGTCGTGATGCGCGCCTGGGACCGTTCGGCGGGCCGCCGCGTCGCGGAGCTCGCGCGCGAGCGGGTCAAGGACGAGTGGAAGACGGAAGAGCGGATAGCCGAGCTCGAATCCGATCTCGAAGAGGCGCGGATGCTGCGCGCCAAGCTGGACGACAAGCTGCGCGCCAAGCGGGTCGAGCTGGCCGGGCTGCGGGGCGAGCACGCGGCGCTGCTGCGGCGGTACGCGACCGCCGAGACCGAGCGCGCCAGCGCGCTGGAGGGCCGCCGGCTGCTGGCCATCGAGGCCGCCGCGGCCCCGGCCGCGCCGAAGGCCCTTCCGCCGGTCACCGAGGACCGCACCTCCGCGGGCGCGCCCACCGCGGTCGGCTACGCCCGGGCCCATGCGGCCCTGGGTGCGCTGGCGGCCCGCAAGGCGCAGGCACAGGCACAGGGGGAGCCTCGGGCGCTGCCCGCCGGTCCCGCGTCCCCGCCCGCGCCCTCCGGGGGCGACGACGGCCACGGGCGTCCGGCGGTGGCGGTCCCGGCCCGGCGTCCGGCCGCGGCGGTGGCTCCGTACGCGGCGCAGCGGCGGTCCGCTTCCCGTGTCGAGGGCGGCTTCGACTTCTTCGGTACGAAGACCGCGGCGCAGGCGCGTGCCGTGATCGAGGCGGTCCAGAACGAGGACCTGGCGGACGTGGTCGGCGCCGAGGCCCTTGAGGTCCACAAGGCGGAGTCGGCGCAGACCAAGCCGCCCACCCCCGAGATGCGCGCGGTGGGCCAGGTCATCGACCTGACGGCCCATGACGAGACCGAGCCGATCGACGTGGCCCGGCTCCGCACCGCGATCTCCTAGCCGATCCTTTCGGCCCGCGTACGAGGCCACCGGGCGGGCCGGGTGGCGGCGTCAGAACAGCGGCAACTGGCCCGGCTGCGGCCCCAGGGTGAAGCCGTCCAGGGTCGGGGCCGACGCCCCGAGGACCACCCGGGCCCGCGAGCCGGGGCAGGACACCAGATCGCCCCGCCCCCGTCCGGCCGGCGGGTCGTGGCGGGCGATCCGGCCGGCGGTGACGGCGCAGTCGCGGCCGCAGGAGGGGCAGGCGCGGCGGGGGGAATGGGACATGCCCCAAGTCTGCCCTGCCGCACCGACATCGGCCGCCGTGGCCCATGCCGGCCCTGCCCCACCGACGACGGCCTCGCCGTACCGGCCTCAGGCCCGCCGTACCGGCGTCAGGCCTGCCGTACCGGCGTCAGGCCTGCCGGGACGCCAGCCACGCCTCGTGGGCCTGCTCCACCCGGCCCCACAGCGCGATCCGGTCCGCCGGGGTCAGGTCGTCGAGCTCCCGCCCGAAGACCCCGGACAGCGCGTCGAAGAACTCCTCCGAGCTGCCCAGTTCCCGCTCGACGGGTCCCTTCTCCGGGTCGATGTGGCTCAGCACCCGCCCCCGCAGCAGGTCGATGCCCGCCGCGTCCCGGCGCAGCACCGCCAGGGTCCGGATGAAGGGGGAGTCCTCCGCGGTCGACAGCCGCAGGTGCTCCCCGGCGAACTCGTCCATCGTCGCCGGCGCGGAGCGGAAGTTCATCACGGGGAAGGGACCCCCGGTGTTGTGGAAGGTCCAGCCCTGCTCGGCGCCGTCGAGCCGCTCCAGGCGGTAGCGGAACCCGCCCTGGTCGTACGTGCCCTCGCGCAGCGGCAGCGGTTCGTACGGGCCGTCGCCGAGCCCGGCGTCGACGAAGTAGGCCTCGCCGTCGACGCGTACGGTCAGCGCGAGGTGGTTGCCGTTGACCTCGCGGGCGTCGGGCTCCTCGTACACCCCGCCGACATGGCGGGTGACGTCGTAGCCGAGCCGTTCGAGGAGGGCGGCGAAACCGCCGTTGAGGTGGAAGCAGTAGCCGCCCCGCCCGGCGCCGAAGCGGCGGACCGACAGCTCGGGGTCGATGCCGGGCGGCCGGCCCAGCTGGATGTCGATGTTCTCGTACGGGACGCGTTCCAGGTGGGCGCGCTGGAGGGCGAAGAGCCCCTCGGCGGACGGGGTGTGGGGTCCGGTGATGCCGAGCCGCCGCAGATAGCCGTCGAATATGCCAGTGGTCATCGGTCCACCCTACGGGTGGTGGAGCCGATGACCCTTCAAGTCCGTTTTTATGTCTACTTGTCGATGTCGATGTCGAAGTTGGTGCCAGCGCCGGTGTCGGTGCCGTGAGGCTGACGGGAGGCGAGCCACGCCTCGTGCGTCCGGCTCACCCGGGCCCACAGCGCGGCCCGGTCCGCCGGCGTCAGGTCGTCCAGGTTCCGCCCGAAGACGCTCGCGATGACCTCGAAGAACTCGTCCTCGTCGGCGAGTTCGCGCTCGCTCGTCCCCTTCGCGCCGTCGACGCGGGTCAGGATCCGGCCGCGCAGCGCGTCCGAGCCCTCCGTGTCCCGCCGCAGGATCGCGAAGGTCCGTACGAACGGCGAGTCCTCGGCGGTCGTGAACTGGGTGTGCATGGCCTCGAAGTCGTCCATCGCGGCCGTGGCGTCACGGAAGTTCATCCGGGGCATGGGGCCGGCGAACTTGCGCAGCGTCCAGCCCGGGGCCTCGCCCTCCAGCGGGACCAGCCGCTCCAGCGTGTAGCGGAACCCGCCCTGCTCGTACGCGCCCTCGCGCAGCGGCAGCGGTTCGTACGGGCCGTCGCCGAGCCCGGCATCCACCCAGTACGTCGTCCCGTCCACGCGCACGGTCAGCGTGAGGTGCCCGCCGCTGATCGCACGGTCCTCCGGGTCGGGGGTGACGCTTCCGGCGTGGCGCGTCACCTCGTAGCCCAGGGATTCGAGGAGCAGCGCGAGGCCGCCGTTGAGGTGGAAGCAGTAGCCGCCGCGCCCGGCGGCGAGGCGGCGCGCGGACAGCTCGGGGTCGATGCCGGGCGGCCGGCCGAGCTGGATGTCGACGTTGTCGTAGGAGATGCGTTCCACGTGCGCCCGCTGGAGGGCGAACAGCCCCTCCACCGAGGGGCTGCCCGGGTCGGCGATGCCGAGTCGCCGCAGGTAGTCGGCGGATATGCCAGTGATCATCCGGCCAGGTTAGGCCGGAGCCCGGCGGGGGCGGCGGCTATTTGTCGATGTCGCCGACGACGAAGAAGAGCGAGCCGAGGATCGACACCATGTCCGCGACCAGCTGCCCCGGCAGGAGCACGGCGAGGGCCTGGATGTTGTTGTAGGAGGCGCTGCGCAGCTTCAGCCGGTACGGGGTCTTCTCGCCCTTGGAGACCAGGTAGTAGCCGTTGATGCCGAGCGGGTTCTCGGTCCAGGCGTACGTGTGGCCCTCGGGGGCCTTCAGGACCTTGGGCAGGCGCTGGTTGATCGGGCCGGGCGGGAGCTCGGCCAGGCGGTCCAGGCAGGCCACGGCGAGTTCGAGGGCGTTGTGGGTCTGCTCCAGCAGCACCTCGAAGCGGGCCAGGCAGTCGCCCTCGGTGCGGGTGACCACCTTGAGGACGTCCTGGAGCTCGCCGTAGGCCAGGTAGGGCTCGTCGCGGCGCAGGTCGAAGTCGACGCCGGAGGCGCGGGCGATGGGGCCGGAGACCCCGTACGCGTGGACCGCCTCGGCGGACAGGACGCCGACGCCGCGGGTGCGGCCGCGGAAGATCTCGTTGCCGCGGACGAGCTTGTCGTAGACGTCCATGCGGGTGTTGACGTCGGCGATGGCGGCGCGGGCCCGGCCGAGCCAGCCGGCCGGGAGGTCCTCCTTGAGGCCGCCGACGCGGTTGAACATGTAGTGCATGCGGCCGCCGGAGATCTCCTCCATGACGGCCTGGAGCTCCTCGCGCTCGCGGAACGCGTGGAAGATCGGGGTGATTCCGCCCAGTTCGAGCGGGTACGAGCCGAGGAACATCAGGTGGTTCAGCACCCGGTTCAGCTCGGCCAGCAGGGTCCGCATCCACACGGCCCGCTCGGGGACCTCCATGCCGAGCATCCGCTCGACGGCCATGACCACGCCGAGCTCGTTGGAGAAGGCGGACAGCCAGTCGTGGCGGTTCGCGAGCATCACGATCTGCCGGTAGTCGCGGGCCTCGAAGAGCTTCTCGGCGCCGCGGTGCATATAGCCGACCACGGGCTCGGCGCTGGCGATCCGCTCGCCGTCGAGGACGAGGCGCAGGCGCAGCACGCCGTGCGTGGAAGGGTGCTGGGGGCCGATGTTGAGCACCATGTCGGTGCTCTCCGCCGCGCCGCCGATGCCGACCGTGGTCTCCGTCATGCGGGCATTGTCTCAGCCATAGGGTGGAGGGATGGAAACGGGGACGACGGGTGAGACGGACGGACCCGAATGGGTGGGTCTGCCGGGCGGGCTGCTCACGCTGAGGCGGCTGCTGCTGGTGGGCTGGACGGGCCTTTTCGCGGTGGTGACCGGGGTGCTGCTGGGCCTGTTCGCGGGCCCGGCGTGGGCGGCCCTCGGGCTGGTCTGGCTCGCGGTGCTCGCCTGGGGGTGGGTGCTGCTCGGCCGGAACTGGCGGTCCTGGCGGTACGCCGAGCGCGCCGACGACCTGCTGATCAGCCGGGGCGTGCTGTGGCGGGAGCAGACGGTGGTCCCGTACGGGCGGATGCAGCTGGTCGAGGTGGCCTCGGGCCCGCTGGAACGGCGCTTCGGGCTGGCCTCCGTACAGCTGCACACGGCGGCCGCGGCGACGGACGCCAAGATCCCGGGCCTGGCGCCGGCCGAGGCGGAGCGCCTGCGCGACCACCTCACCGCGCTGGGCGAGGCAAGGTCGGCGGGCCTGTGACCTCCGGTCCGGCGGGCGGCGACCCGGTGACCCCCGGTCCGGCGGGTGGACCCGGCGGACCGGGGCCTGTCTCCGCCGACCCGCCCGCCGCAGGCGGAACCGGCTCGGGGCTGGCCCCGTACTCCGCCGAGCCCGCCGCGGGCGAGCGGCGGCTGCATCCCTTCACGCCCCTGCGGCGGGCGTGGGTGCCGATCGCCGCGACCGTCGGCGTGATCGCGCAGCAGGGGGACCGGGCCGGGGAGTGGATCGGGGCGCTGTCCGCCCTGCTCCGGCTGGCCGCGCTCGCGGGCCTGGTGCTGGTGTTCGGCCTGTACGGGTTCCTGAGCTGGTGGTTCACCCACTACGCCGTCACCGACACCGAGCTCCGCATCCGCAGCGGCCTGCTCTTCCGGCGCACCGCCCACATCCGCCTCGACCGCATCCAGGCGATCGACGTCACCCGCCCGCTGCTGGCGCGCCTGACCGGGGTCGCCAGCCTGCGGCTCGACGTCATCGGCACCGAGGAGAAGGACCAGCTGTCCTTCCTCTCCGAGAAGGAGGCCGTGGCCCTGCGCGCCGAGCTCCTCGCCCGGGCCGCCGGCTTCGCGCCCGCCGAGGCGGTGCGCCTCGGCGAGGCCCCCGAACGCGAACTGCTCCGCGTCGGCCCCCGCGACCTCGCCGTGTCCCTGCTGCTGAGCCTCGGCGTCATGGGGGCGCTGGCCGGTGGGCTCATCGCGCCGGTGGTCGTCTGGTGGGTCAGCTCCAGCCCGTGGGCGGCCGTCGTCACCCTGCTCCCGATGCTCGGCGCGGTCTGGGCGGGCAGCGCGGGCCGCTTCCTCACCGAGTACGACTGGACGGTCGCCGAATCCCCGGACGGGCTGCGCCTGGACCACGGGCTGCTGGACCGGGCCCACGAGACCGTGCCGCCGGGGCGCGTGCAGACCGTACGGATCGTGGAGCCGCTGCTGTGGCGGCGGCGCGGCTGGGTCCGCGTCGAGCTGGCCGTGGCGGGCTCGAAGAACGAGGTGCTGGTCCCGGTGGCCTCGCGGGCCGCCGCGTACGCGGTGATCGCCCGGGTCCTGCCGGGGGTGGACCTGGCGGCGCTGTCCTTCTCCGGCTCCCCGGCGGCGGGTTCGCGCTGGGTGGTCCCGGTGTGGTGGAAGGGGTACGGCCTGGCCGTCTCCCCGGACGTGTTCGCCGCCCGGCAGGGCCGCCTGTGCCGCCGTACGGAGATCGTCCCGCACGCCAAGGTGCAGAGCGTCCGCCTCACCCAGGGCCCCTGGGAGCGCGCCCGCGGCGTGGCCGACGTACACGTGGACACCGGCGCGAACGGCACGGTCACGGCCCGGCTGCGGCCGGCGGCCGAAGCGGCCGCGCTCCTGTACGCCCAGGCGGCCCGCTCCCGCACCTCGCGCGCTTCGGCCCGCCCGGACCGCTGGATGACGTAGCGCAGACAGGGCCGGACGAGGGGTTGCGTTCGGCACGGGAGGTAACTGTGTGATCAAAGGACAGTCCTACTGATCACTTCGGGTAGCGAAGGGGGCGACGGATCCTCGACCAGATCCGCACTCGTCGACCGCAAGGAACAGCACCGATGACCTCGACCTCTTCCCCCCTCCTGCGCCGCACCGTACGCGTCGCCGTCCCCGCCGTGGCCGCCCTGACCCTGACGATGGCGTTCGCCGGCCCCGCGGCCGCCGACCCGTCGTTCGTGTCCCGCGCGGGCGGCGTGGTCAGCTTCGCGGCGCTGCCCGGAGAAACGAACACCGTGACCTTCCTCAACCTCGGCTCGGTCTTCCGCGTCACCGACACGACGGCCAATCTCACCGCCGGTCCCGGCTGCACCCAGGTCGACATCCACACCGTCAACTGCGGTTCCTCCACCAACGTGACCCGCATCCAGGCCGCACTGGGCAACCAGAACGACATCGCCGAGAACAAGACCAACGCCCCGGCCGACATCGACGGCGGAGCGGGCGAGGACCAGCTCACCGGCGGGGGCGGCAACGACCGGCTCACCGACCCCGACGGCTGGAACGGCCCCACTCTCATCACCACCACCTTCGACGGCGGAGGGGGCAACGACACCATCGTCAGCAGGAACGGCGGCTTCGACCGGATCGCGTGCGGCGCCGGCTTCGACATCGTCGTGGCCGACAACGCCTCCCTCGACTTCCTCGCGACCTCGCACAGCTGCGACTTCGTCATCCGCTGACCTCCCCGCCCGTGTGCGCGCACGGCGTCCCCCGGGCCGGGGGACGCCGTGCGCGGACTGCACCGTTGCGGGACTACGCGGCTCCGCCGCCGCCCGCGCGGACCAGGCCCGTTTCGTACGCCAGGACCACCACCTGCACGCGGTCGCGCAGGTTCAGCTTCGTCAGGATGCGGCCGACGTGGGTCTTCACCGTCGCCTCCGAGAGGACCAGCCGGGCGGCGATCTCCCCGTTCGACAGGCCCTGGGCGACCAGCAGCATGACCTCGCGCTCGCGGTCCGTCAGCCGCTCGATGTCCTTGTTCTGCGGCTCCTGCGTAGTGGTCGGCAGCATCGGGGCGAAACGGTCCAGCAGCCGCCGCGTCGTGGAGGGCGCCACCACCGCGTCGCCGCTGTGCACCGAGCGGATCGCCGCGAGCAGCTCGGCCGGCGGAACGTCCTTCAGCATGAAGCCGCTCGCACCCGCCTTCAGCCCGGAGAAGGCGTACTCGTCCAGGTCGAAGGTGGTCAGGATGATGACCTTGGGGTGCTCCTCCGGCTCGCAGATCCGCCGCGTGGCCTCGACCCCGTCCAGCTTCGGCATGCGCACGTCCATCAGCACCACGTCCACCTTGGTGGCCCGCAGCACCTCCAGCGCCTCCAGACCGTCACCGGCCTCGGCGACGACCTCCATGTCCGGCTGGGCGGCGAGCACCATCCGGAAGCCGGTGCGCAGCAGCACCTGATCGTCGACGAGCATGACTCTTACGGAACTTCCAGGAGCAGGCGCATCAAAGGCAGTCATACGGCCAGGGTACGCAGACGGCAGCCCCGCCCGGTCGTGACGCTCACTGTGGCCGGACGGGGCTGGTGAGGGGCTCAGTGGTTCAGGTCCCGGTCGTCGTCCAGCGTTCGCAGACCGGGCGCGAGACGGGGCAGGAGGCCCGTACACCGGGTCCCTCGGCCCAGCTTGGCACCGCTGAGGGGCAGCCGGTCGATACGCGCGGGATCGGTCACTCGTTCGTGGGACCGTCCGGAATCCGAGCAGAGAAGCGAAGAAGGCGGCGTTACGGTCGCGTCATGACGACACCACGGATAGCCGAGGATGCCGGGCGCGCCCGGTACACCTTCAGGCTTCGCGTGTCGTCCACCGCGCTTGCCGCGCTGATGGGCGAGTGGGACCGGTGCCGCTGGCTCTGGAACGAGTGCGTGGCGAAGTCCAAGCAGGTCCACGCCTGGAACAGGACGAGTCCGCAGGGTGCTGACAGGCGCACCTGTGGTCCCGCACAGCTCGACAGGATGCTGACCGAGGCACGCGCCCGTACGCGGTGGCTGCGTGAGGGCAGCTCGGTCCCGCAGCAGCAGGTGGTACGGGACTTCGGCAAGTCCAAGGCCAAGGCACAGAAGGACATCCGAGAACGGCTGCCCATGGCGCGCAGGGCTGGGATGCCGAAGTGGAAGAAGAAGCGCGAGGCGCGGCCCACCCTCAACTACACCCGGCGCGGGTTCCGGATGAAGGACGGACGCCTCCACCTGGCGGGCGGGATCGTCCTGTCGGTGGTGTGGTCGCGGGGGCTGCCTGACGATCCGTCCAGTGTGCGTGTCTATCAGGACTCGCTGGGGCATTGGTACGCGAGCTTTGTTGTCCCTGTACGGGTTGAGTCGCTGCCCGGGACCGGGCGTGCGATCGGTGTGGACTGGGGCGTGAAGGAGACCGCGACGACCACCAGCGACAACCATGATCTCCCTCATGCTCAGTACGGAAAGAAGGCCGCTACGAAGCGCGCTCGCTATCAGCGGATGATGGCCCGCCGGAAGCCTAGGAAGGGTCACGGCGGCTCGAAGCGCTACAAGGCAGCGAAGAAGCAGGCCGCAAAGCTGCACAAGAAGACCGCCCGGCAGCGTCAGGACAGGGCCCGTAAGTGGGCGAAGTCCGTGATCCGCGACCATGACGTGATCGCGGTGGAGGACTTCCGGTCGAAGTTCCTGGCGAAGACCACCATGGCCAGGAAGGCAGCTGACGCCGCCATCGGCGCCACCAAAACAGCCTTGATCGAGATGGGTCGCAAGCACGGGCGTATCGTGCACCTGGTACATCCCGCGCACACCACGATGGACTGCGCGCAGTGCGGAGCGAGAGCCAAGCACGCACTGCCGCTGGGTGAACGCACCTACACCTGCACCGCGTGCGGAGCCGTGTCTCCACGAGACAAGAACTCCGCCCGCGTGATGCTCATCCGGGCTGGTCTGGACCCGGCTAGTGCTGATCGTGGAAGACCTCCCGAGGCGCTGCCTCGGGAGGCTGCGTGAGCTAGGAATCCCCGAGCAGCCCTGAAGGAGGGAATCCCACTTCTTCGGGGAGGGGAGCAGTCAATCGGATGGACATCCGTTACCTCGACCTCGTCTTCGTATTCGTCAGCTCTTCTTCAACGGAAGCAGCGCGCTGATCCGGAAGCCGCCGCCCGGCCGCGGCCCGGTGTCGAGCGTTCCGCCGACCATGCCGATCCGCTCGCGCATGCCGATCAGCCCGTGCCCGGCGCCGTCGGCGCCGCCGTCCTCGTACAGTTCGTGCGCCGCGCCCCGCCCGTCGTCCTCGACGAGCAGGCCGAGGCCGTCGTCGAAGTAGACCAGCCGCACGCTCGCCTTCGCATCGGGGCCGCCGTGCTTGCGCGTGTTCGTCAGTGCCTCCTGCACGATCCGGTACGCCGTCAGCTCGACGCCGCTGGGCAGCCGCCGCGGCGCGCCCTCGACCTCGAAGTCCACCGAGAGTCCGGCCGCCCGCACCTGCTCGACCAGGACCTCGATCTGCTCGACGTCCGGCTGCGGTACGTAGTCCTCGGACTCCTGGGGCTCGCCGGTGCGCAGCACGCCCAGCAGCCGGCGCATCTCGGCGAGTGCCTGGCGGCCGGTGCCGGAGATGGTCTGGAGGGCTTCCTTGGCCTGCTCGGGCGCCGCGTCCATGACGTACGCCGCCCCGTCCGCCTGGACCACCATCACCGAGACGTTGTGCGCGACGACGTCGTGCAGCTCGCGGGCGATCCGGGCGCGCTCGGCGGCGACCGCCACCTTCGCCTGGGCCTCGCGCTGGTTCTCCAGCCGCTGGTTCCGCTCGATGAGCTGGGCGTAGTAGGCGCGGCGGGTGCGCAGGGAGTCGCCCAGCACCCAGGCGAGCACGAAGGGGATGATCATGAAGAGGGCGAAGAGGACGTTGTCGATGGTGCTGCTGCCCTTGTCCACGCCGAAGCGCAGGAAGTAGAGCGGTGCGGCGGCCAGCCCCCAGCCCAGCGCGGTGCGGGAGACCCAGCGCGGGACGTCGCTCGCGGCGACCGTGAAGAGGATCACGAACATGGCGAGGTCCCAGACCCCCGCGATGATCCCCGCGCCCAGCTGGAAGACGCCCGCCCCGAGGGTGAGCCAGAACATCGCCTGCGTCCACTTGCGGCGCAGGGCCACGGCCGTGCTCAGCGCGACCACCACGGGGACGGCGGCGAGCTTCAGGGGCGTGTCGAGGTCGGGCTCGCCCACGACGTTCAGCATCGAGACCCCGAAGAGGAGGACAGCCCAGAAGCTGTCGACGCCCGTCGGGTGTCTGCGGAGGAAGTCGTAGAGGCGCTGCACGTAACCCAGCGTAGGGAAAGGAGAAAGGTGCTGGAGTCAACCACAGGTGCGAACCTCGCACGCGGGGTGTACTCCCCAAGGTGGAGCCGAGCATAACCTTTGTCTGATGAGCACTCAGGGTGAATGCGTGACTCCGGCCCGGTGGCGCGGGGCGATGGAGGCCGCACTGTACGGGCCCGGCGGCTTCTACGTGCGGCCGGGCGGGCCGGGGCCGGCCGGGCATTTCCGCACCTCGGTACACGCCTCGGGGCTGTACGCGGGGGCCGTGGCCCGGCTCCTGCTGTGGGTGGACGCGGAGCTGGGGCACCCGGAGGGGCTGGACCTGGTCGATGTCGGGGCCGGGCGGGGGGAGCTGCTGGCCGGGGTCCTCGGGGCGCTGCCTGCGGAGGTGGCCGCGCGGGTGCGTCCGTATGCCGTGGAGCGGGCGGAGCGGCCGGAGGGGATCGATCCGCGGATCCGCTGGGTCGCCGCCCCACCCGAACGGACGACGGGGCTGCTCTTCGCCAACGAGTGGCTGGACAACGTGCCGCTGGACGTCGCGGAGGACGGGCGCTACGTGCTGGTCGCGCCGGACGGTACGGAGACCCTCGGCGGCCCGGTGGACGGGCCGGACCGGGCATGGCTGGAGCGGTGGTGGCCGGGCGGCGGCCGCGCGGAGATCGGCCGGGCGCGCGACGAGGCGTGGGCGGCGGCGGTGGCGAGCCTGGAGCGGGGCCTGGCGGTGGCGGTGGACTACGCGCACACCCGGGAGGCGCGGCCCCCGTACGGGACCCTGACGGGCTTTCGCGGGGGGCGGGAGGTGCCGCCGGTCCCGGACGGCAGCTGCGATGTCACCGCGCACGTGGCACTGGACTCCTGCGCGGGGCCGGGCGCGGTGCTGCTGACCCAGCGCGAGGCGCTGACCGCCCTCGGCGTCTCGGGCGCCCGGCCGCCGCTGGCCCTGGCCTCGACGGACCCGGCGGCGTATGTCCGGGCCCTTGCCGGTGCGGGGGAGGCGGCGGAACTGACCGCCCAGGGCGGGCTGGGGGACTTCGGGTGGCTCTGCCAGCCGGTTCGCCTCCCGGCGGCGTGGCCCGGCGCGACGCTCGGCTGACGCGCCGCTGCTGGGGCTCCGCCCCAGACCCTCCCCCAGACTCCGTCCGGGGGGACCCCCACCTCAAACGCCGGCGGGGCTGAAAGATCCGGGGCTCCGCCCCGCGCCCCGCTCCTCAAACGCCGGAGGGGCTGGATGTGCCGGGCGGGGTCGGTGAGCGGCCCCGCCCGGCGGAATGGGCTTCGTTACTGCGTCACCTCGTGGTCGTGGCCCTCGTGGAGGCCACCCCCGCTGCCGCCGCCAGGCGTCGGCTGCGAGACGACCGGCTTCGACAGCGGGGCCAGGTCGTAGGCGTAGTGGCCGACCGCGTCCGCGATGACGTCGACGTTGATGTCGAGCGCCTTCTGGTCGATGTTGGTGATGTCGTCACCCTTGGCGTGGTAGTTCACGTCGTAGGCGACGCCCGCCTGGCCGCCGAACTTCGCGGCCTCCTCCGGCGTCTTGATGCCCTCGGCGCCGGTGAACGTGCCGCCGGACGGGATGCCGACCTCGATGAACGGGCCGTAGTCCGAGCGGCCGGAGAAGTCCGTGCCCGCGTGCGGGATCTTCTTGGAGTCGAGGAAGTCGTTGATCCCCTTCTCCAGCTGGGCGGAGCCCGCGGGGCCGGGGCCCGCGCCGACGCCGTCCGAGTCGTCGCCGTCGTAGACGAAGTACGCGGCGTTCGGCGAGGCGATCATGTCGAAGTTCAGGTAGAGCTTGATCTGCTTCTTCTGCGCGTCGCTCAGCCCGGCGACGTACGCCTCGGAGCCCAGGAGGCCGTACTCCTCCGCCGACCACCAGGCGAACTTGACCTTGTTCTTGATCTTCGTCTGGCTGCTCGCGAGCCGCTGCGCGACCTGGAGGATGCCGGCCGAGCCGGAGCCGTTGTCGTTGATGCCCGGGCCCGCCGCCACCGAGTCGAGGTGCGCGCCGAGGAAGACGGTGTTGTTCTCGTCGCCGCCGCGGGTCTCCGCGACGAGGTTGTACGTCTTGCGGTTCTCGCGCAGCTGGCGGATGTCCAGGGTGACCTCGACCGGGCCGGCCGCGGCCTCCGCGGCGAGCTTCTCGCCGTCCGCCTGGGTGATGCCGCCGGTCGGGACCTTGCCCGCGTTCGCGTCGCCCAGGGTGCCGTTGAGGGCGCCCGCGGTGTTGTTGTAGATGATCGCGCCGACGGCTCCGGCGGCCGCCGCGTTGGCCTGCTTGGCGGCGAAGGTGCAGCCGCCGCGCTTGACCAGGGCGATCTTGCCGGTGAAGGCGCCGGCGGCGAAGTCGCCCGGCTCGCAGCCGTTCGTCCCGTCCGCGTCGACCGGGGCGACGGCGACCTGGGCCGTCACGCCCTCCGCCGGGGTGCTGGCGGTGTACGTCATCAGGTGGATCGGGACGTCGCGCCCGGCCGAGCCGTTCACCGTGAGCTTCTCGGAGATGGTCTCGACGTACACGAAGTCGAACTCGTTCTTCGTCACCTTGTAGCCGGACGCCCGCATCACGGCTTCGATGTACTGGGCGGACTGGACGTGGCCCTTCGAACCGGCCACGCGCGTGCCCTTGTTGTAGTCCGCGATGGACTGAAGGACCTTCAGGTGGTTGTACGCACCCTTGCCGGTCGCGTCCTTGACCAGCTTCCTGGCCAGTGCGTCACCTCGGGCGGCGTCGCTCTGCGGGCTCCCGGTGGCACCGGCCGGCCCGGCGAGCAGCAACGGAGATACGAGGGCCGCGGCCGCCAGGGCGGCGGTGGCAGCGGCTATACGGCGTGAGGGCATGCAGGGTCCTTCCACGGCAATGTGAGCAGGGAGGAGCGGTGGACGCACGTTAAGCAGCAAGGAGCCACTCTGGCCAGAGTTTTAGCTGATTCCGGTTTGTGAATTCCGCATATCGGCGACTTGGCGCTGCCGTTACCGCCTAGCGGAGGAGGCCCTCGATGAAGTCCGAGCCGATGCGGGCGACCGCCGTCAGGTCCAACTGGTGCTGGACATAACGCCCTTCGCGTCGCGTATGCATCAGACCGGCCTTTTTCAGGACGGCCAGATGGCGTGACACCTCCGGCGCGGTGATCCCGTACACGGCCGCGAGCTCGCTCGTCGTGTACGGGGCCCGGGCCAGGCTCCGGCACAGCCTCATCCGCATCGGGTGGGCCAGCGCCTCCATCCGACGCTGGAGCAGCTCCACCGAGCGGGGCTCGGGGGCCGGTTCGGGGGTGCCGAGCGGATAGTGGACCACCGGCCGCCAGCCGGGGGCGTGCAGTACGAGCAGGTGGGGCCAGCCGAAGTTGGTCGGTACGAAGACCAGGCCGGTGCCTATGCGGGGGTCGGTGGCGGTGGTCGAACCGTTGACCATCTTGTCGGCGGTGATGGTGGTGAGGCCCTCGTCGACGCTGAGCGCGGAGGAGACCTCCTTCAGCGCGGCCGGCAGCCCCTTGCGGCGGAGCACCTCGGTCTTGTGGCGGGCGTCGGCGGTCTGCCCGGGCTCTATGCGCTTCCAGGTCTCGGCGAAGAAGGCCTCGTCGCAGTCCTCCAGGAGCCGGCGCATCCACACCCGGACGGCGGCGGGGTCGTCCAGCAGCCGGGCGGAGAAGTCCAGCTGGCGGGGGCCGCGGGCGGCGGCCGTCTCCAGGGCCCTGGTCCGGGCCGCCGGGTCGGTGAGGGGTGAGGGCCAGCCGCCCTCGTTGTACAGCGCCAGCCAGCAGTGCTCCAGGGCGGCCAGCACGAACTGCTCGTCGTCCATCCGGTCGAGTACGTCGAGCTCCTCGGCCAGGGTCCCGGCGGGGCGGCCGGTCCCTCCGGGGGAGGCGGCGAAGGCCATGAAGATGTCGGAGAACGAGCTCCGCCACATGAAGTCGGCCTCCAGCAGCCGGTCCGCGAGGCAGGGGTCGAGGGCGGCGGCGGTGGCGGTGGTCCAGGAGGTGAGGCGGGGGTGGTGGGCGGGCTGGGAGAGCGCGTGCAGCGCCATGCAGAGCTCTGCGAGCGGGGAGGGCGCGAAGGTGATCCGCTCCGCGGGGAGCCCGGTGATGTCGATGGTGACGCTCATCGGCCCATTCTGTCCCTCACGGACACGGCCGGGGCCGCAGGGGTGCGCGTGACCGGCGCGGATGGCCGATCGACCGGGCGCGGCGCCGCTGCGGGGGCGCTGCCCCCGAGCCCCCGCGCCTCAATCGCCGGCGGGGCTGGATGTTGGCTGATGCCGTCCGTCTGCCGAGGGGCGGAGCCCGATTTGTAGCCGCACCTGTGTGCTGAGGCGGGCAATTCCAGCCCCGCCGGCGTTTGAGGCGCGGGGTGCGGGGCGGAGCCCCGAATCCTGTAGCCGCACACGGGCACTCGGGCGGGCCGAAATCAGCCCCGCCGGCGTTTGAGGCGTGGGGGTCCCCCCGGACGGAGTCTGGGGGAGGGTCTGGGGCGGAGCCCCAGGGGCCTCGGCCGCCGCCGACGGTCGAGGCGCCGGGCGGACGATTGACGGCGGCCGTCAATCGACGGGCAGGTCCGCCGCGGCGGGTTCAGGGTGGAGCTATGACCGCCATCGAGCAGTACCTCATCGACACCTACCGCGCCTCACAGCACGGCGCCCCCATGCCCCCGCCGCCGGGGCGGGACGATCTCGCCGTGCTGCGCGCGGCCCGGTCCTACGAGCAGTTCCGGGCCGTTCTGGACGGCCGCCCGGCCCGGCACCCCTGGTGGGCCGCCCTGCGCCGGGTGTGGGTCACCGCCCGAAGGTGATCTCGTAGGCGACCTCCGCCCGCCGGTCGGCCACCACGATGTCGGCGGTCTCCACCGCCCGCCCGTCCGCCGCGTAGTGCGTCCGCTCGATCTCGGTGATCAGGTCCCCGACACTGATGCCGAGCAGATTGGCCTGCGGCTGGTCCGCGCGCCCCGGCCGCGGGACCTCCGTCGCCGACACGACCGTCACCCCGATCGACCGCATCCGCTCCACCACGCCCGCCCCCTTGAGCGGGCCCCGCTCCGGCAGGATCACCGGCGTGCCGTCCGTGACGGACAGCGGCTCCCACGATTCGCAGATCTCCACCGGGCGCCCTTCCGACAGGAACTCGTACGTCGTCACCACGCACGGATCGCCCACCCCGATGCCCAGCCGCGCCGCGATGCGCTCGGGCGCCGGGATGCGGGCCTTGGAGTGCGCCTCCCAGGTGCCGCTGCCGTTGTTCCGGCCGCCGGGGCCGCTGAGGCGGCGCAGCCGGGAGCGGGGGATCCGCACCCGCTGCCGCGGCACGCGCACGTAGGTGCCGGATCCCGCGCGGCCCTCCAGCCAGCCCTCGATGATCAGCAGCTCCATCGCGCGCTGCGCGATGCTCTGCCCCACCGCGTACTCCGCGGCGAAACGCGCTCTCGACGGCAGCCGGGCTCCGACCGGCCACTCCGCCGCCCGGATCCGTGCCCGCAGCGCGTCCGCCACCTTCAAGTACGCTGAATCACGAGGCATTTGGGCCGTCCTGTACCAGTCGTCGAGACTGACAAGTTAAGCCATCAGGTCGAAGCTGAACCTTCCGGTCCCGACACGCCTTCAGTCGAAGTTCGGCGCGTTGCGCTCGTAGACCAGCCGCAGCCCGATCAGCGTCAGCCACGGCTCGTGGTCGTCGATCACCGAGGACTCGCCGAGCACGATCGGCGCCAGGCCGCCCGTGGCGATGACGCGCACGTCGTCCGGGTCGCCGTTCGCGCCCGCCAGCTCCTTGGCCATCCGGGTGACGATCCCGTCGACCTGCCCCGCGAAGCCGTAGACCACGCCCGACTGCATCGCCTCGACCGTGGACTTGCCGATCACGTTGCGCGGCCGGGCCAGCTCGATCTTGCGGAGCTGGGCGCCGCGGACGCCGAGGGCCTCCATGGAGATCTCGATGCCGGGGGAGATCACCCCGCCCACGTACTCGCCCTTCGTGGACACCGCGTCGAAGGTGGTCGCCGTACCGAAGTCGACCACGATCGCCGGGCCCCCGTAGAGCTCGACGGCCGCGACCGCGTTGATGATGCGGTCCGCGCCGACCTCCTTCGGGTTGTCCATGAGGATCGGCACGCCCGTCTTGATGCCGGGTTCGACGAGGACCGCCGGCACGTCCCCGTAATAGCGGCGGGTGACCTCGCGCAGCTCGTGCAGCACCGACGGCACCGTCGAGCAGATCGCGATGCCGTGGATGCCGTCGCCCAGCTCGTTGCCGAGCATCGGGTGCATGCCCATCAGGCCCTGCATGAGCACGGCCATCTCGTCGGCCGTGCGCCGCGGGTCGGTCGAGATCCGCCAGTGCTCGACGATCTCTTCACCGTCGAACAGGCCCAGGACCGTGTGGGTGTTGCCCACGTCGATGGTGAGGAGCACCGGTTACACCGCCTCGCGCAGATCGAGGCCGATGTCCAGGATCGGGGAGGAGTGGGTCAGGCCGCCGACGGCCAGGTAGTCCACCCCGGTCTCGGCGTACGCCCGGGCGCTGTCCAGGGTCAGCCGGCCCGAGGACTCCAGCACCGCGCGCCCGGCCACCAGGGCCACGGCCTCCGCGGTCTGCGCGACCGTGAAGTTGTCCAGCAGGATCAGGTCGGCGCCGGCCTCCAGCACCTCGCCGATCTGCTCCAGGGTGTCGACCTCGACCTCCACGGGCACGTCCGGGAAGGCGTCCCGTACGGCCTTGAAGGCCTGCGCGACCCCGCCGGCCGCCACCACGTGGTTGTCCTTGACCAGCGCCGCGTCCGACAGCGACATGCGGTGGTTGACGCCGCCGCCGCAGCGCACCGCGTACTTCTCCAGCGCGCGCAGGCCCGGAGTGGTCTTGCGGGTGTCGCGGACCTTCGCGCCGGTGCCCTCCAGCACGTCCGCCCAGCGGCGGGTGGCCGTCGCGATGCCCGACAGGCGGCACAGGATGTTCAGGGCGCTGCGCTCCGCCGTGAGCAGGTCGCGGGTGTGCGCGCGTACGGAGAGCAGGACCTCCCCGGCCTTGACCGTGTCGCCGTCCTCCGCGTGGCGCTCCACCTCGAAGGCCTCCGTGCAGACCACGGAGAAGACGGCCTCGGCGATGCGCAGCCCGGACACGACCCCGTCCTCGCGGGCGACGAAGTCGGCGACGGCCTCGGCGTCCTCGGGGATCGTGGCGACGGTGGTCACGTCGACCCCGCCGTCGAGGTCCTCGGAGAGCGCCATGTGGGCGATGTCCTCGACCTCGACGGGGTCCAGGCCGGCGTCCGCCAGCAGCTGGGCCAGCGCCGGGTCGAGGCCGGTCTCCTCGCCGTCGCCGCAGGCGCAGTCGTCGCCGCAGCCGCCGTCGTTCTGGTCGATCAGGGGGAGTTCGGGGGTGCTCACGGTCACTGCTCCAGGCTCTGGGTGCTGAGGGGTACGTGCACGGACGGGAAGTCCGCGGAGTCGGTGGGGACGACGACCAGGGCCCGCTTCTCGGTCGCCGAGAGCCGGACGACGAGGTGGCGCCGCCAGCCGGCATCGTCCCGCTCCGGGTGGTCCTCGCGCCAGTGGCAGCCGCGGGTCTCCACGCGCCGCTGGGCGGCGGCGACGAGCACCCGGGCCACGCACAGCAGGTTCGTGGCCTCCCAGGTGTCCACCCCCGGTTCGGCGGTCTTGCCGTGCGCTTCGAGGTCGTTCAGGGCGGTGGCGTACAGGCCTTCGAGGGCCTCGGCCGCCGTGCGCAGCGACTCGGCGGAGCGCAGCACGCCCGCGCCGTTCGTCATGATGCGCTGGATCTCGTAGCGCGCCCCGGCGGGCTGCAGTGGCCCGGTCGCGGGGACCGGTATGCCGGGGCCGTTGCCGGAGCGGGCCTGGGCGGTGATGTCGTCGGCGATGCGCTCGGCGAAGACCAGGCCCTCCAGCAGGGAGTTGGAGGCGAGGCGGTTCGCGCCGTGCACGCCGGTGCAGGCGACCTCGCCGCAGGCGTACAGGCCGGGAACGGTGGTCCGCCCGTGCAGGTCGGTCCGTACGCCGCCGGACGCGTAGTGCGCGGCGGGCGCGACCGGGATGGGCTCGGTCACCGGGTCGATGCCGTGGGCGCGGCAGGCGGCGAGGATGGTCGGGAAGCGGTGCTCCCACATCTCGGCGCCGAAGTGCCGGGCGTCCAGGTACATGTGCTGCGCGCCCTGCTCCTGCATGCGGCGCATGATGCCCTTGGCGACGATGTCGCGCGGGGCCAGCTCGGCGAGCTCGTGCTGGCCGAGCATGAAGCGGACCCCGTCGGCGTCGACGAGATGGGCACCCTCGCCGCGGACGGCCTCCGAGACCAGCGGCTGCTGGCCCTCGGCGTCCGGGCCGAGGAAGAGCACCGTCGGGTGGAACTGCACGAACTCCAGGTCGGAGACCTCGGCGCCGGCCCGCAGCGCGAGCGCCACGCCGTCGCCGGTGGACACCGACGGGTTGGTGGTGGCGGAGAAGACCTGGCCCATGCCGCCGGTCGCGAGGATCACGGCGGGCGCGTGGACGGCGCCGACCCCGTCGTGCTGGCCCTCGCCCATGACGTGCAACGTGACCCCGGCGGTACGGCCCCGCGCGTCCTGGAGCAGGTCCAGTACGAGCGCGTTCTCGACCGTACGGATCCCCGCGGCCTGCACGGCTTCGACCAGGGCCCGGGAGATCTCGGCTCCGGTGGCGTCGCCGCCCGCGTGCGCGATCCGGCGGCGGTGGTGGCCGCCCTCGCGGGTCAGCTCTATCTCGCCGGTCTCGGCGGAGGTGTCGAAGACGGCGCCGGTCGCGATCAGCCGGCGGACGGCGTCGGGGCCCTCGGTGACCAGGAGCCGGACGGCGGCCTCGTCGCACAGGCCCGCGCCCGCCACCAGGGTGTCGTCCAGGTGCTGTTCGGGGGTGTCGCCCTCGCCGAGGGCCGCGGCGATCCCGCCCTGGGCCCAGCGGGTGGAGCCGTCGTCGAGCCGGGCCTTGGTGACCACGACCGTACGGCGGCCCGCGGCCGCGCAGCGCAGCGCGGCGGTCAGCCCCGCGACGCCGGATCCGACGACCACGACATCGGCGTCGACGGACCAGCCGGGGGCCGGAGCGTGCAGCCGTATGCCGGTGCCTGCGCCGCCCGACGGGAGGTCTCTGCCTGGGGTGCTCACGAGTGCGCTCCGAATTCCAATGGGATGTTGTCGATCAGCCGGGTCGTGCCCACCTTCGCGGCGACGGCCAGTACGGCGTGCCCCGTGAAGTCGGGGCCGATGTCGGTGAAGTCCTGCGGGTCCACCAGCGCCAGGTAGTCCAGGGTCAGCGGCGGCTCGTGGCGGCCCGCCTCCTCCAGGACGTGGCGCGCGGCGGCCCGTACGGCGTCCGGCAGCCCGGTGTTCGCCGCCGAGACGGCGTGCGCGTCCGCGGAGGCGCGGATCTCCCCGAGCCGGGCCAGGGCGGTGGCCCGCTCGTCGCTGGCCGGGGAGGCCTCGGCCCGGGCGCGCAGCGCCGCCTGCGCGGCGAGCCGGTCCTGCCCGGCGAACAGGGCGCGGGACAGGGTCAGGGCGGTGCGCCGCTCGACGGTGGAGAGGTAGCGGTTGCGGGACGACAGCGCGAGCCCGTCCTCCTCGCGGACGGTCGGTACGCCGACCACCTCGACGGGGAAGTTCAGGTCCGTCACCATCCGCCGGATCAGGGCGAGTTGCTGCGCGTCCTTCTGGCCGAAGAGCGCCAGGTCGGGGCGGGTGAGGTGGAGCAGCTTGGCGACGACGGTCAGCATCCCGTCGAAGTGGCCGGGACGGGTGGCCCCTTCGAGGCGCTCGCCCATCGGCCCGGCGCTGATCCGCACCTGCGGGTCGCCGCCCGGGTAGACCTCGTCGACGGCGGGGGCGAACACGGCGTCGGCGCCCGCCCCTTCGGCGATCGCGAGATCGGCGTCGAGGGTGCGGGGGTAGCGGTCGAGGTCCTCGTTCGCCCCGAACTGGAGGGGGTTGACGAAGACGGTGACGACGACCTGGCCCTCGGGGCCGGCCTGCTCGCGGGCGCTGCGGATGAGGGTGGCGTGGCCGTCGTGCAGGGCGCCCATCGTCATCACCACCGCCCGGCGGCCAGTGCGCGGGAGCTTGTGCAGCTCCTCGGCGGTGTGCAGCAGCAGCTCGGTCACTGGGCCCCACCCTCGGGATCGGCGAGCACGCCGAGCAGGTCCTCGGCGAGCTCGGGCTTGAGCAGACCGTGCGCGAGGGCCCGGTCGGCGGTCGTGCGGGCCATCGCCAGGTATCCGGCGACCGCGCTCGGGGCGTGCTTGCGCAGCTCCGAGACGTGCGCGGCGACCGTACCGGCGTCGCCGCGGGCCACGGGGCCGGTCAGGGCCGCGTCGCCGGAGCGCAGGGCGTTGTCCAGGGCCGCGCCGAGCAGCGGGCCGAGCATCCGGTCGGGGTGCTCGACCCCGGCCTTGGCCAGCAGCTCCATCGACTGGGCGACCAGGGTGACCAGGTGGTTCGCGCCGAGGGCGAGGGCCGCGTGGTAGAGCGCGCGGTTCTCCTCCGCGATCCACTCGGGCTCCCCGCCCATCTCGATGACCAGGGCCTCGGCGGCCAGCCTGAGCTCCTCGGGGGCGGTGACGCCGAAGGAGCAGCCGGCCAGCCGCTGGACGTCGACCTCGGTGCCGGTGAAGGTCATCGCGGGGTGCAGGGCCAGCGGCAGCGCGCCCGCACGGCGCGCCGGGTCGAGCACGGCCGTCCCGTAGCGGCCGGAGGTGTGCACCAGCAGCTGTCCCGGCCGTACCGCGCCGGTCTCGGCCAGCCCTTCGACCAGCCGGGGCAGCGCGTCGTCGGGGACGGTGAGCAGGACCAGATCGGCCCGCTCCAGCACCTGCGCGGGCGTGACGAGGGGCACGTCGGGCAGCATCCGCCCGGCGCGGCGCACGGACGCGTCGGACACGCCGGACACGGCGACGGGCCGGTGCCCGGCCTGCTGGAGCGCACGCGCCAGCGCGGGACCGACCCGGCCGGCGCCGACGACGCCGACGGTCAGCCGGGCAGGGCGTGGCTGCTGAGATGGGTTCACGCGGGGAGGGCCTTCCGTTCCAGTCCGCGGGGGGTACCGGACGATACGCCGCCATGCTAGCTCCTGGGGGTTCTGGCCGGTCGGCGATGATTCGGGCATGACGGACGACCCGCAGGACATGAAGCGGCTGGTGGCGGCCTGGCGCGGGGCGCGGCGCAAGCTGTCCCACGGCCTGCGCGAGCCGACGGTGGCGGAGCTGCTGGCGCCGCTCGCCGAAGCCCCGTACGACCTGGACCAGCCGGCCGACGCGTACGGCGACGGGGTGGTCGCCGAGCTGGAGCGGCGGGTCGCGGAGCTGCTGGGGACGCAGGACGCGGCGTTCTTCCCGACCGGGACGATGGCCCAGCAGGTCGCGCTGCGCTGCTGGGCGGGCCGGACCGGGAACCCGGTGGTGGCCCTGCACCCGCGGAGCCACCCGGAGCAGTGGGAGGGCGGCGCGCTGTCGGTGGTCGCCGGCCTGCGCTCGGTCCACCCGACGACGGAGGCCCGCCAGCCGCTCCCGGAGGAGATCGCCTCGCTCCCGGAGCCCTTCGGCACCCTGATGCTGGAGCTGCCCCTGCGCGAGGCGGGCTTCCTCCTCCCGGCCTGGGAGGAACTGGAGGCACTGGTGGACGCGGCCCGCGAGCGGGAGGCGGTCGTCCACTTCGACGGGGCCCGGCTGTGGGAGTCCACGGTCCACTTCGGCCGCCCGCTGGCGGAGATCGCGGCGCTGGCGGACTCGGTCTACGTCTCCTTCTACAAGTCGCTGGGCGGGCTGAGCGGGGCCTGCCTGGCCGGTCCGGCGGACTTCGTGGAGGAGACGCGCGCCTGGCGGCACCGGTACGGGGGCCAGGTCTTCCGCCAGTTCCCGCAGGCCCTGGCGGCCCTGGCCGGCCTGGAACGGGAGCTCCCGAAGCTCCCGTCCTACGTTTCACAGGCGCGGCTGGTGGCCTCCGAGCTGAGCTCGGCCTTCGCGGCGGAATCCGGGATCCCCTGGTTCCGCATCCACCCGGAGGAACCGCACACGCACCAGTTCCAGGTGTGGCTCCCGTACGACACGGACCGCCTGCGGCGGGCGAGCCTCCGCCTGGCGGAGGAGACGGGCACGGTCCTCTTCCACCGCTGGTCTCCCGACGGGCCGCCGGGTCTGTCGGTCACGGAAGTGACGGTCACGGAGCCGGGCCTGTCATGGACGCCGTCCACGGTCCGGGAAGCCGTGGCCGCCTTCACGGCGCGCCTCTAGGCAGCGCCCTACCGGCCGCCCCAGGTCCTTGAGCCGCACCCACCCACCCCGCCGAGCCAAGCGCAGCGGCACCGGTACGAAACGCCGAAATTCTTCGAATCCCTGTAGTCCACCCCCACCCCGGAGTTACCGTCCCCCGACGGGAATTACCGGCGACCGTGCCCGGAGGAGAGACCATGACCGCTCAGCCCACGTGGCAGAAGTCTTCGTTCTGCGGTGAGGAAGACGCCTGCGTCTACGTCTCCGCCGCCCCCGGCACACTCGTCCGCGTCGCCGACCACGCGGACCCCGCGCACCTCGTCCTCGCCACCACCCAGGCCGCCTGGACCGCCTTCCTCCAGGCCGTCAAAGAGACCGGCTGAGCCCGCCGCGCGCCGCGCCGAAGCAGATCACCCTCAGGGGATTTTGTCCGATTAGCGCGTATCTTCGGCCCATGCCCACGCCCTACGGATCCCGCGGCGGCATGGCGTTCAGCGCTGCTGAGCTGCTCGTGCTCAGGCGTTCGCTCGCCCACGCCCTTCAGCCCTCCTCGGTCCCCCTCACGGCCGCGGAGGTCCAGGACTGCCTGCGCCTCGCGCAGTCGGTGGACGACGTGGTCCAGGAGGCGGGCCGGCTCAGAGCCTTCGTCCTGGAGGACCTGGCCCGCTACCGGGCCGCCCTGCCCGGCAGCCTCTCCGGGTACCTCGAACTGCTCCAGGACGCCCTGGCGGCCGGGTACGAGCCCGTGCCCGACGACCTCGCCGCCCTGCGCGCCCTGCGGGCCAATCCGGTCGCGGCCGCGCTGCTGGACCGGGCCCAGTCCGTCGCGGAGCGCTCCGTACGCCGGCGGCTGTCGACCGCCCCCGCGCCCCGGACCCGCCTGCTGGCCCTCGCCGGCGGCGCCCAAGGCGGCCAGGGCGGCCAGGAGCGCCGGCCGGGTCCGACGCCCGGCCCGAAGCCGCAGCCGCAGCCCAAGGAGCCCCCGGCCCCCGATCAGCCCCCGCGGCCGATCCCGACCCCCGGCGAGGTGTTCCCGCCACGCCGCAAGCCCACCCCGCCCCCGGCGGCCGGGCTGGCGGTCGGCTAGCTACGCTGGGGGGCATGGACTACGTCTCCGCGCTCGTGCCCCCCTTCGTGATGGCCGCGTTCTTCATCGCTCTCGTCGTGACGATCGTGAAGAGCCAGGGCGGCGCCAACAAGGCCAAGGAGGACGCGGCGGTCGACGCCGTGATCGCCCGGGCCGAAGCCGCCCAGCAGCACCAGAAGTAGGCACCCGGGTACGAAGGGCGCACGGCACCGGCCGTGTGCCCGATTTTTTGTTGCGCGTTGTCGGCCGAATAGTCGGGCAATTCCTCACAACCCGCACTATCGTGCTCATGTGCCTCGCCCCTTGGGAGAACTCGAAGACGCCGTCATGACGCGGGTGTGGCAGTGGAACCGCCCGGTCACCGTTCGAGAAGTACTGGAAGACCTCCAGCAGGAACGGTCCATCGCGTACACCACGGTCATGACCGTTATGGACAATCTTCATCAGAAGGGCTGGGTCCGCCGCGAAGCGGAAGGCCGCGCCTATCGATATACGGCGGTCTCCACCCGCGCCGCCTACTCGGCCGCACTGATGAACGAAGCCTGGTCGACGAGCGACAACCCCGCGGCCGCCCTCGTCGCCTTCTTCGGCATGATGTCCGCGGAACAGCGCGAAGCCCTCCGCGATGCCGTACGGATCGTCCAGCACGACGACGAGTCCCCCGCGGAGACCCAGGCCCCCGAAGGGGACTCCGCCGGGCGCCCGCAGGAGCCGGGGCGATAGCGTCCGGTCGCATGGGAGAGTTTTCCGCTGCACATGCAGAAACAGTGACGATCCGCCGCGCCCGCACCGGTGATGTTCCCGCGCTGCGCCGCCTGCTCGACCAGTACGTGCAGCAGCGGATCCTGCTCGACAAAGCCCCCGTCGTCCTTTACGAGGACATCCAGGAGTTCTGGGTCGCGGAACGGGACTCCGACGGCCAGGTGGTCGGCTGCGGCGCTCTCCACGTGATGTGGGAAGACCTCGCCGAAGTGCGCACTCTCGCCGTCGACCGCGAGTTGAAGGGCGCCGGCGTCGGCCATCGCGTGCTGGAGCAGTTGTTGCGGACCGCCCGCGAGGTCGGGGTGAGCCGGGTTTTCTGCCTGACCTTCGAAGTGGACTTCTTCGTGAAGCACGGCTTCGTCGAGATCGGCGAGACCCCGGTGGAGACCGATGTCTACATGGAGCTCCTGCGTTCCTATGACGAGGGTGTCGCCGAGTTCCTCGGTCTCGAACGAGTGAAGCCGAACACCTTGGGCAACAGTCGGATGCTTCTGCACCTCTGATCGATGGCCCTGGCTTTTCCGGTGCTCTGCGTACCTGTGGCCTATGTCCGAATCGCGCACGTTTCCCGCCCTGTTGCGGTCTCGAACCTCTCCCCGGGGGTTTGTGTTTTCCAGGCAAAAGCGGTTTCCTTTCCGCGTACTGCTTTTCGATGAAAGGAAATCCCGGTGGCACAGAAGGTTCAGGTCCTTCTTGTCGACGACCTCGACGGTGGCGAGGCGGACGAGACGGTGACGTTCGCTCTGGATGGCAAGACCTACGAGATCGACCTCACCACCGCCAACGCTGAAAAGCTCCGCGGTCTGCTCGACCCGTACGCCAAGGGCGGCCGCCGCACCGGTGGACGCGCGACCGCAGCCCGCGCCAAGGGCCGTGCCGCTTCGACCGGCAACCCGGACACCGCCGAGATCCGCGCATGGGCGAAGGAGAACGGCTACAACGTGAACGACCGCGGCCGCGTTCCGGCCGAGATCCGCGAGGCCTACGAGAAGGCCAAGGGCTGACCGGGCCGGGTCGTACGGCGCCGCAGGTGCGCGCGGTGGCATTCCGTCGCCGCCGCGGACACCAGGCGTACGAGATCGGGCCCGCGACCGGGCCCGCCGCCCCGGCCGGGACCCGGCAGGGCGGGAAGTAGGGCCTCACACCCCTGCTCGGGGGGCCGCAGCCACACGGCGGCTCCCCGAGGGCTCGGGGGCGGCCCCGGGGGAGCCGGGGCGGTGATCCGGCCGCCCGCACCCAGGGCGGTGAGATCCAGGGCGACCCCGCCCCACTCCAGCCAGTCGAGCAGCCCCTCCAGCTCGTCTGCGCTCCCCGCGGCCACCAGGAACCGCATCCGGCGCCCCATGAGCGCCACCGGGCCCGTGGCGACCGGCCTGCGCAGCAGTGCCGCCCCCGCATCGGACGGCAGCTCCAGCACGTCGAAACGGGACCCCGTGACGAGCTGTGCCGGCGGCCCGCCCGTGACGGTCCAGCCGAGCACCCGCTCGTACCAGGAGTCGTACGCGTCCTCCTCGGCCGCTACGCGGGGCAGCGGAACGGTGACTGCGGGCACGGCGGGTACGGCGGTTACGGCCATGTCCGGAGCAACTCCCGAAACGGTCCGCGGTTACGGCTGAGGTGACACACCGCACCCACGCCTATGCGGAACGTAAACATCCGCGGGGGTGGAGTCCCACATTCGGGACGGAAGCGTGTTCGCCCTTAGCGGAGGCGACCGGTGCCATGGGCATGGAGTGTCCGTCCTTACGGGTAAGACATTCCTAGTGGATCGGGGCGACACGCTGATTTGACCGGGTCCCGTTCGCCATCGGCGTACACGCATGACGGGTATCTGCCTGGCCTGCGGGAACATCGTCTCCCACTATCGGGTTGGAGCAGTTGTCGGCTGTTCAGGCCGGTTTTCCTCACCGACGTGGGGGTGAGCCGTGGACGGATGTCGGCAGTTGGAATGAGCTGTCCCGCCCCGCGGGACTAGCATGCGGAAGGACAGGGCGGGGACCGACCCCGAACTGCCCGACCGCTCTGAGGAGCGATAAACGATGTTCGAGAGGTTCACCGACCGCGCGCGGCGGGTTGTCGTCCTGGCTCAGGAAGAAGCCCGGATGCTCAACCACAACTACATCGGCACCGAGCACATCCTCCTGGGCTTGATCCACGAGGGTGAGGGTGTCGCCGCTAAGGCCCTGGAGAGCCTCGGGATTTCGCTCGAGGCTGTTCGCCAGCAGGTTGAGGAGATCATCGGACAGGGGCAGCAGGCCCCTTCCGGCCACATCCCCTTCACTCCGCGGGCGAAGAAGGTCCTGGAGCTTTCGCTCCGAGAGGCCCTCCAGCTCGGCCACAACTACATCGGCACCGAGCACATCCTGCTCGGCCTGATCCGCGAGGGCGAGGGCGTCGCCGCCCAGGTCCTCGTGAAGCTGGGCGCCGATCTCAACCGAGTCCGGCAGCAGGTCATCCAGCTGCTCTCCGGCTACACCGGCGGGGGCAAGGAGTCGGCCACGGCCGGCGGCCCGGCCGAGGGCACGCCCTCGACCTCGCTCGTCCTGGACCAGTTCGGCCGCAACCTCACCCAGGCTGCCCGCGAATCCAAGCTCGACCCGGTCATCGGGCGCGAGAAGGAGATCGAGCGGGTCATGCAGGTGCTGTCCCGCCGTACGAAGAACAACCCGGTCCTCATCGGCGAGCCCGGCGTCGGCAAGACCGCCGTCGTCGAGGGCCTGGCCCAGGCGATCGTCAAGGGCGAGGTCCCCGAGACCCTCAAGGACAAGCACCTCTACACGCTTGACCTGGGTGCCCTGGTCGCCGGTTCCCGCTACCGCGGTGACTTCGAGGAGCGCCTGAAGAAGGTGCTCAAGGAGATCCGCACCCGCGGCGACATCATCCTGTTCATCGACGAGCTCCACACCCTCGTGGGTGCGGGTGCCGCCGAGGGCGCGATCGACGCCGCCAGCATCCTCAAGCCCATGCTGGCCCGTGGTGAGCTGCAGACCATCGGTGCCACGACGCTGGACGAGTACCGCAAGCACCTCGAGAAGGACGCGGCCCTCGAGCGCCGCTTCCAGCCGATCCAGGTGGCGGAGCCTTCCCTCCCCCACACGATCGAGATCCTCAAGGGCCTGCGCGACCGCTACGAGGCCCACCACCGCGTCTCCATCACGGACGAGGCCCTCGTCCAGGCGGCGACGCTGGCGGACCGGTACATCTCGGACCGCTTCCTCCCGGACAAGGCGATCGACCTGATCGACGAGGCCGGCTCCCGGATGCGCATCCGCCGGATGACCGCGCCGCCGGACCTCCGCGAGTTCGACGAGAAGATCGCGGCCGTGCGCCGCGACAAGGAGTCGGCCATCGACTCCCAGGACTTCGAGAAGGCGGCCTCTCTCCGCGACAAGGAGAAGCAGCTGCTCGCGGGGAAGACCAAGCGCGAGAAGGAATGGAAGGCCGGCGACATGGACGTCGTCGCCGAGGTCGACGGCGAGCTCATCGCCGAAGTCCTCGCGACCGCGACCGGCATTCCCGTCTTCAAGCTCACCGAGGAGGAGTCCTCGCGACTGCTCCGCATGGAAGACGAGCTCCACCGTCGGGTCATCGGCCAGAAGGACGCCATCAAGGCGCTCTCCCAGGCGATCCGCCGTACCCGTGCGGGTCTGAAGGACCCGAAGCGCCCGGGTGGCTCGTTCATCTTCGCCGGTCCGTCCGGTGTCGGTAAGACCGAGCTCTCCAAGACGCTCGCCGAATTCCTCTTCGGCGACGAGGACGCGCTGATCTCCCTCGACATGTCGGAGTTCAGCGAGAAGCACACGGTTTCCCGTCTCTTCGGTTCGCCCCCCGGCTACGTGGGCTACGAAGAGGGCGGCCAGCTCACCGAGAAGGTGCGCCGGAAGCCGTTCTCCGTCGTCCTCTTCGACGAGGTCGAGAAGGCCCACCCGGATATCTTCAATTCCCTTCTCCAGATCCTGGAGGACGGTCGTCTGACCGACTCCCAGGGCCGGGTCGTGGACTTCAAGAACACGGTCATCATCATGACGACCAACCTGGGTACCCGGGACATCTCGAAGGGCTTCAACCTCGGCTTCGCGGCCGTGGGCGACACCAAGACCGGCTACGAGCGGATGAAGGCGAAGGTCAACGAAGAGCTCAAGCAGCACTTCCGGCCCGAGTTCCTCAACCGCGTCGACGACACGGTCGTCTTCCACCAGCTCACCGAGGAAGACATCATCCAGATCGTCGACCTGATGATCGCGAAGGTCGACGAGCGCCTGAAGGACCGCGACATGGGCATCGAGCTGAGCGGCGACGCGAAGCTCCTGCTCGCCAAGCGCGGCTACGACCCGATCCTGGGTGCCCGGCCGCTGCGCCGGACCATCCAGCGCGAGATCGAGGACGTCCTGTCGGAGAAGATCCTCTTCGGCGAGCTGCGTCCCGGTCACATCGTGGTCGTCGGCAAGGAGGGTGACGGCGAAGAGGCCAAGTTCACCTTCCGCGGCGAGGAGAAGTCGGCTCTGCCGGACCTCCCCCCGATCGAGGCCACGGGCTCCGGCCCGGACCTGTCGAAGGGCGCGTAGCGCTCAGCGGTACGAAGGGGCGGCCCCGGGACTGAGAAGTCCCGGGGCCGCCCCTTTGGCGTGTGCTACTCCCGGGTCGATGTGGTCTCGGCCCGGGGGAAGTGCTGCACCGCCCGCGCGTCGGATGCCCGGTCCTCGCGGGTGCGCCCGTGGAAGCGCAGGGTCCGGACGAAGGGCAGCCGCAGGTCCCCGGGGACGGAGCCGAGGGCGCTGCGCGAGATGGTCAGCTCGCGCAGCTTCTCCAGGGAGGCGATGGCCCGCCAGTCCGCGTCGGCCGGGACCCAGGAGTCGGGGAGCCTGAGGATGCGCAGTGCCTGGTGCCGGGCCAGACCGGTCAGGGAACGCGGGGGCCCGGTGAGGACGAGCGTGCGCAAGGAGGCTTCGGGGGCGAGGTCGTCGGGCGACCAGTCGGCGTCCGCGCCCAGGCTGAGCTCCCGCAGCGCGCTCCAGCCGACGGTCACGGCCCCGACGTCCACGGAGCGGGCCGGCTGGAGGTGCGCGCGCTCGACGGGCAGCCCGGTCAGTCGGGCCAGGTCGGTCAGGGCGGGGCAGCGCATGATCGAGACGACCCGCAGGGAGGTGTCTCCCCGCAGGAAGCCGAGGCTGGTCAGCCGCTCGTTGTCGCGGATGCTCAGCGAGGTGATGGGGGTGCGCCGCCGGTAGCGCGCGAGGGCCTCGTGGGAGACGTCGCCCGCCACGGTCAGGCGTTCCTGCGGGGCGAACTCGCCGAGCGCGTCCAGTTCGGCGTCGGAGTGGACCGTCAGGGTCTCGGGGATCCTGGGGAGCCGGGCGATGACCTCCTCGGCGTACTGCCTGGTGTCGAACAGGGGCCAGAACTCGACCAGCTTCCCCTGCACCAGAGCCGAGTCGTGCGGGGCGTAGCGGGCGAGCAGCGGTATGGCGAGGTCGGAGCCGACCGAGCCGGCCGCCACGACCGTGTAGAAGGCGAGAGCGGCATCGGGCTCCGCCCCGGGTCCGCGCAGCAGGTCCAGCGCCAGCGGGCCGACCCGGCCCAGGGCGTAGGCAGCCTCCAGGTTCGTCGGCGGTACGAGGTGCTCCGCGGCCGCCTCCACCTCGGCGCGGAGCGCCGGGTCCAGCTCCGCGGCGTACTCCAGGGAGGCGAGGGCGAGCAGGACGGCGCGCTCGGAGCCCTGGTCCAGCAGGGCCCGGATGATCTCGGTGCGGTCCCTGGGGCGGCCCTGGGCGACGGCCATGCGGATCACGTCCTCCCACTGGTCGTTCCCGGCGTGGCCGGCCAGCTCCCCGAAGCTGCCCTCGTCGAGGGCGGCCCGGGCGCCGAGGAAGTCCTGGAAGGTCCGGTGGACGATCTCGACGGTGTCCTCCGTGGGCGCGCGGAGCAGCCCGGTGCGCTCCAGGAAGTGCTGGAAGACCGCGGGGGGCTCGCCGAGGACGCGGGCGGCGGGCACGGCCGGGAGGGCGTCGGCGATCAGGGCCTCGGCGCGCTCGCGCTCCATCTCGCCCCGGCCGTTGCGGATCAGCCAGTACGCGAGCCGCTGGAGCAGCTGGAGCTGCGGTTCCTCGGCCAGTTCCGGCAGGCGCAGGCCCCGCTCGTGGTCGCGGCGGTGCAGCAGCATCGACAGGGCCGCCGCGTAGAGCTCCTTGCGGCCCGAGGGGAGGTAGCCCCGGCGTTCGCGGTGCAGGGCGCAGATGAGCCCGCACAGCAGCGGATTGGTGGCCAGCCGGGCCAGGTCGGGCTTGGTGCGTACGGCGTCCAGGAGCTGCTGCTTGTACTCCGCCGGGACGTGCTCGGCGGCGGTGTGCCAGCGCTCGATGAAGGAGCGGACCTTCGGCGGGGTCATGGGGGCCAGCGTGACCTCGGCGAAGCCCAGGTCGACGAGCCAGTCCCGGCGGACCGCCGAGGGCCGGGAGGTGACCAGCCAGCGGTTGTCCCCGTAGGCGGTGATCAGCTCGGACAGCCATTCGCGGGCCTGGCGGCGCTCGGACTCGGGGACCTCGTCGATCCCGTCCACCAGCAGCAGGGCGCGCCCGTCGCGCAGGACCCGGTTCGCCCAGCCCTCCGGGGCCTCCCCGGCCAGGGAGGTCCCGGTCAGCAGGGCGTCGGCCGCGGGCAGCCGGCCGCCGTGGCGGGTGAGGCTGCGCAGCGGGAGCACGAAGGGGATCTGGTCGCCCCCTTCGCCCCGGGCGGCGGAGACGGCCAGCCACTGGCTCAGGGTGGTCTTCCCGGAGCCCGCCTCGCCGCGCAGCAGGACGCGGTGGTGCTCGGTGAGGAGCTGGTCGGCGGGGAGGGAGTAGGACGGGGAGTCGTACCCCGGCCCGGCGCCGGTCGCGGTGGCCGCCAGGTTCACGTACGCCGCGTCCAGCGGCCAGCGCGCGGAGCCCGGGGCCAGGTCCAGGCCGAAGATGGTCAGGGCGCTGTGGCGCTGGGCCACGTAGGCCAGGTAGCGGCGCTCGAAGGGCGCGTCCCGGCCTTCCTGGCGGGGGATGCGGGTCAGCACCTCGTCCGTCTTCGCGGCCAGATCGCCGATGCTGCGGCTCTGCTCGACCAGGGTCGCGGCCACGAAGGTGGAGCGCTGGGTGAAGAAGTTCAGGATGTGCAGGCAGGCCACGTCCACGAGGCGGGCGTGGAAGAGCTCGGCGTCCCGCGAGAGGCCGAGGGGCGGGGCGGCGGCCCGCAGCTTGCGGGCGAAGGCCCGGTGTCCGAGGCGGACGGCCTCCAGGTCGGAGAGGGCGAGGTCGCCGAGCGCGTTCAGGGTCACGGCCAGGGCGGTCGCCACGCCCGCCTCCTCGTCCGGGGGGAGGGGCCGCTCGCCGGAGAGCCGCAGGGCCTGGCGCACCAGGTCGTCGGCGAGGCCGCGCAGGTCCGCGGCGCCGAGGCCGCGTTTCTCCCGCCAGGCGACGTAGGAGGAGATGCGCAGTTCGCGGTCGCGTTCGACCAGGCCCGCGCCCGGGCCCTCGCTCTGGAAGAGCTTCTTGATGAGGGGGGTCAGTGCCCCCGCCGCCAGCCGGATACCCACCGTCGATAAGTCCACGACGTTGGAGCGTAGTGACGGTTGCCTGCCGAAGGTCCCGGAACGGGTAGTCGAAGGTCCTGGGCCGGTGACAAGCCGCACAGGGCAAATCGGACCTACTAGGAACTTTCGTAGATCCAAACGTCCGATTTGCCCTACCACTGGCCCAGTAGGGACCAGGTCAACAGGGCGGAGATCCCCGACCGTATCTACGAGCTCCGGTAGTAATCGGGATGTTTGGGGATGTCAGGGGACGCGGGTTACCAAGGGTGGGCAAGCCCGGCACACGGCTCAGCGTGCCGGGTCGCTTGATGCCCGAACCCGTCCTTGTTCCCGGCCCCGGAGGTCTTCTTCATGTCCGCGAAGCGCGTCAGTACCCGTCGTACCCGTATCGCCGTCGGCGCAACCGCTCTCGGTGCGGTGCTGGCTCTCGGGGCCGGGACGACCGCCGCCTTCGCCGACACCACGCAGACCGCGCTGGCCGGCACCGCGGAGCTGGTGGCCGAGCAGGCCGCCGCCCAGGCCGCCGTCGCCGCGTCCGCCGCGAAGACCGCCGAGAAGACCGCCGCGAAGACGGGCCTGTGGGACAAGCCGGTCGAGAAGTACACGCTGTCCGCGACCTTCGGCAAGGGCGGCAGCATGTGGTCCCACAAGCACTCCGGTCAGGACTTCGCCGTCCCGACCGGCACCCCGGTCAAGGCCGCGGGCGCCGGCGTCGTCGTCAAGGCGGGCCCGAACGGCGGCGGCGACGGCCCCGCGTACGGCAACGCCATCGTGATCAAGCACGCGAACAACACGTACTCGCAGTACGCGCACCTCTCGAAGATCCAGATCAAGATCGGCCAGAAGGTCACCGCCGGTCAGCGGATCGCCCTGTCCGGCAACACCGGCAACTCCAGCGGCCCGCACCTGCACTTCGAGATCCGCACCACGCCGAACTACGGCTCGGCCGTCAACCCCGTGGCCTTCCTGCGCAACGCCGGCGTCACGATCTGATTCAGCCGACCACCCAGGAATGGGTGGCGGTGGCCTTCGCCGCGTCGTCCAGCTCGCCCTTGCGGTAGGCGGCGGCCTGCTCCGGGCTGAAGGCCATCCCGTAGAACCGGATGTAGGTCATGGAACCCTGCCACGCGCCGACCCATTGGTTGTCGTGGCGGGCCCGGCCCAGCTGCAGCGGGCCCGCGTTCTGCCAGATCCCCGGGATCTGGGCCTCGCCGGCCTTCTTGCCCTCCACGTAGAGGGAGATCATCTTCTTCTCGGCGTCGTGGACGGCCGTCAGCACGGTCGTGGTCTTGACCGTCTTCAGCCCCTCGGCGGCGATGGTCACGATGGTGGGCTTCGGGCTCTTCTCGTTCGTCCGCACGCGGAACACCCAGGCCTGCTTGCCGTTCACGTCGTCGGCGCCCAGCTCGAACGAGAACGACTCGCCGGTGCCCTGGCTCATGGCCATCTGCGCGCCCTTCGCGGCGGAGGAGCTGTTGACGCGGGCCGAGAGCGAGAAGCTCTTGGTCGTGTCCACGGCGGCTTCGGTGGCCTGCGCGTACGAGTTCGGGTTGCCCTTGAGGCGGAGCTCGTAGTGCTCGCCCACCTTGGGCACCGTGGCCTCGGGGCCCATCCGGATGCTGGTCTTGCCGACGCTGTCGCGGAGCAGGGACGGGTCGCTCGCGACGGTGGGGGAGTACGACTTCGACGCGGACGCGTTGGGGTCCGGCGACGCGGGAGCGGACGAGGCCGGCGGATTGTCGGCGACGTCCTTCGTGTCGTCGTGGGCCGGCTTGTCGCCCTTCATCAGCAGGAACGTTCCACCGCCGGCGAGCAGCAGCAGGACCGTCACCGCGCCGCCGATCATCCACAGCCGCTTCTTGCGCCGCTCGGCCGCCGACCGGTCGGCCATGGCCTCCCAGTCCGGCTGGTCCCCGGACGGCATGACCGGCAGCCCTTGGTCGGGCCCGGGCAGGCCGGGGCCCTGCGGGAACGCCGGCGGGGGGCCGAAGCCGCCGCCCGCGGGCTGGTTCGGCGGGTAGCCGTAGCCGCCGCCCTGCGGGAAGCCGTAGCCGCCGCCCGGCGCGGGCGGGCCGGACTGGCCGGGCGGGAAGCCGTAGCCGCCGGACGCGGCCGGTCCCGGCGGGAACCCGTAGCCGCCGCTCCCCGGGGCGGGCTCGGGCTGCGGGTTGCTCGGGGGATTCGTGCCGTCGGTCATGCCACGGATGCTAAGTCACGCACCCCCCGGGACGTACGGCCCGGTACCGATCCGAGGATCCGACCGGTATGCGGCCCTGCGGGGCCGGGCGCCGGCACGGGGATTTCGGGACCTGCCGGAAGGGCAGCCCGGGCCGCCCTCCCGATCAGTCCTGCGGCAGCTGGATGACGGGGAAGCTCCCCGTCGCCGTCGGCGCGTGCTCCGGCAGCCACAGCACCGCCACCGCCCCCGCGCCCTCGCGCTCCGCGCCGCCCGGCGCGGCCACGTTGCGGAAGGTCAGCCGGGCGCCCAGCACCCGCGCCTGCCCCTCCGCGATGGTCAGGCCCAGCCCGTGCCCGACCCCCGCGCGGTCCGTCGACCCGGTCCGGAACCGGCTCGGCCCCTCGCGCAGCAGCGCCTCGGGGAAGCCCGGCCCGTGGTCCCGGACCCGCACGACCCGGCCCTCGACGTCGACCTGGATCGGCGCCCGCCCGTACCGCGAGGCGTTGGCCAGCAGGTTCCCCAGGATCCGCTCCAGCCGCCGCGGGTCGGTGCTGACGATCTCGTCCGCGACGACCCGTACGGACGCCTCCGGCATCAGCGAGGTCACCCGCCGGCTCACGAACTCGCCCAGCGCCACGTCCTGGAGCTCCGCCCGCTCGGACGCGCTGTCCAGCCGGGCCACCTCCAGCACGTCCTCGACCAGCGCGCGCAGCGCCTGCGCCCGGTCCCGCACCAGCTCGGTCGGCCGGCCCGGAGGCAGCAGTTCCGCCGCCGTCAGCAGGCCCGTCACCGGCGTCCGCAGCTCGTGCGCGATGTCCGCGGTCACCCGCCGCTCGGCCTCCAGCCGCTGCTGGAGGGCGTCGGCCATGGCGTCCACGGCCCGCGCGAGGTCGTCCGTCTCGTCCCGTACGACGCCCCCGACCGCGTCCCGCACCCGTACGTCGGGATCCCCGTGCGCCACCCGCTGCGCGGCGGCCGCGGCCTTGCGCAGCCGGCGCGAGATCTGCTCGCCGATGAGCACGCCGAGCGCCGAGCCGGCCATCACGACGGCGAGGGAGCCGACGAGCAGGGCCCGGTCCAGGTCGCGCACCATGTTGGCGCTCTCCCGGAACTGCGTGTGCAGCGACAGCACCTGCCCGTTGCCGAGCGGCACGGCCGCCCACACCTCGGGCCCGCGCGGGGTCTCCTGGATGTACGTCCCTCGCCGCCCGGACCGCGCCTTCTCGCGCAGCTGTCTCGGCAGGTCGGGATCGTTGAGCTTGGCCCCCATCGGCGGCTTGCGCCCCGCGTCGGCGTTGCGGGAGATGAACTGCACCCGGTCCAGTTGGGTCTCGCGGGCGCTCTCCAGCATCGACGTACGGGCAGCACTGTGCACCACGAGGCTGAGCGCGAGCGTGATCAGGGCGCCCACGGCGGCGATGGCAAGCGCGATCTTCCAGCGGATCCCCGTGCGCAGCGTGACCCGTCTCATGCCTTGAGCTTGTATCCGAAGCCCCGGACCGTCTCGATCCGGTCCTGCCCGATCTTGGTGCGCAGCCGCTGGACGTGGACGTCCACGACGCGGGTGTCGCCGCCCCAGTCGTAGTCCCAGACCCGCTCCAGCAGGCGGTCGCGCGACAGTACGGTGCCGGGCGCGGAGGAGAACTCCAGCAGCAGCCGCATCTCGGTCGGGGTCAGTGCCACGGCGGCGCCCGCCTTGCGGACCTCCATGCCCTCGGTGTCGACCTCCAGGTCGCCGAAGGAGAGCAGCCCGCCCTCGGCGCCCTGGCCGTCGTCGGAGTTGCCGGAGCCGCCGTTCTGCGGACCGCCGGCGTGGCCGAAGCGGCGCAGCACCGCGCGGATGCGGGCCACGAGCACCGAGCCGTCGAAGGGCTTGGTGACGTAGTCGTCGGCGCCCGCCTCCAGGCCCAGCACCACGTCGATGGAGTCGGCGCGCGCCGACAGCATGATCACGGGGACGGTGGACTCGTCGCGGATGCGGCGGCACAGGCTCACGCCGTCCATGCCGGGGACCATCACGTCGAGCAGGGCGATGTCGGGCCGGTCGGCGCGGAAGGACTCCAGGCCGGACAGGCCGTCGGGCATGGCGGTGACCACGAACCCGTCGCGTTCCAGCGCCAGGGTCGTGGCCTCACGGATGACGTCGTCGTCCTCCACGAACAGGACATGGGTCTCGGCCATGCGGAAGCCTCGCCTCGGTTCTTCGGTACTCAGTTCTTCTGACTCACGGCCGGGGCGGGCTGGCCCCCGCCGTCGACCACGTTGCTGTACTCCGAGTGGACTCGGTCCTGCTCGGTGAACTTCTCCCCGTCCCAGCGGTACGTGATCACGTCCTCGCCCGACGGATAGGAGAGCGCGTCGCTCTTTCCGTAGACCTGCTTCGTGACCACGAGGTCGCCGCGGTCGATCTCCGCGTAGACGGGTGGCTGTTCGTCCGAGAAGACATTCTCGTACTTCGCGCCGTCCGCCCGGTACACGTACGAGCCGCGGCCGAGTGCGTCGGCGCAGGACAGGACGTTGACCACGATGTCGACGACGGAGCTGCCGGTGACCTTCCCGTAGCTGACGTCCACCGGGTACTCCTTGCCCGTACAGGGCTTGAGGTCCCGCTTGATCTCGGCGCTGACCTTGGGGTCCGCCTTGAGGAGCGCGACGGGGTCGACCTTCTTCAGGGGCCGGCCGGAGGCGGCCGCGGAGGGCGTGGACCCGTCGGAGGAGGCGGCGGAGGAGGCGGCGGGGGAAGTGGCCGTGGGCGCCGTCTTGGACACCGGCTCGGTCCGTGCGGGGCCGCCGTCGCGCAGGCCGGTGCCGCCGGTGGCGCAACCGACCGCGAACACGGCAGTGCCGACGAGGACGACCGTCCCCGCCGACATCAGGACCAGCGAACGTCTGCCGGTCAGTCCTTGGCCGTTCAGGCCGCGCACCGCTCACGCCCTTCGTACCGAGTGGTGTGGTCACCGCGTTCCAGCGCCCGCATGTCCAGGTCCCGGCTCTCCAGTTCCTGCCGGAGGCGGGCCAGCGCGCGGTGCAGAGTGCTCTTCACGGTACCCGCCGACATTCCGAGCGCGGCGGCCGTCTCCTCGGTGCTCATCTGCTCCCAGTGTCGCAGCACGACCACACTGCGCTGCTTGGGCGCGAGCACCTTGAGGATGTCCATCAGCAGGGCGCGGTCGGCGCGCTGGTCGGAGCCGTCCTCGACGGAGGCGTCGGGGAGCTGCTCGGTGGGGACCTCTTCGAGCTTGCGGGCGCGCCACCACTCGGTACGGGTGTTGATCATGACCCGGCGCAGGTAGGCGTCGGCCAGGGACTTGTCGGCGATGCCGTCCCAGCGGCCGTAGGTGCGCACGAGGGCGGTCTGGAGCAGGTCCTGCGCGTCGGTGGGGTCCGGGACCAGGCGCCGGGCGCTGCGCAGCAGCGCGTCCTGCCGAGTGCGTACGTACTCTTCGAATTCGAGTACCTCGCCGTGCGCCATCTCAGACCGCCTCCGTTCCGACCAACCGCTGATCCGCTGTCTTACGGATCCGAAGGTACGGAGGGGTTGTCACGAGCCTGTGCGGGCCAGCCTTCGGTGGGCGCACGGACACCCATAGGTTGTGTAACAGTGCCCGTGAGCTGGGCTTTCCCGGCCGGAAGCGGAATCTATGAGTCAGCTCCGGGCCGGGATCGGAACCGCGGTCGCCCGTGTGTGGATCAGGTGAGCGGCAGCCGGTAGAAGCCGCCGTCGAGGGGCTCCACCAGTCCGTCGGAGACCAGCCCGTCGAGGGCCCGGGCACGCTGCACCGGCTCCTCCCAGACCGTGTCGAGGAGGGCCTGCGGAACCGCGCCCGACGCCTCCCGGAGTACGGCGAGGAGCCTGCCGCGCACCTGGCGGTCGGTCCCGGCGTACGTCTGCCCGCGCCGCGGCGGTCCCTCGTGCGGCGGCTTTCCGGCGAGCCGCCACGCGCACAGGCCGGCCACCGGGCAGCGGTGGCAGTCGGGGCTCTTGGCGGTGCACACCAGCGCGCCGAGCTCCATCGAGGCCGCCGCCCAGCGGGCCGCGGTGTCCTCGTCCTCGGGCAGCAGGGCGCGGGCCAGGCGCCGCTCGGCGGCGGTCGTGGCGTTCGGCGGGTACTCGACCCCGGTGGCGGTGCGCGCGAAGACCCGCCGGACGTTGGTGTCGAGCACGGCGTGCCGCTGCCCGTACGCGAAGGAGGCCACGGCGGCCGCGGTGTACTCGCCGATCCCGGGCAGCGCGAGGAGCTGCGCGTGGTCCCGCGGTACGTCGCCCCCGTGCCGCTCCGTTATGGCGACGGCCGCGCCGTGCAGCCGCAGGGCCCGGCGGGGGTAGCCGAGCCGCCCCCAGGCCCGTACGGCCTCGCCGGGGGCCTCGGCGGCCAGGTCGGCGGGGCGGGGCCAGCGGGCGAGCCACTGCTCGTAGACCGGCAGGACCCGGCTGACGGGCGTCTGCTGGAGCATGAACTCGCTGACCATGACCCCCCAGGGGCCGGCCTCGGGGCGGCGCCAGGGCAGGTCGCGGGCGTGCTCGTCGAACCACGCGATGACGGGGGAGTGCAGCGCGTGCGATCCGTCGGGGGACACGTCCGGGGTCACGTCTGTGGAGGAAGCGGGGGATGCAGTCATGGCAGACGGCATCCTGGCATGTTTCACCCCCGGCGTGCCGGGCCCGGGCCGGTGAACCAGACGGCGGCGCGCACTCCGCTCGCCCGCATGGCGGCGATGATCGTACTCGTCGGACCGGTGAGCGCCAGGACGGCGAGCGCGGCCAGCGAACCGCCCAGGAGCAGGCCCATCGCCACGTCGTGCGGGTAGTGGACCCCGACGAAGACGCGGGAGAAGGCCATCAGCAGCGCGAGCGGGACGGTCAGCAGCGCCAGGCGGCGTACGGCGAGGGCGAGCGCGACGGCGGCGGCGCCCGCGATGGCCGCGTGGTTGCTGGGGAAGGACCAGTCGCCGGTCGCCGGGCAGGTGATCAGCGAGGAGGCGGCGCCGGCGACGGCACGGCAGGGGCGCTCCTCGTCGACGGTGGACTTCACGGCCTCCGAGGCCACGTAGGCGACGGCGGTGGCCAGGGGGGCCAGGACGGCGAGCGCGACGGTGCGGGGGGCGGCGTGGGCGCGCGAACGCCACCAGACACCTATGAAGAGCAGGCCGAAGAGGAGGAGCCCGTACTCCGTCCACACCTCGAACGCCGATCGCACCCAGGCGGGGGCGGAGTGGGCGAAGTCCGTGATGTCGCGATAAAGCGCGGTGCTGTCCATGGTCACCGACCGTACGCAGTGGGGAATGACCTCCGCGTCAGACTCCTGGCCGATTCCGGGCGCTCCGGATTGCGCCCGCAGGATGATCATCGGCAAATCGAGCCCGCTGCGCGGCATGTGGGGCACCGATCGGGCGGCGGACTCTCGTAAAGTTCCGCTCGTGGGATCTCTGCGCAATCCGGTCGGGCCGCTCCCCTCCTCCATCTACTGGCGACGGAGGGCTGTGCTGGCGTCCGTTGTCGCGCTCCTCGCGCTCCTCGCCGTATGGACCGTCAGTTCCGGTGGGGGGAAGTCCAGTACGAACGGAAAGGGCCAGGGCCACCACCCGGACCCGGCCGTCTCGATCACCCCCGGCCCGGCGGGCACGGGGCCGGCGATCAGCCAGGCCCCGGGCGGACGCGCGGAGTCGGGCGGCGGCGGCACCGGCTCCGAGGGCGGTGGCGCGGGCGGCGCGGGCAAGAACGGCGACCCCGGCTCCGGTTCGGACTCCGGATCCGGCGCCGGCTCGGGCTCCGGCGGCGCGACCGCCGGCGGCGGGGCCCCGGCCCCGGTCCCGGCGGACTCGGCGCTCCCCACGTGCGCGCCGACCGCGCTGCAGTGGGAGGTCAAGAGCGTGAAGAACGAGTACGAGGCGAACGAGAAGCCGCGCCTCGAACTGATCGCCCGCAACACCTCCGGCACCACCTGCAAGGTCGATCTCGGCCCGAAGCAGGCGGTCCTGACCATCCTTCAGGCGACCAGCACGAAGGCGGTGTGGTCCTCGGCGGACTGCCCGACGGGTGCGGGCAACGCCTTCTTCCGCCTTCCGGCGCAGAGCGAGACGAAGCAGTCGCTGGAGTGGGACCGCAGGTTCAGCGCCCCCGACCAGTGCCAGACGCCTCCGGCGGGGTCCGCGGCTCCGGACACCTACGTGGTGGAGGTCAAGTCCCCCGGCATGCCGGTCGCCCGCACCTCGTTCGTCCTCAAGCAGGACTAGCGGGGGCCGGCAAATCCAGCCTCGCCGGCGTTTGAGGCGCGGGGTCTGGGGCGGAGCCCCAGCAGCGGCGGGGGAGCCGGGCGCGGCCCGACCCCGATCACGCTGTTCTGCGGCGCGGCCTAGACGTAGCGCTCCAGGATCGACGACTCCGCGAGCCGCGACAGGCCCTCGCGCACGCTGCGGGCGCGGGCCTCGCCCACCCCGTCCACCGTCTGGAGGTCGTCCACGCTGGCGGCGAGCAGCTTCTGCAGGCCACCGAAGTGCTCCACCAGCCGCTCGATGATCGCCCCCGGCAGCCGCGGGACCTTCGCCAGCAGCCGGTAGCCCCGCGGCGACACCGCCGAGTCCAGGGTCTCCGGGGAGCCCGTGTACCCCAGCGCCTTCGCGACGATCGCGAGTTCCAGCAGCTCCGGATGCGTCAGCGCGTCCAGCTCGAACAGCGCCTCGTCCACCGTGCGGGAACGCTTCGCCGTCGGCTCCGGCACGTAGTCCCGGATCACCAGCTCCCGCTCCTGCTCGATCCCGACCGTCAGCTCGTCCAGCTGCAGCGACAGCAGTCGCCCGTCCGTGCCCAGTTCGACCACGTACTCGGCGATCTCGGTCGCGATCCGGCGGACCATTTCCAGCCGCTGCGCGACCGCCGTCACGTCGCGGACCGTGACCAGGTCCTCGATCTCCAGCGCCGACAGCGTGCCCGCGACCTCGTCCAGCCGCAGCTTGTACCGCTCCAGCGTGGCCAGCGCCTGGTTCGCCCGCGACAGGATCGCCCCGGACTCCTCCAGGACCCGCCGCTCCCCGTCCACGTACAGCGCGATCAGCCGCATCGACTGCGAGACCGAGACCACCGGGAAGCCGCACTGCTTGGAGACGCGGTCGGCCGTACGGTGCCGCGTACCCGTCTCCTCCGTCGGGATCGACGCGTCCGGCACCAGCTGCACGCCGGCCCGCAGGATCTTCGTGATGTCCTTGTCGAGGATGAGCGCGCCGTCGAGCTTGCACAGCTCGCGCAGCCGGGTCGCCGTGAACTCCACGTCCAGGACGAAACCACCGGTGCACATGGCCTCGACGGACTTGTCCATGCCGAGGACGATGAGCCCGCCGGTGTTGCCGCGGACGATCCGTTCCAGGCCGTCACGCAGCGGCTGACCAGGCGCGACCGCGCTCAGCGAGGCGCGCATCATGGCCTCCTGCTTGGAGCTCGCGCCCGACTTTCCGGATGCTGCTGCCCCGTCCTTGGCTGCCACTGCACTCCTCGGGTCGCGGGTTGCGCCGCCTGCGTACGGCCGGGCGGACCATCCAGAAGTCTACCGGCGCGCGCTGCGGCCCCGCCGTGGCTTGTCCAGGTAGGCCCGGCGGGGACCCCGTACGGACCCGCTGACCAGTTATTCGCCCGCCCGCTCCTTGGCCGGCGTACGGGACCGCCCGCGCGGCAGCACCCGTAGCGCGTCACCCATGTCGGCCACCTCGATGACCTTCATCCCGGCCGGCACCTTGCCCGGATCCGACGGCACCAGGGCGTGCGTGAAGCCGAGCCGGTGTGCCTCCGCGAGCCGCCGCTGTACGCCCGTCACCCGGCGCACCTCTCCGGCCAGGCCGACCTCCCCGATGGCCACCAGGTTCTTCGGGAGCGGTACGTCGCTGGCGGCCGATGCCAGGGCGAGCGCGATCGCCAGGTCCGCGGCCGGCTCGGTCAGCTTCACCCCGCCCACGGTCGCGCTGTAGATGTCCCGCTTGCCCAGCGCCGTGATCCGCCCGCGCTGCTCCAGCACCGCCAGCATCATCGAGACGCGGGAGGTCTCCAGCCCCGAGGTGGTGCGGCGGGGCGAGGGGATCTGCGAGTCCACGGTCAGCGCCTGCACCTCGGCGACCAGCGGCCGCTTGCCCTCCAGGGTCACCGTCAGGCAGGTCCCGGGGACGGCCTCGGCGCGCCGGGTCAGGAACAGACCGCTGGGGTCGGCGAGTCCGGTGATCCCCTCGTCGTGCAGTTCGAAGCAGCCCACCTCGTCGGTGGCCCCGTAGCGGTTCTTGATGCCGCGCACGAGCCGCAGCCGGGCGTGCCGGTCGCCCTCGAAGCTCAGCACGACGTCGACGAGGTGCTCCAGGAGCCGGGGTCCGGCGATGGCCCCGTCCTTGGTCACGTGGCCCACGAGGAGGGTGGCCATCCCGCGCTCCTTGGAAGCCCGGATCAGCGCTCCGGCCACCTCGCGCACCTGGGCCATGCCGCCGGGCGCGCCGTCGATCTCGGGGGAGGCGACGGTCTGCACGGAGTCCAGGATGAGGAGGGAGGGCTTCACGGCGTCGAGGTGCCCGAGCACCGCCGAGAGATCGGTTTCGGCGGCGAGGTAGAGGTGGTCGTTGAGGGCGTTGATCCGGTCGGCGCGCAGCCGCACCTGGCTCGCCGACTCCTCGCCCGTGACGTAGAGGGTGCGGTGCTCGTCGCTGGCCGCCTTCGCGGCGACGTCCAGCAGCAGCGTCGACTTGCCGACGCCGGGCTCGCCGGCGAGCAGGACGACGGCGCCCGGCACGAGCCCGCCGCCGAGGACGCGGTCCAGCTCGTCCACGCCGGTGCTGCGGGCGGTCGCGGTCCGCCCGTCGACCTGCGCGATCGGCACGGCGGCGGTCGACACGCGGCCGGCGGCGGTGGTGCGCACGGCGGGCGCGCCCATCTCCTCGACGGTGCCCCACGCCTGGCACTCGGGGCAGCGCCCGAGCCACTTCGCGGTCGTCCAGCCGCACTCGGTACAACGGTAGGACGGCCGGTCCTTGGCGGATGAACGAGCAGTACGGGCAGCCATGCGCCCCACGGTAGCCGCCCCCACCGACAGCGCCGGGGGCGCGGTACGGCTCGGTCCGAGCGCGGTACGGGCGCGCTACGTCAGGGGCGCGGTCAGCGCCACGCCGATCTGTTCACCCGTAAGGGCTAAAACCGGTGAAGGCTTCCGGGGCGCAACCGGCGCGCCGCCTACGGTCGCCAGGTGAACAGCAGCAGCCAGGCACACCCCTCAGCGCGCACCGGCGCACACCGGGCGCACGGGCGCACGCCCCCCGACGGGGAGCCGCCGCCCGCCTTCCGGCACGAGCCCTACCTGGACGGCCTGTTCACGTACTGCCTGTCGGTCCTGTGCGACCACGACACCGCCACCGACGTGCTCGGCGACGTCCTCGCCGTGGCCGAGCGGCACCCCGGCCGATGTCCCGACGAAGGGGACCGGCGCGCCTGGCTGTACGCCCTCGCCCGCTGGGGCTGCCTGCACCGGCTGGCGGAGCAGCGGCGCGCACGACAGGGAGCGCATTCCGCCCGGCGTGCGCCGGAGCACACCGGACCCGGCCGTGCGCCGGGGGGCGGCCCCGGCACCGGCCCGGACAGCGGCCGCGCCCCCGAAGCCCACCGCACGCTTGACGTGAGCGCCTACCGCCGTACCGAGCTGGCCCGCCTCGCCTGGCCGGAGGCCGCCGGCACCACGCCCGAGCAGCGCGAGGCCCTCGAACTCGCCGTCCGCCACCGCCTCGGCGTCACCGAACTGGCCTCCGTCCTCGGCACCCCGGCCGCCGCCGCCCGCGAGCTCCTGTCCGGCGCCGCCTGCGAGGTGGAGCGCACCCGCGCCGCCCTCGCCGTCGTGGAGACCGGCAGCTGCCCCACCGTCTCCCGGCTCACCGGCGACGGGCAGGTGCTGCTGTCCACCACCCTGCGCGCCGAGCTCGTACGCCACGTCGACGACTGCCCGCGCTGCCGCCGCGTCGCCGAACGCGTGGGCGCCGCGGCCCCCTGGCCCGGCTCCGGCGGCATCAACACCGCCGCCCTCCCGCTCGTCCCCGCCCCCCGCACCGCCGTGCACGCCGCGATGCTCCGCTCCGGCCGGCGCCGCCGGCCCGGCCCGCGCTTCGACCGCACCGGCTTCCCGATGGACCCGAAGGACCGCGCGGCCCGGCGCGACCGGCTGCGCGCCCGGGCGGTGACCACCACCGTGGTCGCCACCGTCGTCGCCGCGCCGGTCCTGGCGCTGTGGGCGGCGTACCGCGGCGCGCCCAGCACCGGCGAACCCGTCGGCGCCGACGCCACCCGCATCTCCGCGTGCGAATCCGACCTCCCGCTGCCGCCGCACGTCGGCGGCCGCCCGCTCACCGCCTACGAGAACACCGGCAACGCCGCCACCACCACCGGCGGCCCCGGCTTCGCCCCGGACACCGCCGACCCCGACGTCTCCGTCGAGGTGATCAGCTCCGGCCCGCCCGCGACCCCCGACCGCGCCGGCCCCGGCGCCCCCGGCCGGCTCGCCGTCGCCGCGTCCTCGCACGGCTCCACGACGCTGCTCACGCTCACCGCCTCCGGCGGCGCCCCGGTCGACTGGCGGCTCTGGTCCGACGCGCCCTGGCTGCGCGCGAGCCGGACCGCGGGCACGCTGGCTCCCGGAGAATCGGTCACCCTATTGATCAACGTGGACCCCGAAGCCCAGCCCGTGGGCGCCTGGAGCGCCCGGGTCGGGGTGGACCCGGGCGGGGCGGTCGTCTCCATCCAGGGCCGCGGTCGCCCGGCACCGACCCCGGAGCCGACGACGCCGGGGCCCACACCGACGCCGACGCCTACGCCCACTCCTACTCCCACGCCGACCCCGACACCGACGCCGACCCCGACGCCCACTCCTACTCCCACGCCGACGGAGTCCGCGACGCCGACGCCGTCGTCAGGAGGAACGGTTTCCCCGGGGCCGTCGGATTCTGCGACCTAGGCGGGGTCCGTACTCGTACTCGTACCGGTTTCCGTGCCCGTGCCAGTGCCCGAGCGCGGATCCGGATCCGCCGGGTGCGGGGCCATCGGCAGCAGCGAGGCGAGCCGCGCCTCGCACAGCCCCACCAGCGCCTCGTACCCCTCCTTGCCCATCAGCTGCGTCAGCTCGGCCCGGTACGACACGTACACCGGGTCCCCGGCGCCGTGCGCGGACGTGGCCGACGTACACCACCAGTGCAGGTCGTGGCCGCCCGGACCCCAGCCGCGCCGGTCGTACTCGCCGATCGACACCTGGAGCACGCGGGTGTCGTCCGGCCGGTCGATCCAGTCGTACGTGCGGCGGATCGGCAGCTGCCAGCAGACGTCGGGCTTGGTCTCCAGCGGCTCGCGCCCCTCCTTCATCGCCAGGATGTGGAGCGAGCAGCCGGCCCCGGCGGGGAACCCCGGCCGGTTCAGGAAGATGCACGCGCCGTCCCAGCGGCGCGTCTGCTTCTCCCCGTCGTCATCGTGCTGGGTCCACCCGGTCTCGCTGCCGACGTCGTGGAACTGCCACAGCTCCGGCGTCAGCCGCGCCACGTGCGACGCGACCCGCTTCTCGTCGTCCTCGTCGGAGAAGTGCGCGCCGAGCGTGCAGCAGCCGTCGTCCGCCCGGCCCGCCTGGATGCCCTGGCAGCCCTGGCCGAAGATGCAGGTCCAGCGGGAGGTCAGCCAGGTCAGGTCGCAGCGGAAGACCTGCTCCTCGTCGGCGGGGTCGGGGAACTCCACCCACGCCCGGGGGAAGTCCAGCCCCTTCTCGTCGGCGACCGCGGCCTTGGTCTTGGCCTTGGGGCCGTTTTTGGCCTTGTCCGTGTTCTTGCCCATGTCCTTGCCCGCGTCCTTCTTCGACCGGGTCTTGCTGGCCTTCTTCGTATTTGGCACAAACACCAGCCTAAGCGCCCCTTACGCAACCCCTCCGCGTTCGTCGCAGTAGCGTTTCCCCCTATGAGACTCGGTGTCCTGGATGTGGGTTCGAATACGGTCCATCTGCTGGTGGTGGACGCGCACCCCGGCGCGCGCCCGCAGCCGGCGCACTCGCACAAGGTGGAGATGCGCCTGGCGGAGCTCCTCGACGAGCACGGAGCGGTCACCCCCGAGGGCGTCGAGCGTCTCATTTCGGTCATCAACGACGCCGTGCAGGCAGCCGAGGACAAGGGCTGCGAGGACGTCCTCCCCTTCGCGACCAGTGCCGTGCGCGAGGCCACGAACGCGGACGCCGTCCTGGGCCGGGTCAAGGCCGAGACGGGCGTCGACCTGCCCGTACTCAGCGGCGACGACGAAGCGCGGCTCACCTTCCTGGCCGCGCGCCGCTGGTTCGGCTGGTCGGCCGGGAAGCTGCTGGTCCTGGACATCGGCGGCGGCTCGCTGGAGATCGCGTACGGCATCGACGAGGACCCGGACGCCTGCGTCTCCCTCCCGCTGGGCGCGGGCCGCCTGACGGCGGGTTGGCTCCCGGGCGACCCGCCGGACGCGCTGGACATCCGGGCCCTACGGCGGCACGTGCGGGCGGAGATCGCGCGCACGGTCGGCGAGTTCAGCCGCTTCGGGGCCCCGGACCACGTGGTGGCGACGTCGAAGACGTTCAAGCAGCTGGCGCGCATCGCGGGCGCGGCCCGCTCGGGGGAGGGGCTGTACGTGCAGCGGGACCTGACCCGCCAGTCCCTGGAGGAGTGGGTCCCGCGCCTGGCCGCGATGACCACGGCCCAGCGCTCCGCCCTCCCGGGCGTCTCGGAGGGCCGCGCGAACCAGCTCCTGGCGGGCGCACTGGTCGCGGAGGGCGCGATGGACCTCTTCGGCGTCGAGCAACTCGAAATCTGCCCCTGGGCCCTGCGCGAGGGCGTGATCCTCCGCCGCCTGGACCACCTTCCCACCGGGTCGGGGTCGGGGGCGGGGTCGTAGGGGTCGATCGCTCCGGATGCAGGGACGGGCGTTCGCGGAGAAGCTGGGAGGGACCGACAACCTGCGAGAGGACCCTCCATGTCCATGTTCGACAAGCTCAAGGACCTGATCAAGGGACACCCCGACCAAGCGCGGCAAGGGGTCGAGAAGGCCGGAGACGCCTTCGACGCGAAGACTCAGAACAAGTACCAGAGCCAGGTCGACACGGCGCAGCAGAAGCTCAACGAGCAGATCGGCGACCAGCCTCCCTCCCGCGGGGATGAGCGGCCGCCGCAGCCTTAAGGGCCGCTCGGGCATCGCCCGGTAGCGGGGCGGCGCGGCGGGGGCCCGGGGTGGGCCCGTACGCTGTCTGCGTGGCAGAACCAGTCCGCATCCCGACCGCGAAAGTCGCCCTCTCCACTGCCTCCGTGTATCCGGAGTCGACGGCGACCGCCTTCGAGATCGCCGCGCGCCTCGGGTACGACGGCGTCGAGGTCATGGTCTGGACGGATCCGGTCAGCCAGGACGTCGACGCCCTGCGGCGGTTGTCGGATGACCATCAGGTGCCGATCCTGGCCGTGCACGCGCCCTGTCTGCTGATCACCCAGCGGGTGTGGTCCACCGATCCCTGGACCAAGTTGCAGCGGGCGCAGGCGGCGGCCGAGCGGCTCGGTGCGAGCACCGTCGTCGTGCACCCGCCGTTCCGGTGGCAGCGGCAGTACTCGCGGGACTTCGTCACCGGCATCTGGAGGATGGCCGACGAGACGGACGTGCGGTTCGCCGTCGAGAACATGTACCCGTGGCGGTACCGGGACCGCGAGATGCTCGCGTACGCACCCGAGTGGGACGTGACGAAGGACGACTACCGGCACTTCACCGTCGACCTCTCGCACACGGCCACCGCCCGGACCGACGCCACCGCGATGATCGACCGGATGGGCGACCGGCTGGCGCACGTGCACCTCGCCGACGGAAACGGTTCCGCGAAGGACGAGCACCTCGTGCCCGGGCGCGGGACCCAGCCGTGCGCCGAGCTGCTGGAGCGGCTCGCCCGGACCTCCTTCGACGGGCACGTGGTGATCGAGGTCAACACGCGGCGCGCCATGTCCTCCGCCGAGCGCGAGGCCGATCTCGCCGAGGCGCTGGCCTTCACGCGGCTGCACCTCGCCACCGCCGCCCCCACCGCCCCCGTCAGGCGGCACGGGGTCCGCCGCCCATGACCGAGCCCGAGAAGCCGCGCCGCCGGCGTGGGCCCGGCCGGCCGCGTCAGGACGAGGTCGACGACGGACCCGGCACCCAGGAGCGGATCCGCCTCGCCGCCCGTGAGGTGTTCGCGGAGCGCGGGTACGACAAGACGTCCGTACGCGGCATCGCGAAGGTCGCGGGCGTGGACCCGGCCCTGGTCCACCACTATTTCGGCAGCAAGGACGACCTGTTCGCCGCCGCCATCGAGGTCAGCATGGAGCCCGCCCTGGTGGTCCCGGCGATCCTCGGCGAGGGGCCCGAGGGCGTCGGCGAACGCCTCGCCCGCTATTTCCTGGGGGTCTGGGAGAACCCGGTCACCCGGGCCCCGCTGCTCGCCGTGATCCGGTCCGCCCTCACGCACGAGGCCGCCGCGAAGGTCCTGCGCGGGCTGGTGCTGAGACGGCTCCTGGAGCGGATCGCCGCCGACCTCGACGTCCCCGACCCGACCTTCCGGGCCGAGCTCGCCGCCTCCCACATGGTCGGCATCGCGATCCTGCGCTACGTCGTCCAGGTCGAGCCCCTCGCCTCCGCCGACCCCGATGACATCGTGGCGCTCGTAGCCCCTACTCTTCAGCGGTACCTGACCGAAGACTGAGCCGTCCGTCCCGCCATACGGACCTGCTGTCCGGATCGCGGGCGGTGGGCGTAGCCTCGTATCTGAGCTATATGCCATATCCGCAGTCGCGGCTGATCCACGCAGCAGCCGCACTCATGGGGAGTGAAACCGCATGCCCGAGCTGAGGTCCCGCACCGTCACCCACGGCCGCAACATGGCGGGCGCACGCGCCCTTATGCGTGCGTCGGGCGTAGCGAGCGAGGACATCGGGAAGCCGATCATCGCGGTCGCCAACTCCTTCACGGAGTTCGTGCCCGGCCACACCCACCTGGCCCCGGTCGGCCGGATCGTCTCCGACGCCATCCGCGCCGCGGGCGCCATCCCGCGCGAGTTCAACACCATCGCGGTCGACGACGGCATCGCCATGGGCCACGGCGGCATGCTGTACTCCCTGCCGTCCCGCGACCTCATCGCGGACAGCGTGGAGTACATGGTCGAGGCGCACTGCGCCGACGCCCTGATCTGCATCTCCAACTGCGACAAGATCACCCCCGGCATGCTGATGGCCGCGATGCGCCTCAACATCCCGGTCGTCTTCGTGTCCGGCGGCCCGATGGAGGCCGGCCAGGCCATCCTCGTCGACGGCACCGTCCGCAAGCTGGACCTGATCGACGCCATGGTCGACGCCTCCAACGAGAACGTTTCCGACGAGGACGTGCTCCGCATCGAGGAGAACGCCTGCCCCACCTGCGGTTCCTGTAGCGGCATGTTCACCGCCAACTCGATGAACTGCCTCGCCGAGGCCATCGGCCTGGCCCTTCCCGGCAACGGCTCCGTCCTCGCCACGCACACCGCCCGCCGCGCCCTGTACGAGGACGCCGGCCGCACGGTCGTGGAGATCACCAAGCGCTACTACGAGGACGGCGACGAGTCCGTCCTGCCGCGCAACATCGCCACCCGCGAGGCCTTCGAGAACGCCATGGCCCTCGACATCGCCATGGGCGGCTCCACGAACACGATCCTGCACCTGCTGGCCGCGGCGCAGGAAGCGGGCCTGGAATACGACCTCACCGACATCGACGCCGTCTCGCGCCGCGTTCCCTGCCTGTCCAAGGTCGCGCCGAACGTGGCCCCCGGCGGCACGTACTACATGGAGGACATCCACCGGGCCGGCGGCATCCCCGCCATCCTCGGCGAGCTGCACCGCGGCGGCCTCCTGAACAAGGACGTCACCACCGTCCACTCGGACGGCCTGGAGGACTGGCTGGCCAAGTGGGACGCCCGCTCCGGCACGGCCTCCGACACGGCCATGGAGCTGTGGCACGCGGCTCCCGGCTGCGTGCGCTCCGCGACCGCCTTCTCCCAGTCCGAGCGCTGGGACACCCTCGACCTCGACGCCGAGGGCGGCTGCATCCGCTCCGTGCAGCACGCGTACTCCAAGGACGGCGGTCTCGCCGTCCTGCGCGGCAACATCGCCGTCGACGGCTGCGTCGTCAAGACCGCGGGCGTCGACGAGTCGATCTGGACCTTCGAGGGCCCGGCGGTCGTCTGCGAGTCGCAGGACGAGGCCGTCGACAAGATCCTGCGCAAGGAGATCAAGGCGGGCGACGTCGTCGTCATCCGCTACGAGGGCCCGCGCGGCGGCCCCGGCATGCAGGAGATGCTCTACCCGACCTCCTTCCTCAAGGGCCGCGGCCTCGGCAAGGTCTGCGCCCTCGTGACGGACGGCCGCTTCTCCGGCGGCACCTCGGGCCTCTCCATCGGCCACGCCTCCCCGGAGGCGGCCTCGGGCGGCGACATCGCCGTCGTCGAGGACGGCGACCGGATCCGCATCGACATCCCGAACCGCTCGATCGAGCTGCTGGTCGACGACGCCACCCTGGCGGCCCGCCACGCGGCCCTGGGCGGCGTCTACGCCCCGAAGAACCGCGAGCGCAAGGTCTCGGCGGCCCTGCGCGCGTACGCCGCGATGGCCACCAGCGCCGACAAGGGCGCCGTCCGCGACGTGAGCCTCCTTTCCTGACGCCCTCGCACCGCTCGGCCTTGGCGGGCCTCCCGGCCGCGCCGCGGAGCGGCTCGTGTAACAGCGTCCGTCTGCGCCGGACTCCGTCCGTCGACCGCTGGGGCCGGTAGCTCGCTCCTGCCTCGCCGCCGGCCCCGCCCGATTCCCTTCGGGCGGGGCCGGCCCCGTCACCAGCCGCCGGGATTTCCGGCATCCACAGCGAAGATCGACCCGTCGGGCGCGGAGGCGTAGACCCGCCCGTCGGCGACGACGGGCGCGGGCACCGACCCGCTGACGACACCCTGGTTGCCGCCCATACGGGGCTTGGTCTGGCCCAGCAGCTGCCCGGCCTTCGCGTCGACGGCCAGGAGCCGCCCGTCCGACGCGGTCAGGTACAACCGGCCGTCCGCGAGCACGGGGTGGGAGGCAGCTCCGACGCCGGTCTCCAGTCGCCACTGTTCCTTGTCCGCGCCGACCGCCACGAGGCCGCCTCTTGCCTCGAAGGCGTACACCGTTCCGTCCGGGCCCACCGAGGCCTCCGCCTCGTCCAGCGGAGCCGACAGCCGCACCCGGTGTGTCGCGTGGCTCGCCAGGTCCACCCGTACGATGCCACCCGTCTTCGTACCGGAGTCGTTGTCCAGCAGGTAGACGGCACCGCGTGCGGTCCCGACCGGTCGCAGCCTGCCGCCGGCCCGGATCTGCCAGCGCACGGCCCCGCTGGCCGGGTCCACTTCGGCGAGTTGGGACGACCTGCCCTCGGCTTCTGGTGTCGACACGTAGACCATGGGCACGCCCGCCTGCCCCGGGGCGCCGCACCACACGGCTCCCGACCCGCCGATCTGCTTGGTCCAGCGCGGGGCGCCGGTCGCCGCGTCGAGGGCGGTGGCGCTTCCGTTGACCGCCACCAAGAGCACGAGCGGGCCCGCGGTCACCACACGTGTGCCACCCGGCAGCTTCCGCCGCCAGTGCTCCGCACCCGACTTCGGATCCAGCGCCTGGAGCAGCTCGCTGCCGGGCGCCATCGCCAGGACCACCCCGCCGGCGTGCAGGGGGACATTGTCCGTTGCCACCTCGGGGGCCGGTGTGGTCGTGCGGACCGACCAGAGCACCGAGCCGTCCGCCGGGTCGAGCCGAGCGGCGGTGACCCCCCGGCCCGAGCAGTACAGGGCTCCGGCCTCCGCCGAGCACGACGCGGGGTGCCCGAGCAGGGACATCGCCCACGGCGAGAAGCTCTTCCCCGTAGCCGAAGGCGCCTCCGATGCCCCGGCCGTGACCTGGCCCGACGCCTCGGCGTCCGACCCGAACTGCAGGTAGCCGCCGACCGCTCCCGCCGTGAGCAGCAGCCCGAGTCCCGCTGCCAGCAGTGCCGGCCTGCGTCGCCTCCCTGCCCCCGCGCCATCCGGGGCGATCCGCTCCCGCCGGTGGGTGATCTCCTCGTCCGCGACGGGTCGACGCGGCCGGGGGATGAAAGCCTGCGTGTCCTCGCTCGTCGGGTAGGCGATGGCGCGCATCTCGGAGATCAGAGCATCGGCTGTCGGCCGCTCCGCCGGATCCTTCGCCAGGCAACGGGCCACGATCGGGACGAGCCGCGCCGGCAAGCCCGTCAGGTCGGGCTCGGCGTGCACGACCTGGTACGCCACGAGGTAGTGGCTGTCGGAGTCGAACGGCCCGCGCCCGGTCGCCGCGTGCACCAGCACCGCACCCAGCGCGAACACGTCCGCGGCCGTCCCCACGTCCCGGGGCCGCTGGAACTGCTCCGGCGCCATGAACGGCGGCGTCCCGATCAGCTTGCCCGTCTCGGTCCGCAGATCGCTGTCGGCCGGACGCGAGATGCCGAAGTCGATGACCCGTACCCCGTCCGGAGCCATCAGCACGTTGCTGGGCTTCAGGTCCCGGTGCACGACCCCGGCCCGGTGGATGTCCCGCAGGGCCTCCGCCAGCCCGGCCGCGAGCCGGGTCAGTTCGACGGGGTCCAGCACCCGCTCCCGTACGCGATCGGCGAGCGTCGGGGCGTCGATGAACAGGGTGGCCATCCACGGCCGTTCGGCATCCGGATCGGCATCCACCACGGGCGCGGTGAACGCCCCGCTCACCCGCCGCGCGGCCGCGACCTCCTGCCGGAACCGGGCCCGGAACTCGGGATCCACCGCGTGCTGGGCGTGCACCACCTTGACGGCGAGTTTCAGCCCCGAGCTGGAGGCGGCCAGGTGGACGACGCCCATGCCGCCGGAGCCGAGCACGGATTCGAGCCGGTACTGCCCGGCGTACTCAGGGAACCCCACGTCCGTACGCAGCGAATGCACCGCTCACCACCCCCGCCGGAGCCTAGTCGATGCCCCGTGCGAACATCCAAGGGCTTGCTACCCTGCGCGCGTTGCGCAGAGCAACACCCAAGGGGGGAGTTTTCACATGACCATTGAGAACGATTCAAGCCAGATCCAGACCACCGACGCGGGCTTGACGACGTACCCGCTCGCGCCCGGCTACCGGGTCAACGTGCGCAGCGGCCCGGGCACCAACTACTCGATCGTCGACATGCTGCCGGCCGGCGGGTACGTCACGATCCGCTGCCAGGGCCCCGGCACGACCGTCAGTGGTCCGTACGGCACCACCAACCTCTGGGACTGCATCGGCAACGGCCGGTTCGTCTCGGACGCCTACGTCAAGACGGGCAGCGACGGCTACGTCGCCGGCCGCTGCGCCTGAGGGCCCCGGGGCCCCACGGCCCCGCCCCGACCCGTCTGCCACGTGAGACGCACCCGGCTCGCCCGGCCCGGCGAGGGATAATCGCTGATGTGAGCGACGACGACCAGCGAGACCAGACCGTCCCCGCCGAGCCGGCCGCCCAGGCCCCGGCCCAGGCGGCGGCGCCCGTCGGCCCCGAGCCCGAGCCCATCCGGTTCTTCGGCACCACCTGGGTGAAGCACGAGGGCGGCTACGCCCTGCGCCGCGCCGGCGCCGCCATCGGCTCGCTCCTCACCGCCGTCGCCGCCGCCTACCTCCTGCGCCTCGCCTACGAGGGCCTGGAGATCGGCAACGTCGGCCCCTTCCTCAGCATCTCCGTCGTCATCCTCTTCGCGATCGCCAGCTCCATCGCCTTCGCCAAGACCTGGGAGTCCTTCAGCCGCCGCCCGGCCCCCTCCTCCGACGAGGCCGCCCTCAAGGGCCTCAAGGCCATCGGTTTCATCGGCTCCCTCATCGCGTACTTCCTCCGCTGCCTCGTCGAGGCCCCGGGCGAGAAGCTGCGCCGTACCGAGTACGAGCGCGCCTCGGCCGAATTCGCCCGCCGCCGCAGCGCCCGTACGGGCAACCCGGCCGCCCGCCGCCCCAAGCGCAAGAAGTAGCCGACCCGCACCCTCCGGCCGATTGACGCCCCGGCACCGCCAGGAGCATTATTCATCACATGATGAATAATGCTCCCGAGCAAGACACGGGCACCGGACGGGCCCCCGCCCCCGTCCCCACCCCCGCCGTGCACGCCCACGCCCTGACCGTCCGCCGCGGCACCGGCCGCACCCCCCGCACCGTCGTCGACGGCATCGCCTTCGACGTCCCCCGCGGCCGCATCACCGGCCTCCTCGGCCCCTCCGGCTGCGGAAAGTCCACCCTCATGCGCGCCATCGTCGGCACCCAGGCCCACGTCACCGGCACCCTCGACGTCCTCGGCCGCCCCGCCGGCCACCCCGAGCTCCGCTCCCGCATCGGCTACGTCACCCAGGCGCCCTCCGTCTACGACGACCTCACCGTCCGGCAGAACCTCGACTATTTCGCCGCGATCCTCGACCCCGGCCGGGCAGCGGCGGAACGCCGCGCCGACGCCGTACGGCAGGCCATCACCGACGTCGACCTCACCACCCACGCCGACGCCCTCGCCGGCAACCTCTCCGGAGGCCAGCGCAGCCGCGTCTCCCTCGCCGTCGCCCTCCTCGGCACCCCCGAGCTCCTCGTCCTCGACGAACCCACCGTCGGCCTCGACCCCGTCCTGCGCCGCGACCTCTGGAACCTCTTCCACGAGATCACCCGCACCCGCGGCGCCACGATCCTCGTCTCCTCCCACGTCATGGACGAGGCCGAGCGCTGCCACGACCTGCTCCTCATGCGCGAGGGCCGCATCCTCGCCCAGGACACCCCCGACGCCCTGCGCACCCGTACCCACTCCGCCACCGTCGAGGAAGGCTTCCTCCGCCTCGTCGACGAGGCCAACGCCACCGCCGGCAGCGCCACCGCCACCCCCACCCCCGTCCGCGAGGAGCAGCGATGACCGCCATGACCGCAATGAGTGGCGCCCGCACCACCGCCACCGCCGCCCGCGTCCTGCGCCAGCTCCGCCACGACCCGCGCTCCATCGCGCTGATGCTCCTGGTCCCCGTCCTGATGCTGACGCTGCTCCGCTTCGTCTTCGACGGCAGCCCCCGCACCTTCGACAGCATCGGCGCGTCCCTCCTCGGGATCTTCCCCCTCATCACGATGTTCCTGGTGACCTCCATCGCGACCCTGCGCGAGCGCACCTCCGGCACCCTCGAACGCCTCCTCGCCATGCCGCTCGGCAAGGGCGACCTCATCGCCGGCTACGCCCTCGCCTTCGGCGCCGTGGCCGTCGTCCAGTCCCTCCTCGCCACCGGCCTCGCCCTCTGGGTCCTCGGCCTCGACGTCGTCGGCTCCCCCTGGCTGCTCCTCCTCGTCGCCCTCCTCGACGCCCTCCTCGGCACCGCCCTCGGCCTCTTCGTCTCCGCCTTCGCGGCCTCCGAGTTCCAGGCCGTCCAGTTCATGCCGGCCGTGATCTTCCCCCAGCTGCTCCTGTGCGGCCTCTTCGCGGCCCGCGACACCATGCAGCCCGTCCTCGAAGGCATCTCGAACGTCCTGCCCATGTCCTACGCCGTCGACGGCATGACCCAGGTCCTCACCCACACCGACATGACCGCCGACTTCGTCCGCGACGCCCTCGTCGTCGCCGCCTGCGCCCTGCTGGTCCTCGCCCTCGGCGCCGCCACCCTCCGCCGCCGCACACCTTGACCGCACTGCGGACAACACCCCGGCGCCCCGTGCACGAGTGCAAGGATGAGCACGTGGACGCAGCACGCGTGCACACAAGCACGCACAGTTCGGCGAGGTGAATCGGGCATGACCCAGACAGTCGCAGTCCTCGGTACCGGCAAGATCGGCGAGGCCCTGCTCAGCGGAATGATCCGCGGCGGCTGGCCCGCCTCCAAGCTCCTCGTCACCGCCCGCCGTGCCGAACGCGCCGAGGAGCTCCGTACGCGCTACGGCGTCGAGGCCGTCTCCAACGCCGAGGCCGCCAAGCGCGCCGACACCCTCATCCTCACCGTCAAGCCGCAGGACATGGGCAAGCTCCTCGAAGAGCTCGCCCCGCACGTCCCCGCCGACCGCCTGGTCATCAGCGGCGCCGCCGGCATCCCCACCTCCTTCTTCGAGGAGCGGCTCGCCCCCGGCACCCCCGTCGTCCGCGTCATGACGAACACCCCCGCGCTCGTCGACGAGGCCATGTCCGTCATCTCGGCCGGCAGCCACGCCACCGCCGCGCACCTCGCCCACACCGAGGAGATCTTCGGCGGCGTCGGCAAGACCCTGCGCGTCCCCGAGTCCCAGCAGGACGCGGCCACGGCCCTCTCCGGCTCCGGACCGGCCTACTTCTACTTCCTCGTCGAGGCCATGACCGACGCCGGCATCCTCCTCGGCCTGCCCCGCGCCCAGGCCCACGACCTCATCGTCCAGGCCGCCATCGGCGCCGCCGTGATGCTCCGCGACAGCGGCGAGCACCCGGTCAAGCTCCGCGAGGCCGTCACCTCCCCGGCCGGTACGACCATCAACGCCATCGTGGAGCTGGAGAAGCACGGCGTACGGGCCGCCCTGATCGCCGCCCTCGAAGCGGCCCGCGACCGCAGCCGCGAACTCGCCTCCGGCAACAGCTGAGCGACGGTAAAGGGGCAAGAGGTAAGGGGTACGGGCTCCGCACAAGCGCGAGCCCGCACCCGCACCCCTATCCGCGACACCCCTTCAGGGCTTCAGCAGGCCGATGGCCTCGTACGCCCGGTCCACCACCGGCCGCGCCAGCTCCCGAGCCCGCCCGGCGCCCTCCCGCAGCACCTTCTCCACCTCCGCCGGATCGCCGGCCAGCTCGGCATGCCGCTCCTGCACCGGCCGCAGCAGCTCGACCACCGCGTCGGCCACATCCTGCTTGAGCGCGCCGTACCCGCTGTACCCGTCGGCGAGGACGGCCGGATCGGCTCCGGAACACGCCGCCAGGATGTCCAGCAGGTTCGCGACCCCCGGCCGCGCCTCCCGGTCGTGGACCACGCCGCCGTCCCCGCTGTCGGTCACCGCCCGCATCACCTTCTTGCGGACGACCCCGGGCTCGTCGAGCAGATAGACGATCCCCGCACCGCTCTCGTGCGACTTCCCCATCTTCGAGGTCGGCTCCTGCAGGTCCATGACCCGCGCCGCGACCGCCGGATGGATCGCCTTCGGCACGGTGAAGGTGTGCCCGTAGCGCTGGTTGAACCGCACGGCGAGATCCCGCGTCAGCTCGACGTGCTGCCGCTGGTCCTCACCGACCGGCACCTCATGGGTCCCGTACGCCAGGATGTCCGCGGCCATCAGCACCGGATAGGTGAGCAGCGACAGCCGTACGCCCTCCCCGGCGGCCTGCGCCTTCGCGGCCTTCTCCTTGTACTGGATCATCCGCCGCAGCTCGCCGTCGGTGGCGGTGCACTCCAGCAGGTACGCCAGCCGCGTGTGCTCGTCGACGTGGCTCTGCACGAACAGCGTGCACCGCTGCGGATCCAGCCCGGCGGCGAGCAGCAGCGTGGCCGCCTGCCGGCTGAGCCGTCGTACGCGCGCCGGCTCGTGCTCGACGGTCAGCGCGTGCAGATCGACGACGCAGAACAGCGCGTCGTCCGGCTCCTGGTCGGCGGCGACCCACTGCCGCACGGCCCCCAGGTAGTTCCCCAGCGTCAGATGCCCGGTCGGCTTGACCCCGCTGAAGATCCTCGTCATGTCCTGCTCTCCCTTGTGTGAGTGGTGTCGGGGCCGACGCGTCGGGCGACCGAGCCACTCCCGGGAGGGGAGAAACAAAAACGGCCGCCGTAGCGGCGGCCGTGAGCGCATGCGTGCTCGCGTGGAAGGTCGGCCGCCGTCAGGCGGCCCACCAGCGAAGGCTGAGCGTGAGCGCATGCGTAGTCATGGGACCGAGGGTAGCCCGCGGGAGGTGAGCACGGCGTGAGCATTTCCGGCCGGTCAGCCTGGGGTTGACACACCCGTGCCCGATCCGTAAGGTTCTTCGAGTTGTCCGAAGTGAGCGCCGACCCCGGTCGGTCCCCGGACAGCCATCCCGCACTACACATTCGAACGAACGACGCACTCTGTCGTCTCATTTTCATGCGTATTTGCGAATGAGGAATCCGCGTTCCAGGACGCAGCCGCCGATTGGCTTCGGGGGCAGGGAATCCGCTACTGTCTCACTCGCCGGAAGGGCCCAACAGCCCCGAAAGCACAGCAACAACTTCCGCTCCGCGGGAGGCCGCTGACTGGCAGTCAGGCCCGAAAGGATCTGATAGAGTCGGAACCGCCGGAAAGGGAAAACGCGAAAGCGAAGAACCTGGAAAGCAAGCGAGACTGACTCTGATAGAGTCGGAAACGCAAGAACAGAACGAAAGCCCGGAGGAAAGCCCGAGAGGGTGAGTACAAAGGAAGCGTCCGTTCCTTGAGAACTCAA